>NZ_FXUI01000016.1:0-59709 GCF_900182875.1 Novosphingobium panipatense
AACGCACACAATCGGTGACGCGGGGTGGAGCAGCCCGGTAGCTCGTCAGGCTCATAACCTGAAGGTCGCAGGTTCAAATCCTGCCCCCGCAACCAAACAACAGAACGTCAGGCCGTCCCGGGACTTCCGAGGCGGTTTTTTATTTATTTTCTGCGGTTTACGGCCCGAAGTCGGGGCTTCATCGCATCCCACCGAAACCCACTGGATGCCAAGATAACGTTTGCATTTGGGGGTATGCAGGCGCAGCATAATCTGTCTGACGCTCGGATGGAGTTCATGATCCATGATCGGCTGAGTTGGCTGCGATTTCTGGGGCTGCCGCTTGGGGCCCGGACACCGGACGAGAACACGATCCGGCATTTTGGTAATCGCCTGAATGAGACAGGAACACTCACGGGTGATGAAGGTCTTTGATTGGCAACTTCAGAAGAAGGGCTACATTCCGATGTCGGGGCAGATTGTGGATGCCTCGCTGGTGCCCGCTTCAAAGCAGCGGAATACCGAAGGGGAACGCCAGGCAATGAAGTCTGCAACCTGGCCTACAACTTCAACAGGCTGATCTTCCACGAACGCCGGGAATGCACGGGCTGACTCTGCCTGCAAACCGGCAAACTCGGCGCCGGCTGTCGCGGAAATCCATCTGAAAGCTGCCTCTTTCGTGTTCCGGCAGCCTCAGCCTCATCAAACCCGCTCACTTCGCCGCAAAAATACCGGTTCTTGCGCGTTTCCAGCTTGCCCCGCTATCGAGAACGTCGTCGTCGACCTCCCAAGGTAGTGCGTGCTCGCTCCTCGTTACATCCGCAGCCGGTTCCCTTCGACGTGCCGGAAAGCCCGCTCGCGGCAGGTCAGGAGGATTACCTGCATGCGTTCCGACGCTTCGAGGATCAGGTCGGTCATCGCGTCGAGGCGCACGTCGTCGGAATAGACCAGCGGATCGTCAAGGATCAGCGAAACGGGGCGGCCTTCTTCGAGCAGCATATCGGCGAACGAGAGCCGGGTGAGGAGCGCGAGCTGTTCCTGCGTTCCCTTCGACAGCTGCTCGCACGCCTCTTCCACCCCCGCGCGACGGATGGCGGTGAGGCCCAGGTCGTCGGCGAAGGCGGGCTCCGCGCCCGGCAGGATGCGCCCGACGTGGCGGGCGGCGCGGGTGGCCACCGGCCCGGTGATCGAACGCGCGGTTTCCGCCTGCGCCTCGGCCAGCGTCTCGCGCAGCAGCTTGAGCGTTTCGGCCTCCTCGGTGATGCGCACGAGTGCGGAGCGAGCGGCTTCGTCCTCCTCGCGCGCGGCGGCAGCGTGTTCGGCGAGGCCCTTGCCGCCGTCGCTCTCCACTTGCGCCTCGAGGCGGGCGATGCGGGTGGTCAGGTCTGCGCGGCTCTCTTCCGCGGCCCGTCGGCGCGCGGCGAGGGTGTCAAGGCGGCGGGTGAGGGCGGTTTCGTCGAAAGCACGGGCGTTGGCTTGGGCCTGTTGCAAGGCGAGCGATGCGGTGGCAGCAGCCTCGCGCGCGGCCGGCAACGTCTCGGGGAGGTCGGTGAAGTCGGCGTGTGCGGTGAGAAGGGCCAGTTCCTCCGCCACGCGGGCGAGGTCGGCAGCGGCGGTGCGCTCCTCGATGGCGAGCGGTGTCTGCGCCTTCTCGGCCTCGCGCGCGTCGTCCTCCGCTTGGCGCGCCTGCGCTTCGGCCCGGGCAAAGGCGGCCTCGGTGTGGTCCTGTTCGGCCTCCAGTTCAACCAGGGAGCGGGCAGGCGAAGGCGCGTGAGCCTCGGCGCGTGCGGCAGCGAGGGGATGAGCGGCGACAAAGGCGCGCAGCGGCCCGGGCCCGGCGGCAAGGTCGAGGTCCCGGTCCGCCGGTGCGGCGGCAAGCACGCGCGCGGTCAGCGTCTCCAGAGCGCGGCTTGCTTCGCGCGCGGCGTCGTTGCGCGCCCGTGCCTCGGCCAGACCGCTCACCTGCCACTGCGCGAGCAGCGCGGCGCAGCGAGCCTGCGCGGCGTCGAGCGCGGCCTGTGCGCCGACCAGCGCCTCCGACGGGCGCAGCACCAGTTCGCCGCCGCCGGGGAGACCTATCCTCGTCTCGCGCGTTAACGTCCACTCGCCGGCTTCCAGCGGCGCTCCGTCCTTCGTGACGCCTCCTGCGCCGACCAGTTCGACGCGGGTGCCGTCGGCTTCGAGAAGAGTGCGGTGGCGCACGACTTCGCGCTCGGCCGCGGTAAGGTCTTCGAGAACCTGCGCCGGGACCGCCTGGCGCACCGTTGCATCGAGGGGCGCGCGTTCGGCCTCCAGAGCGGCCACATGGGCAAGCCGCTCATGTGCGGCGGCGATCTGCGCACGGCGACGCTCGGCGGTGTCCTGCGCGCGCGCCTGTGCCAGAGCGGTGCGCGCCGCCTCACGCGCGGAAAGCGCAGTCGCGAGCGCTCCGCGTGCCGTGTCGGCGCGGGCGCGGGCCGCCTCCACACCTGCGGAGAGGTCTGCGAGTTCGGCGCGGGCGGCCTGCTGCCGGTCCTGCGCGCGCGCCTGCCGTTCCAGCGCGGCGGTGTGACGGGCAGCGAGATCCTCCAGTCCGTCGCGCCGTGCTGCCGCCGCTGCCGCCTCGGCCTTGCGAGTGGCAAGCTGCAGCGCGGCACCGCGCGCGGTTTCCAGCCTTGCCAGCAGACCTGCGCGCTCAGCAGCGTCCGGGTCGTTCTCCAACTCTCGGCGCAATGTGGAAAGCTGGCGGCGGGCGGCATCGAGATCGGCGAAGGCAGCTTCCAGCAGCCCCTCGCGCCGCTCGGCCTCGGCGAGCGTCTCGGCGGCTGCGGCGACCCGCTTCTGCGCGGCGAGCAGGCGCTGTGTCGGCGCGCCGCTCCTGCCGGTGAAGTAGGCGGCGTACTGGGTGTCAATGCGCGCGCGGATGCGTTCGAATGCGGCACCGCCGACCAGGGCGCCGGCCTCGCTTTCCAGGGTTGCGCCGATCAGATCGCGCAAGGAGGAGCCCGGAGCCTCGACGCAAAGCCCATCCGTCTGGGCCACCCACAGCAGGCCCAGCGCGCCGTGCAGCGCCTTGTCGAACCCTGTGCCCTGTTGCCCCGCCTCGAAGCCGAGGAGGGCCTGCAGCGCCTGCTCGGCCGCCTCGCCCTGCTGTCGGCCGGTGGGGCCGGACAAGTCGACCGAGGCCGACTTGATGAACCGCTTGGTTAGCGACCAGCGCGCGCCCGCGACATCAAAATCAAGCGCCACCTGCGGGCCGACATTGTCGCCGATAGGCTGGAACGAGCGGATCAGCCGCGTTGTCGAGCCGTGCTTGAGGAATAGCGCCGCCCGCACCGCTTCGAGAAGCGTGGACTTGCCCGTCTCATTCGGTTCGATGACGATGTTGAGGCCGCCGGTCAGTCCGGCGACTTCGTGGGGCGCGCGGAACTTTCGGAAGTTTTCCAGCGCGATGCGGCGGATCAGCAGGCTCATGCGGCCTCTCCGCGTTCACGAAGCGCTTCTACGAAGAGGCGCTCCAGCGCGCGGCGGGCGCGGGGCGCATCGGGGCCGTCGTCGGCGATCCTGGCCCGCAGCAGCGCACCGGCCCGGCCGATCATGCCTTCGCTGGACAACGCGGTGAGGTCTTCCTCGGTGGGCCTGGCCACCACGTCGGCGTCGCGTACATCGAGATGGCGCAGGCGGTGGGTCAGGTCGTCCTCAATGCGGGCCAGCATTGCCACGCGGTCCGTCAGCGGGACGACACCTGAAAGCGTCAGGCGCAGAAGCGTGGCGGCAGGCTCGCACGACGCCAGCAGGTCGTCGACGAGCGCCGTGAAGCCGATCGCGTCCGCGACGGGCCAGTCACGCGACAACCAACGGAAGCGCCCGGTGGGGATCGGCTTGACGGTGGCCGTGTCGGACATGAAATCGACCAGCAGTGCCTGTCCCGGCTCGTCCCGGCCAGGCTGAAACCGGTCGGTCTCGGGGGTGCCGCAGTACCAGGTGCGCGCATCGACCTGCAGTGTGCCGTGCCAGTCGCCGAGCGCCAGATAATCGAGGTTCGAGAGCCGCGCGCGGTCAGGCGCAATCATGTTCTTCGTCTCGCCCTGCGTGCCAAAGCCGCGGATCGAGCCGTGAGCCAGCCCGATGCGAAGCCGCGCGCCGGGTGTTTCCATCCGCGCAAACACCTCGGTCGGGTCGTCGAGCGTATGGCGGTGAAGCAGCGGCGCGGGCAGCAGCCATACACCGTCTGCGATCTCGTGGGCGGCGGGGGCGGTCAGGACGGTGACATTCGCGGCGGCGCGCCTTTGCACGCGGTCCCAGATGCCGCCGTTTCGTGCGAAATCGTGGTTGCCGGGCAAAAGCCACCAGCGGCAGGCATGGCGCTCCATTCGGGTGACCGCCTGGACCACCGTGCGCTCATCCGGCCCTTCGGTGTCGAACACGTCACCCGCGACCAGGATATGGCCAGCGCCATGCTCCACCGCCGCCCTGCCAAGAGTGTCGATAACGTCGAACCGGGCTTCGGTGAGCGCGGCGCGGGTCTCCGCATCGAAGCGGCCGAAGGGTTTGCCGAGCTGCCAGTCGGCGGTGTGGATGAAGCGCATGGGGTCCGATGTCCGCGAGTTGGGGTTCGTCGTCTAGCGCGGGGTAAGCGCCCCGGCTACGATAGAAACGGTCATTCGGTAGAACGCTCGCTGAGCGGCGGTTTGCAATTTTCCCATGGATTGCCCGGTACGCCCTCTGCCGCAACAGTCGACCAAAAGGGCATCGCTGGCACCAACCAGCGGAGGCTAGCAGCCATGTGCGCCAGCTTTCAATCTCTGTGGCAGCGAAATGAGCTCAAGCCGCCTTTCGCGTCCGGATCTCCCGGGCAGCCTGTTGTAAAGCTCTGAACGAAGGCAAAAAAGAAGCGCCGCATTACTCTTTTTAGAAGGCCTCTTGTCGCTCGCTCTTGGATAATGTCCGGCCGGAACCGGATAGGGAGTCTTCTGTGATGCCACCAGGTGGCAAGATCCCGGGACTGGATATCGCACGAACCGTGGCGATCGTTCTGGCCATGCTGAATCACTCCTTTATCGCAACAAACGTCTGGCGCGATTTCTTCGAAGGCAAGCCGCACGTGACGTTCGCGGTGAGGCTTGCGACCCCCATGTTCATTATCCTGTTCGGTGCTCTGCTTGAAATCGTCTACAGAAGACGCGCCGTTCGCGACGGGATGCAGGCGGTCACCGCCCGGCTTTTCGAACGGGGGCTGCTTTGCTGGCTTCTGTACACCCTGACTTTGCTGCCGTTGCTTTTGCTGGGAAAGACGAGCGTCAAGAGTGCACTGTTCGGCGCTCTCCTTCTGGGCAAGATACCTTTGACGGACATATTGCGGTATTACGCGATATTGTTCTTCATGGCGCCGCTTCTACTTGTCGTGCGGCAGCGTTGGGGCCTTTATCCGCTTCTCGCCACGACGACCCTCCTCCTGCTGGCGCACCCCCTTTTTGTGCTTCTTCCGGCGCCGGACCCAGAGTTCGCTCATTACGCTCCGGCGCGGATGGCAGACCTGATCCTGGGCATTGGGGACGCCGTCACCGGTCCTTCCGTGCTGCACAGCCTGTTCTTCGTCGCCTTGGGAATGCTGATCGGGCGCATTCTGAACGAAGAGCGTTCCGGTGAAATCGTGGCGAGAAGGGCTGCCACCGGACGATTTGTCGTGCTTGCCGCGGCGCTGGGATTCGGAGCGCTTGCCACGGCACTGATGGGGCCGGAGAGGGTGACGGCACAGAGCGCTGCGGGGATGGTGCTCAGGAATGCGAACCATCCCTTCTACTTTTTCGCCGGTGCGTGCGGTGCGACAAGCATCATTGCGCTGTGCCGCCTTGTCAGGCACGACGGGATCTGGACTCAACGCGCCACCATACCGGGCCGTCGCAGCCTGTTCGCCTTCTCAGCGGGCAACGCCTTCCTCATCTGCGTCACGTGGGACTACGGTTTCGACATCCCGGGCCGGCTGGCGCTGAGCGGAGTGTTCTTTCTTACAGTCATCGTGCTGACGGCCCTGTACGATATCCTGATGCGGCCGACAGCACGGGCGTCCTCGAACAGGCTGGTGCGGGTGGCATCACGGTGCTGGGCCGCGATCGCCGATCCCGTGAACCAGCGGCTTCGCACGGCGGCGCTGGGGCTGACGGCGTTGCTCTGGCACGCGCCGGTTCTCTCCAAGCGGGCAGAAGCGAGCGGTGGCCAGTGCCTCTGATCTGTCCTCTGCCCTGTCGATCCGATCAACTCCTGCTCCCCGCCCTGAGTGAGGACTGAAAGGATGAGCGCTATCATGCCTGAGGTGTCCGTAATCCTGCCCGCGTACAACTGTGCGGGTTTTGTGGAACGCTCCATCCGCTCCGCGCTGGATCAGCCGGGCGTGGCTCTGGAAATCGTCGCGGTCAATGACTGCTCGACCGACGATACGCTCGCGGTGCTGCAGGGGCTTTCACGGCAGGACCCGCGCCTGCGCGTCATCGACAGCAAGAAGAACCTTGGCCCGTCAGGCGCCCGAAATCTCGCGTTTGAGCAGGCCGCAAGCGAATGGGGAGCCATTCTTGACGCAGACGATGCGCTGGCACCCGGTGCGCTGGAGCGCCTCGTGCGGATTGCGCGGTCCCGAGACGCTGACATCGTGGCCGGATCGGTGCGCTTCTTCTCGCACGCCCGTCAGGAGATGTCGCGCGCCGTGTTCAAGGAAGATGCCCCGGTAACCGTCCTTGGGCTGCGGGAATTCGTCGACGGCGCACGACCGCACAACAGGGAACCGGACTATGGCCTGCTGAAGCCGCTGTTCCGGATTCCGTTTCTAAAGGAACATGGCCTGAAGTACCGTACCGACATTCGCCATGGCGAGGATTTCCACTTCGTGGTCGAGGCGCTCGTGAAAGGCGCACGCTATGTGCTGGCGCGTGATGTTCTGAGCTACATCTACACGACGCGGGATTCCGGCCTCAGTCGAACCCTGGTGGACTATGGTCGCATGATTGGCGAAACACAGACCTTGTCTCGCCATCCCTCCTTCGTCGCCGATCCGGGGGTGTCGAGCGCGTTCAGGCGCCGTGCGGATGCCCTTAGAGTGCATGAACTGAATGAGCTTCTCGGAAAGGCCGACAGCCTGCCGTCCAAACTCAGGGTCGCGAGGAAATCGCTTCGGACTTCCGCCGGTCAGGGCTGGCTGAAGAAAAAGATCGTCAAGTACATTGGGCGCTAACCCTTCCGCACTCGATGCCGGCCGCGCGCCAGGCAATCACGCGTCGATCCGTCGCAAGTCGGCACAGGGCATCGCCATAAACATGACCGCCCAGGCCTTCCGCTTCGGGCTGCAGTTCGTCGTATCCATTGTCATGGCCCGCCTTCTTGGGCCGTCCGAATTCGGCCTACTGGCAATGGCCGCCCCACTAATAGCCTTTGTGGCGCTGTTTGCGGATCTTGGCCTCAGCCAAGCCACGGTGCAGCGGCCGGAAATCAGCCAGGCCCAGCTAAGTCTCATTTTCTGGACGAGCGCGCTGGTCAGCGTCACCTCGGGCGTCATCGTCATGCTGGGCGCTCCGCTGGCGTCGATCTTCTACGGTGAACCACGCGTTCAATCCGTACTCGTTGCGCTCGGCGCCATCCTGATGTTGACGGGCTTCTACAATCAGCACGTGGCCTTGCTTAACCGGCGCCTCGCATTCGGTTCGCTGGTGGCGGTCGATCTGGGGTCCTATACCTTGAGCTCCATTGCCGGCATTTCAGCGGCACTGCTCGGCTTTTCCTACTGGTCGCTCGTGATCAGTCAGGCGACGCTTACCATCAGCGCGCTCGTGCTGGCATGGTCGCTGGCGCGCTGGGTGCCGTCACGGCCCGGCAAGGCGCCAGAAGCGCGGGAAATCCTCGGCTTCGGCGGCAACGTGACCGGCTTCAACATCTTCAACTACTTCGCCCGCAACCTGGACAACGTCCTCATCGGCCGAACTCTCGGCGAGGTCCAACTGGGCATCTATGATCGTGCCTACAAGCTGCTGCTGTTGCCTCTCAGCCAGATCACCGGCCCCATCGCGAAGGTCGCCACGCCCCTTCTTTCAAGACTTGACCAGGACAGGGAGAAGTATCGCAGGTCCTATCTGATGCTTCTGGAGACAGTCATACTTCTCACCTACCCGAGCATCCTGGTGACGGGGGTGGCGAGTCAACTGGTGATCTACACTGTCCTTGGAGCGAAGTGGTATGCTGTAGCCCCGATTTTCCAGGTCTTGGCGATAGGAGCACTCTTCGCGCCGGTCAGCAATAGCACCGGATGGCTGTTCACGACTCAGAACCGCACGCGCGAGATGAGAAACTACGGCCTTCTGAGTTCGCTTGCCTTTGTTGCTTCCTTCGTCGTGGGACTTCCATGGGGCATACAGGGTGTAGCGAACGCCTACATCGCGACGGGGTGCGTACAGGGTCCGCTGCTATGGTACGCGGCCACGCGGAGGGGGCCGATCACCTTCAACGCATTGCTGCGCGCACTCATCCCCTATGCGCTGGGGGCGATAGTGACGTCAGGAACGGTGTGGCTTTCTGCCCGTTACCTGGCGGCCAGTTGGACGAACGTCGTCCTGCTTCTCGCCATCGGCCACCTGGTCTTCTGGGTGACAGTCGCCGCTACCCCGCGAGGTCGGGCGACCCTCAACACCCTGCTCGACGAGGGCAGACGTCTGATGCGGCGATCGTAGGCGCTGTCTGGTCGTACGTCTCACGACCGGCACGTGGCCTGCTTGCTCAGGCAACCAGTGCCATGTCAGGGCCGCCCTCAACCCCGTTCGCCGTGGATGATCGACAGTAAGCGCCCCTGCGTTGCTCCCGGTGCGCTGCCGAGGGGGAGCAGCAGCGCACCGGGAAGGATCAGAAGCGGTAGCCGATCGAACCCATCACGTTGCGCGGAGCCGCCACGAAGCAGTCGCCGCGCGCCAGGCAGGACGCATACTGGATCTCATTGAGCAAGTTCGTCGCGTTGACCGAGAAGCGCCAGTTCTCCCAGGTCACCTCGGCCAGGGCATCGACGTTCGTGCGCGAAGGCGTGACGATGGACCAGATCGCACTGGTCGACCGGCTCTTGCCGTTGTAGGTGACACCCGCGCCAAGGCGCAGTTGAGCGTCGCCCGGCACGGCGAAGGTCTTCGTCGTCCACGCCGAGGCGACATGGCGCGGCATGTAGTCGAGGTTGGTGTCGGTTTCCGACTTCAGCTTGTTGTAGCCGTAGTTGAGCAGCAGCTGGAAGTTACCCGGCAGCGTGTGGCTTGCCTCGACCTCGATGCCCTTGGTGTTCAGCACGCCGGATTGGGTGGTCGCGTTGCCGGCCCGATAGAGCACGCGGTTCTGTTCCTTGATCTTGAACGCGGTGACGGTGACGAGCGTCTCCGGTTGCGGCTGCCACTTGACGCCGGCTTCGTACTGGGTGCCGGTGAGCGGTCTGTAAGGATCGCCTATGCTGCCGTCGGTGTTCTGGATCGAGCCGGCCTGTGGCAGGAAGCTTTCGGTGTAGCTGAAGAACGGCGCGAAGCCTGCGCCCAGTTCACCGATGATGCCTGCGCGAAACGTGGTGGCGTTGTCCTTGGCGCCGGACGAGGATGTCACGCGGTCACGGCGCGCGCCCAGGACGACAGAGACGCGATCGAAGGCGCGGATCTGGTCCTGCACATAGAATCCCAGCTGCTTCTGGCTCTCGCTGATGAACGGACCGGTCGGCTCATAGGTCGGCAGCGCATCGTAGTCGATGTCGTAGAGGTCGACCGTGTCTACCCCGGAGCCGTACCGCTTGCCTACCTTGTTCCAGCTGTAGTCGATGCCGGCGAGCAGGGTGTGCTCGATGTTGGCGCCGGTGTTGAACTTGAACTGCACGTTGTTGTCGGTCGAAAAGACGTTCATCCGCGCGTCGCTTGCTTCGGCGATAAGCGGGATGGTGCGGCCGTCAGGTCCGAAGGGATTGGTCGGGTTTGAGTAGCTGTCGGCGTAGTGCGTCCTGTATTCAAGGTCGCTGTCGATGTAGCGGGCCTTGAGGCTTACACGGACGTTATCCGAGAAGTCATGCGTGATGGCACCGCCGCCTTGCAGGGAGCGGCCCGCATAGCGATCCCAGCCGGCCTTGCCGACGAAGGTGTAGGGATCGAGCCGGGCGTCCGGATTGGCCGGATTGGGGAGGAACGTCCCCACGATCGGCAGGAACTGCGAGGTCGAACCGGTATCGTCCTCCTGATAGAGCCCGGTCAGCACGATGTTCGTGTCAGGGGTCGGCTGCCAGCGGAGCGACGGCGCGAACATCACGCGAGCGTCGGGAACGTGATCGACGTAAGTGTCGGCGTCGCGCGCGCGGCCCACCGCCCGCACCGCCAGAGTGTCAGTCAGCGCGACGTTGACGTCCCCCATGGCCTCCTTGCGGTCGTAGCTGCCGTAGACGAGATTGAATTCGCCGCCGGTGCGGAAGTCCGGCGTCTTTGACACGAGATTGACGAGACCGCCGATCGAACCCTGGCCGAACAGCACCGAAGCAGGACCACGCACGATCTCGACGCGCTCGAAATTGTAGGGGTCGGACGTGATGCTGGCGTAATAGGAGAAGATATCGCGCATGCCGTCGCGGAACTGCAGCGCGTTGATGCCGCGTACGCGGAAGCCGTCGACGCGGGTGTCGCGGCCATAGGCGTTGGCGAGCACGCCGGCGGCGTACTTCACGGTATCACTGATGTTGATCGCGCCCTGCGAGAGGTACTGTTCCGAGGTGATGACCGTAATCGGCTGAGGAACCTGGATCAGGGGGGTCTCGGTCTTCGTGCCGGAAATGGCGCCGGTCACGATGATTTCATCTCCGTTCGCCATCGCGTCAGGCGTATCGGCAGCCGGTTCCTGCGCGTGGGCGGTAGCCGCCATCACAGCGAACACTGCAGCGCCGCAAAGCGCGATCGAACGAGCGGAAATCATAAACACCCCTTTTGCGACGAGATCTCAATATGAGCGCCGCTAGCGCTATTGCGAATTATTGGCAACATGCTGTGTGCGATCATGAGCCACTGTGCTGTTCGGGCAACGCTCTGATCGACCCGGACGGCCAAGTATCTTTCCGCTGTCTCTCCTGCTCTTCCATCAGCATCGAAAGCTGAAACGGGTTATGGCGCGCAGAGTGCAAGCGGCATGATCGCGACGACCTGCGAGCAACGGCGACCGCGCGTCGGTGTCAGCCCTGCGGAACCTCAGGCTGCCGCTGATCCGATCAGCGACCGGGCAGCGGCAGCGTTCCAGACCTCGATCATCTCCCCGACCTGTGCCGCAGGCATTGGGCGACCGAACAGGTAACCCTGGCCCACATCACACCCTTTCCTGGCGAGGTAAGCGGCCTGAGCCGGGGTCTCTATGCCTTCCGCAACCGTGCTGATGCCCAGGTTGCGCGCCAGGTCCAGCACGGCGGAGACGATCACATCATCCTCAGATCGCTCCGCGTCCAGTCGCCGGATGAACGAGCGATCTATCTTGAGGGTGTGGACGGGGAACTGCTTAAGGTGAGTGAGCGAAGCGTAGCCGGTTCCGAAATCATCCAGCGCGATGGTCACACCCGCCCGCGCGAGCGTTCGCAGGGTGTTGTCGACGTTCTTCACATGCTGGCTCACCAGCACCGATTCCGTCACCTCCAGCTGCAGGACCGTTGCGGGCAGACCGGCCGACTCCAGACGTTGCAGGATGCGGTCGGCGAAATCACCGCGCCGGAAATCTCCCGCCGCGCCGTTGATGGCTATCCGGCGGACGTCGACTCCGCTGTCCAGCCAGAATGCCAGGTCGCTGATTACACAGTCAAGCATCCTATTGGTAAGCTGCACCGAGAGACCGTAATCCTCCAGCGCTGCGTTGATCTCGGACGGCAGGCGCAGGCCTTCTTGGTGGTGCCAGCGAAGGAGCGCCTCGAAACCGACGCACTCCCCCGTCCGCAAGCACACCTTCGGCTGGTAGAAAGGCACGATACGGTTCGACTGCAGAGCCGTTCGTGCATCCCACAGCATCCCGGTTTCACGCGCAGCCAACTGTCGGAGTTCGTCACGGAAGCGGCAGGCCTGCCCGGCGCCATCGCGCTTGGCCGCATACAACGCAAGATCGGCGCACTTGTGAAGTTCCTCCGCGCTCTGTCCATCCGAGAAGGCAACAGCCACGCCGGCGCTGAGGATCACGTCGATCTGGTGACCGTCGAATTCGGCTGCGCCGGAAATGCTGGCGAGGAGGGCGGCTGCCGTGTCCGCCGCAAGCTTTTCCTCGTCCAGATCGCGCCAGATGACGGCGAACTCGTCGCCGCCAAGGCGCGCAACGCTGGCACTTGCAGGGACGGCGCTCCGAAGCCGGCCGGCCACTTCCTGGAGCAGCGCATCACCGGCATCATGGCCAAGATCATCGTTGACGGCCTTGAAGCGGTCGACATCGAGGACCATCAACAGGGTGCAGCTGCCGGTCGAACGGCCCTCTCGGAAAACTGCTTCCAGATGCTCGTTGAACAGCGTGCGGTTCGGCAGCCCGGTGAGCGCATCATGGTGTGCGGCCCACTGCAACCTTGCCTCGTACTCCCTTTGTCTGGTGACGTCCTGGAGCGAACCGATGATGCGTTTGGGCGTGCCATTTTCATCTCGCAGTATGTACCCGTGCGACACCATGTTCAGGTAGTCACCCGTGGCCGTACGGGCGCGGAATTCCTGCACCCATTGCGTCTGACCGCGGGCAATGACGTCCTTGAAGCGCTGTAAGACCTCCGGCCGGTCCGCCGGGTGGATGCGCCCCATCCACCAGTCGCGCGTTGTGCCCTCCATCGTCTCGGGATAGCCGAGTATGGTGGCTGCGGCGCTGCTCCACTGGATGCGGTTGTGGTCTGACGAGAAGTCCCAGATGATATCGTTGGAAGCCAGGGAGGCGAGACGATAGCGTTCCTCGCTCTCCTGCAGCGCCTGTTCCGCCATGACCTGATCGTGGATGTCTTCAAGATTCCCGTACCATGCGAGAATGTTGCCGTTTGCGTTCCGCCGGGGGTACGCGCGTGCGCGGAACCAGCGAAAGCTGCCATCGTGCAGGCGCAGACGGTAACGGATGTCCGCCTCGTGGCCGTCCGTCTCCAGAGCAAGAGTCCACATCGCCAGAACACGGGGAAGGTCGTCAGGGTGTGCAGCCTTCGCCCATCCCCAGCCCAGACTGCTGTCGCGGCTGAGCCCCGTCGTATCCTCCCAACGCGGGCTCAGCTCCGTCACTGAACCCTCGGGGTCGCTGATCCAGGGGATCTGGGGATCTAGTTCCACGGAGCAGCGATAGTGTTCCTGACTCTGCTCCAGAGCCTTGACGAGACCGCTCATCTCCATCCGCGAATAGAGGAGATCCTCGAAGGCCTTGTTGCTGGTGAACAAAGACCGCAGAATGACACCGGCGGCCACCAGGAACGTCAACCCGGCTTCGACCGAGTACCAGTCCGGGGAGAGCAAAAGTCGCAGAGTGACGGGACTTGCGCCGAAAATAAGAACGCACCATCCGGCGAAGGGCAGGGCCTGAAGGCAATAGCAGCAGCTGATCGCTCCGACGAAGACGAACAGCGCGATGGCCGTGCTGCGAGCCGGGTCCGCTTCGCTGAAAAGCAGGTACCCCCAGCCGCCGAAGGCAGCGCTGAGCAACACAGATGCGGCCAGTGTGCCATAGAGATACCGTCTGATCTTCGCGGTGTCGTTCACGAACTTTGAACGGGATCGCCAGATCACCGCACGAATTACGATGAGAAGGCAGAGCGCAGAGGCCCCCCCGACGCTGTGAGTGTCGGGAACGTCGCCATAGGTGGCAAGGCCCAGGAACCCCACATTGATCACCATCAGTACGTACATGAGCGGGATCTGCGTGCGCAGATTCTCGAACTGAGCCAGAAGGATCGCGTCTGAACTGCGGGCAATTTTCAGGAAAGGATTGAAGCGCACGAAAGCAGACGTGTCGGAATATGGCTCTTTTTCTTCAAGATTCATGCAGCGGACTCAAGAAGCTGACAGACCAGAAAGGCTGGCATGAGGAGCCAGAGCCTGCATACTGTCGGCGAAGTGTCAAAAAGTAGTAACCACCCTCCAGCTATCAGCTGTGGCGCTGATCGATTGTCCCTTGAGGCGGACACGAAAAAAGGCGCCGATCGCTCGGCGCCTTTCGTGCATCGTACCGTTTTCGCCCGAGGCTGGGCTCAGAACGGGATGTCGTCGTCCAGATCGTCGCCGAAACCGCCCGAGGAGCCGCCGGTCCGGCCCCACTCGCTGCCACCGCTGCTGCTGCCGGAGCCGCCCCAGTCGTCACCCCCGCGCGATCCGCCGCCGGAGCGCTGACCACCGCCGAAGCCCCCCGAAGAGCCGCCCTCGTTCCAGCCGCCACCGCGCTGGCCGCCGCCTGCCCCACCGCCGCCGGGTGCGCCGTCGAGCATCGTCAGCACACCACCGACACCACCCACCGAGATTTCGGTCGTGTAGCGGTCATTGCCGTTCTGGTCCTGCCACTTGCGGGTGCGCAGTTGGCCTTCGATGTACACTTTAGACCCCTTGCGCAGAAACCGCTCGGCCACGCCGACGAGGCCATCCGACTGAAGCACCACCGAGTGCCACTCCGTCCGTTCCTTGCGTTCGCCGGTGGCACGATCCTTCCAGCTTTCGGAGGTGGCAATGCGCAGGTTGGCGATCCGGCCGCCGTTCTGGAACGACTTGACCTCAGGATCGGCTCCCAGATTGCCGACGAGAATGACCTTGTTGACGCTGCCTGCCATTGGGAATCGCTTTCGTTTCAGATTTGGCGATGGAAGTAGCGCAAGCCGATGGCGGAGGGCCAGCACATCCCCCCCGATTTCCCCAAGAGCTTAAAGCCCTGCGGCGACGGCTACCCAGTAGGTTGCGCCAGCGGCAATGTACGCGAGGGCGAAAAGATAGGCGAGCATGAAGATCGGCCACTTCCATCCGTTCGTCTCGCGCCGCGTGACGGCGATCGTGGACAGGCACTGCGGAGCGAACACGAACCAGGCGAGGAATGCCAGAGCCATCGGCAGCGTCCAGCGCTGCTTCAACTGATCGCCCAGTTCCAGCGCCTGCTCCTCCTCGTCATCGCCGGCGTCCACGGCATAGGTGGTCGCGAGGGAGGAGACGGCGACCTCGCGCGCGGCCATGGCGGGCACAAGCGCCAGGGCCATGTCGCGGTTGAAGCCGATGGGCGCGACGACGACGGCAAGGCCGTTCGCCACCTTGCCCGCCATTGACGCATCGACCTGGCTCTCGCCCTCGGCGGCCTTCGGGAAGTTGAGCATGACCCACAGCACGACGGTGACCATGAAGATGATCGTTCCTGCGCGCCGCAGGAAGATCCAGGCGCGTTGCCAGAGGCCTATGGCCAGATCCTTGAGGCGGGGAAGCTGGTACTTGGGAAGCTCCATGATGAAGCCTGAGGCCGCGCCCTTGGTCAAGGAGCGGCGCAGCACCAGTCCTACAATCATCGCGCCCAGAACACCGGCCACATAGAGGCCGAACAGCACGAGCCCCTGAAGGCCGATCATGCCGCCTACGGAGCTGTTGGGTATGAAGGCCGCGATGATCACGGTGTAGACGGGCAGGCGCGCCGAGCAGGTCATCAGCGGAGCGATGAGGATGGTGGTCAGGCGGTCGCGGGGATCGGTGATCGACCGCGTCGCCATGATGCCCGGGATCGCGCAGGCAAAGCTCGACAGGAGCGGAATGAAGCTTCGGCCGGAAAGCCCGACGCTGGCCATCATGCGGTCCATCAGGAAGGCCGCGCGCGCCATGTAGCCCGACGCCTCCATAGCGAGAATGAACGCGAACAGGATGACGATCTGAGGCAGGAAGACGAGAACCGATCCGACGCCGGCGATCACGCCCTCGGTGACGAGGTCGCGCAGGAGGCTTTCGGGGAGCGCCGCCTGCACCCCATCGTGAAGGGCGCCGACAATCGCTTCAAGGCCATCGGCGAACGGCGTCGCCCACGCGAAGACGGCCTGAAACACCACGAAGAGAATCGCGAGCAGGACCAGCGGCCCGATCCAGGGGTGCAGGAGGAACCGGTCGAGCTTGGTGTGAAGGCGATGGCGGCTCGTTTCCGAGAGAATGGCGGCATCCGCCATGGCATGCGCGGCGACACGGCGTTCGATGGGGCCGAGCTGCGTCAGCGCAGGGCCGGGCTGCCGCTGGGCTGCGGAGGCGATGGCCTCGCCAAGTTCGTCGAGGCCTCTTCGGCGCACGGCGACCGTTGAGATGACCGGTACGCCCAGTTCCTGCGCCAGCACGGCCGCGTCGAGAACAAGACCGTCACGCTCCGCCAGATCGACCATGTTGAGGGCAATCACGGTCGGCTTTCCAAGCGCAAGCAGTTCCTGAGCGAAGACGAGATGCTGCTCAAGGTTGGACGCGTCGAGCACGATGACGAGTATGTCCGGTGCCGGCTCGCCGGTGAATTTGCCGGCGATGACTTTCGCCGTCACTTCCTCGTCGGGGCTGGTGGGGTCCAGCCCGTAAGCGCCGGGAAGGTCGGTGAGCTCCACCGGTTCGCCTGTCGGCAGGACGAAGCGGCCCGACTTGCGTTCCACGGTCACGCCCGGATAATTGGCGATCTTCTGGCGCGCACCCGTGAGTGCGTTGAACAGGGCGCTCTTGCCCGCGTTAGGATTGCCGACGAGGGCGACCTTGCGTTGCCGGCTCATAGCTGTTCAACCCTGATTGCTGCCGCATGGACCCTACGGACGGCTACTGTCATGCGGCCGATTGCCAACGCAATGGGATCGCGCCCGCCCAAAATGCCGCGATGAGACACCGAAATCCTTGCGCCTTCCTCCAGGCCCAAAGCTCGGAGGCGCCGTGCTTCTTCCTGAACGAGCGCGGGCCAGTCGACGGAGATGATCCGGGCTGGCTGACCAATGGGAAGCATATCGAGAGTCATGCTGGCCCGGTGCCAGATAACAGGGTTAATTGCAACTTGATCGCAATAGGAGTTTCGTCACCTCTCCGCCGGCGCTGCCTCAGCGGGCTGGGTAGCGCATCCGTCCAAGCAGCCGTGTGACGCTAAAGCGGTCTTCCGGCTTGCGCAGGAACTGGGCCTTCGCTTTCTCGAAGCGCATGATCCCTTCTATGCGGCGATCGAGGAAGGTTCGGGTTTCGACCTTGTCTTCCGAGGAGTCCCTGGCGAAGCTGTGTAGCGTCGCGGCGTAGATACCGGCGAGAATGGCCCGCTTCGTGTAGTGGTTGTAGTCGGTCGCCTTGTCGCCCGCCAGGCGCCACATGGCATCCGCACTTCGCCATCCCAGCCGCGTCGACGCCGCAATGTTCTGAGGCATGGCCATGATTGCGAGGGCACGCAGCAGGGCCTCCTCCCGCCCGGCCACCGCTTCGAGACGCGCCCAGACGAGGCGACGGATCCGCTCGCGGATCGGCAGGTTCGACAACGCGCCCCCTGCGACCGATGCCGCCATCGTCATGTCCACGTGGTCGATCCAGGCCGAGATCATGGCCATCGCACCATCGCGAAAGGCATAGGTAGCGAGGGCAGGGTCGACGCCCGCCGCCTCCGCAGCAGCTTTCACCGCTTCCCCGCTCCAGCCGTCGAATACGGCCGCGTCGGCAACAAGGGGAGCGAGCTGCAGGCGTAGCGCGTCGAGCGATTGTGCCTCTTGGGTCATCGTCGCAATCCTCAGATCGTGGGGCCGTAAATGGGCTTTGCGTTCTTCGATCCCGTCTTCTTCGCGTAAGTGCTGATCACGGAGATGAGGCTGGCGCCGCCGCCTTCCAGCCGGGCGTAGTCACGAGCGCTGCGTCCGGAGTTGTCGGAACGGTCGGGGTTGGCGCCCGCTTCCAGCAGGGCCTTGGTCAGCTGCAGGTCCTTGCGGTGAACGGCGAAGATGAGGGGGGTCTCCCCGGCGTCGTTCGAGGTGTCAGGCATGGCCTTCCGGTCGAGCAGGAGTTGCGCGCCTTCCCGCCAGCCGAGGTTGACGGCCAGTTCAAGCGGTGTGCGCCCACGGTCGTCGGCGACATTCACGTTGGCGCCCTTGGCAATCAGGAAGTTCAGCCAGGTCAGGTCACGGCGGGCGGTGACAATGTGCAGGGCGCCTTCGCCTGTGGTGACGTCCTTGGCGTTGACGATCTGCGCCGACTTCATCAGCGCCTCCTCGACCTTTTCGCCTTCCTTCTTCTTCACGGCTTCAAGGAACTTGTACCCGTCCGAGAAATCGGCGCGGGCCGGAGCGGCGAACAGCAGGCCCACCGCAACAGCCGGAACGGCGATTTTCAGGACCTGCCGCACGATAGCCGCGAGGCCGGACACCGGAAAACGCCGGAACGAGATCTTGAACACCTTGCACGTCCTTCCAATTACAGCTCTTTCGGGCGGGGCCGCCATCCGCGCCTTGCATGGAATCGTCTAGCAGGTCATGAACGCGCACGCCATGACCTACCGTCTACGTTGCATCGCCCCGCTGGCGCTTGCGCTTGTCGCGAGCCTGTCCCTGAGTGCCTGCCAGCAACAGCCGACCGCCGAGAGCCCGCCTTTGGAGGGGGCTGCCATCGGGGGGCCGTTCTCGCTTGTCGACAAGGATGGAAAGACGGTCACCTGGGACCAGTTCAAGGGCCGCTGGCGCATCGTCTATTTCGGCTACACCTTCTGCCCTGACGCCTGTCCCATGGACGTGCAGTCCCTCATGCGGGGCTTCGGCCGCTTCGAGAAGAGCCATCCGGGGCAGGCCGAGACGGTGCAGCCGATCTTCATCACCATCGATCCCGCCCGCGACACGCCCGAGGTGGTGGGGGCGTGGACGGCCGCTTTCGGCCCTCGCCTTCTGGGGCTCACCGGCACTCAGGAGCAGGTCGACAAGGCGGCCAAGGCGTTCGCCGCCTACTACCGCAAGGGGGAGGAAACGGCCGGCGGCTACCTGATGGATCACAGCCGCATCGCGTACCTGATGGATCCTGACGGCAATCCCGTCGCCATGCTGCCCATCGACCAGAAGCCCGAGGCGGTCGAGGCCGAGCTTGCCAAATGGGTGAAGTGACCGGAAAGCCCTTCTGGGAACGCCCGCTGGAGCAACTCAGCCGCGCTGAGTGGGAAGCGCTGTGCGACGGCTGCGGTCAGTGCTGCCTCCACAAGGTGGAGGACGAGGACACGGGGGAGATCTATCACACGAACGTCGCCTGCAAGCTCCTCAACCTGAAAACGGCGCAGTGCAGCGATTATGCGAACAGGCGCAGTTTCGTGCCCGATTGCCTGAAGCTTACCCCGGAAAGCGCGGGCCGGTATGCCTGGCTCCCGCAAAGCTGCGCGTATCGATTGCGCGCCGAGGGGGAGCCGCTGCCGGAATGGCACTACCTCGTCTGCGGTGACCGGGAGGAAGTGCACCGCGCGGGCATGTCCGTGGCCGGTAAGGTCATCTCGGAAACCGTTGCAGGCCCGCTTGAGCAGCATATCGTCTGGCCTTACGGCGACGAGGATGAGGAATGGTCCGACCAGGACACTTCCGAGCCGTGGGACGTCCCGCCTTCGGCGCCGAAGGGCTGAGGGGATGCTCGACTGGCTTCGGCGGGACCCGCGTGAGCAGCCCGTCGTGGAGATCTCCGGCCGGAGGATTCCGATCGTCATCAGGCACCTGGATCGCGCTCGCCGCATGACCATGCGGCTCGCGCCGGATGGCAGCGAGGTACGCGTTTCCATTCCTCGCTGGGCCCGCAGCGCCGATGCCCTCGCATTTGCGCGCAGCCGGCAGGACTGGCTGGCAAGCCAGCTAGCCGCGCTGCCGCAGCGGCAACCGCTCACGCAGGGCGGAACCGTCCTCTTCAGGGGCGAGCCGCTGGTGCTTGTTCATGATCCCTCCGCGCCGCGAAAGCCGATGCGATGTACGGGCGAGTTGCGCCTTGGAGGGATGGAGAGTTCGATGCAGCCAAGGGTTCTGCGCTGGCTGCAGGACGAAGCGCGGGAGCTGTTCGCCACCGATCTGGCGGACTATTGCGAACGGGCAGGGGAGCCTTGTCCACCCCTCGCGCTGTCCGGGGCGCAGCGGCGGTGGGGTTCATGTTCGCACCAGGGGACCATCCGGATAAACTGGCGACTCGTCATGGCTCCCGACCTTGTGCGCCGCTCCGTCGTCGCGCACGAGGTGGCTCACCTCGTCCATTTCGATCACTCGCCGGCTTTCCATCGTGTCCTGCAGACCATCTTCGAAGGCTCGGTGCCGGAGGCGAACCGATGGCTGACGGCGCATGGCCGTTCGTTATACGTGCCGTTCGGCTAGCGCTCGGCGGGTTTAGCGCCTAGATAGCGTTCATGCTGAAGCGCTCCGGATACTGGAAACACGTGAACCCGACCGGCATGGTCGCGGACTTCAAGGAAGTCTGGAGACAGGCCGGGCACAACCGGTGGCGCATCGCCGCCGTGTCCGGGGCATGTACGTTCGCCGTTTTCTACCTGATGTTCACGCAGGAAGGCTCCGCACCGCACCCGCCGCCGAAGGTGACGTGGATCTCCGTCCTCGATGAACACCGCACAGACGAGCAGATCGTGGCGGAGAACGTCGCCAACCAGAAGGCGAAGGAATCGAACGCGCGTGAACTTGCCCGCCGCGACAAGGAAGTGCGTGAACTCTACAAGACCATCGGGCGCCTGTCCGGGATGGATGTTGAGAAGATCGCCCGCGAGGCGGACGCCGAGGAAGCGGCCGAGGCAAAGGCGGAGCGGGAGCAGGCGGAGGAAACGCTGCGCCGCTCCGGGATTGCCAACCCTCAACTGGCGACGGACCCCGCCCTGCAGTGAGCGAGGATGCGCGTTGGCTTGCCGCGGCGGCCGCCCTGGCCGGGCGCGCCCGACCGCTTAGCCGGCCGAACCCGGGCGTGGGTGCAATCGTCGTGAAGGAGGGCTGCGTCGTGGCGCGCGGCTGGACTCAACCAGGCGGACGACCTCACGCCGAAGCGGTCGCTCTTGCGGCGGCGGGAGATGCCGCGCGGGGCGCGACTCTCTACGTCACGCTGGAACCCTGCGCGCACCGATCGTTGCGCGGTCCCGCCTGCGCCGACATCGTCAGTGCCGCAGGCCTGGAACGCGTGGTGATCGGAGTCATGGATCCCGACCCGCGAACGGCGGGGGCGGGCTTGGCCCGCATCCGGGCCGCTGGCCTGAGCGCCCACTATCTGCCGTCCGACGCCTGCGCGCGCAGCCTGTCGGGTTACCTCCTATCCAGCCGGCTGGGGCGGCCCGAGGTCACTCTCAAGCTTGCCCTTTCACTCGACGGCTGCATCGCGCTGACGAGCGGTGAAAGCCAGTGGATCACCGGGGCGGAAGCGCGTGCCCACACCCATGCGATGCGTGCCCGGCACGATGCCATTCTCGTGGGGGGAGGCACTCTTCGAGCCGATTCGCCCCGGCTCGATGTCCGGCTGCCGGGGCTGGAAAGCCGGAGTCCCGATCGCTGGGTGCTGACGGGGGGCGGCGTTCCCGTTGGATGGCGGGCTCTGTCTTCGCCCGAAGCGATTACCACCATGCAAGGCGTCCACCATCTCTTCGTCGAAGGCGGCGCGCGAGCGGCGACGGCCTTTCTCAAGGCGGGGCTGGTGGATCGGCTGCTCATCTACCGGGCGCCTGTTCTGCTCGGCGGTCGGCCTGCGCTGGGGGATTTCGGCCTGTCCGCCTTGGCGCAGGCGCACGGTGTCTGGCACATGACCGAACGCCGACAGCTTGGCAGGGACACGCTGGAGGTCTACGAGGCGCGCAAACTTCACGAAGGCTAGGTCATGTTCACCGGAATCGTCACTGCAGTCGGCACTGTCCGTGAGGCCCGCCAGAGCGGGGATCTGCGCGCCGTAATCAGTTGCCCCTTCGATCCTGAAGGGATCGCCATGGGTGCCTCCATTGCGTGCTCGGGCGTCTGCCTTACCGTCGTCGACAAAGGCGGCGCGGCCGGAGACGCCTGGTTCGCGGTAGACATATCGGCAGAGTCGGTCGCGCGCACCGTACCAGGGCGGTGGGAAGAAGGCCGCCACCTCAATCTCGAGCCGGCATTGAAACTGGGCGATGAACTTGGCGGCCATATCGTGACCGGCCATGTCGACGGGGTCGGCCAAATCGTGCAGGTCGAGCCGGTGGGCGATTCTCGGCGCTTCGTGATTGCGGCTCCGCGGGAACTGGCGCCTTATCTGGCTCCCAAGGGGTCGATCACGGTCGATGGCGTCTCGCTGACGGTGAATGAAGTCAATGACGAAACCGATGGCACCTGCCATTTCAGCCTCAACATCATACCCCACACCGCTGAAGTGACCACCATCGGCGCGATGCAGGCAGGTGACGGCGTGAATCTGGAGATCGACGTGCTGGCCCGCTACCTGCAGCGTATGCAGTCCCTGCGCGGCTGAGTGTTACGCATCGCCCCGCATTCAGCGGGGCTTGAAGCAAGAAGATCAGGCGGTTCCCGGCCGGAGCCGCCTGATCCTTTTCAGGTCAGGCCGTCACGTCAGCGACGGCGGCGATGAACTTCTGGATGTTGCCGGTGGTGAGACCTGCGACATTGATCCGTCCCGAGCCGGCAAAGTAGATGCCATGCTTCGTCCGCATCTCCTGCACCTGCTCCGCGGTGAAGGGGACGATGGAGAACAGGCCATTCTGGATGCCGATGGGGGTAAGGTCCACGCCGCCCGTCTTGCCGGCGGATGCCAGCGTGGCCCGAACTTCGCGCATACGGTCCCGCATCTGGTCCAGTTCGGCCAGCCATTGCGTTGTCAGCGCTTCGTCCTCAAGGACGAGACGGACGGCGGCCGCGCCATGGTCTGGCGGCTGCGACCAGTTGGCGCGTGCAAGGGCGTGGCCGTTCGACATGACGCGAGCCAGATCGGCCGGATCGACCACCATGGCGTAAAGAGCGCCGACGCGGTCGCGATAGAGACCGAAGTTCTTGTCGCACGAATAGCAGATCAGTGCTTCGGGCACCGTGGCAAGCACGCGGCGCAGGCCGTAGGCGTCTTCCTCCATGCCGTGACCGAGGCCCTGGTAGGCCAGATCGAGGACAGGCAGGATCTTCGAAGAGGCCAGCAGGCTAGCGATCTCGTCCCACTCGCCGTTCGAGTAGTCGATACCGGTAGGATTATGGCAGCAACCGTGCAGAAGGATCGCATCACCGTCCTCTGCCGAAGCAATGGCGCCGCGAAGCGCGTCCATATCGGTCGTGCCGTCCGGAGTGGCGTGATTGAATTCCAGCACGCCAAGGCCAAGATCGGCGCAGATCTGGTTGTGATTGGGCCAGCTGGGCTTGCCCACGATTACCCGCTTGTAGCCCGCGCGCTTCACCATGGCGAGAGCCAGGCGCAGCGAACCGGTGCCGCCCGGCGTCTGCATCCCTTCGATGCGCCCGTCCATGGTCGGGTTTGCCTTGCCAAAGACGTACGGCATGAGCTTTTCGACGAAGCCCATGTCGCCTTCGGGGCCGAGGTAAGCCTTGGATTCCTGCTCCTCCGCCAGCTTTTTCTCCGCCGCCTTGATGGCTGCGAAGACAGGGGTCTCCCCGTCTCCGGTGCGGTACACGCCTACGCCGAGATCGATCTTGTCGGCGCGAGGGTCGCTGTTGTGGAGCTTGATGAGCGCAAGAAGCGCATCGGCGGGCTGTTGCTTGAGGTCATTGAGCATGGCGGGCGGCCCTTACCCGCCCGAGCTCCGCAGCGCAACCGCCGAGTTGGGCGGATGCGCTACCCAGCAACATTCGTGCGTCAGAAGGGGAGCCAGCGCTGCTTTTCGGAAAACTTCATGTAGCCGATGTTGGCACCAAGGCGAAGCCCGGCACCGGCGCGTACCGGGATGAGCACCGTGTTTCCGCGGCGGAGATAGCTCACGGTGAAACCGCCAACGAGGTAGGCCTGCCCCTCGCCAGCGCCGAAGCGATGAAAGAGCTCCTGGCTGTCGTAAAGGTTGTAGACGAGTACGAAGGCGTTGCCGGCATTGGCGCCGGCGTCGAAACCGATGGAGGGGCCGGTCCAGTACACCGGGCGCTCGCCCTCGACCTTGTGATGGAGCGTACCCGATCCGTAACGCACGCCGATGGCAATCGCCCCGCCCGCTTCCCGGCCCACGATGTAGGCGTTAGGCTCGCCCTGCTTCGCGAGCAGATCCTTGATGATTTCAGCCAGTCCCTGCGCGCCCTTGCCGAAAACGCCTTCAGCCGCGCCGATAAGGTCGTCCTCTCGGTACGTGCCGCTCGCGTTCTGGGCGGTCACGGCCGGGGGAATGGGGGCGGGCGCCGCGGGCGCGGGCGCAGGAGTGGAATAACCGGTCTGACCGCCATTCCAGTCTGTCGCAGGAGGCGGCGCGTCGACCGGCATGCCGTTGCCGGGAGCGGTAGTGGCGGAAGGAACGGGTGAATAAGTCCCGCCCTGGTTCAGGTCTGCATCAATCGCGGCATCAGGATCCACGGTCGTGACCTGAGCCGAGGCGGAGGCCAGCGGCGCCACCGCCGTCGCAAGGGCGACCATGAACCCCAGCACAGCATGGCGGCCCCGCCGCAGCGCGGCGGGCTGGCGATTGTGCATCGAATAAACCTTCATGGCGTTGGTACCCTGCCTTCTTCACGCCAAACCGGCGCTTCCCGTTCCCCCGCGCTCCATGCACGGTCAACACTAGTGTCATCTGAAAAGAATCCACCGCGCCTGACCTGACAATGAACGGGCGACAACCCGACTCCCGTTTGAGGCGGACCGATGTGATTAGCGGGAAAATGGGCTTTCTCGCAAATCGTCATTCTTTTCATAATCCCCTCTTGTCGGCACCAAACCCCCTCGTTATAGGCAGCGACCTGAGCCGCATCCGGAGACGTGGGTGAGTGGCTGAAACCAGCGGTTTGCTAAACCGTCGTGCTCTTAAGGGGGCACCCCGGGTTCGAATCCCGGCGTCTCCGCCAGCGGCCATTGTTTTTATTCGCTTTCCCCCGCTAACGGGACAATGTTCCCTAAACCGCTCCACAATGCGGCGCTCGCTGCAAGCTGGTGGGCATCGTACGTTTGCGATCATGCGGGCTTGCATCCTCCAGATCGGCGCTTGAAGTAGGCGCTGAACAAGCCAAGGGGGCATAATCATGGGCAAGCGGACCAGTGCGACGGCTAGAGCCATCTGGGACAGCCACTTCCGCGCAGGAGCGCTGTCTAGAACCGTCTCGCTTCAAGCCGTCGGAGATCGGCTTGCTGATTGGAAGCGAAGCCTTCAGCGCTGACGGATAGCAAACATTTACTTCCTTGATGTAACTGCTTGGGGCCAACGCGCGTGTAAGAAGGGGTCAGATGTGGGGTTTAGAAAGGTATCGGCATGGGCTGCCTCGGTCCTCTACGTCATGTTGGTGCACACCTCACAAGCAGCCGAGGTAACCTCCTACACGACTAGAGGCGGTACTCACCTGATCTTCGTCATTGGCGACATCGTGTCTGGTGATGACGAGCGCTTCAAGGGCGAAGCGAGCAAGTATTCCGATGCGACGGTAGTACTAGAAAGTGATGGCGGGAAAACGGTCACTGCCATTGAAATGGGTGAGACCATCCGCCTGAAGGGCTATAGCACGGCGGTCGTAAACGGCTCGCAGTGCAACTCCGCATGTGCTCTGATCTGGCTCGCGGGTGCACCTCGTGCCTTGTCGAGATCAGCGCGCGTAGGGTTCCACGCGACTTACACGGACGCGGAGGGTAAGCGTTCCGAGTCGGGTGTGGGCAACGCGATTGTCGGGCGGTACCTGACCCTTCTCAATATTCCGGTCAAAGCCCTCGTTTACGCCACCTCGGCACCGCCAAGCTCGCTCAACTGGGTGACGGCTTCGAACGCTACCGCCGTCGGCATCGATGTGAAGATCATAGACGACATCGAACTCGACGATGCTTCCAGTTCTAGAAGTACAAGTTCAGCAGAAACTGAAAAGGATACTTCCCTGTGGGGCAAAACCGGCTCATGGAGTACGGCAATAGACCATACCCTTAGTGATGCCTGCTTCCTACTCTCAGGTTTCTCCGATGGAACGTATTTCCGGATCGGCTTCAACCCGCCAGACGGTAGTTATCTCATGATACTCAACAGCGCTTGGGCGTCGTTGCGTGAGGGCCAAACATTCAAGCTATCGATCCAGTTCGACACGGAAGGTGCATGGGGGGTTCCGGTTTCTGTGATCATGATGGGTGACAAACCCACACTCATGGCGAGATTTACAGACAACAGCTTCTGGGCCGAGTTCATTCGAGCCAACGCTGTCACAATCAACCGCGATAGCCGTAGAGTGACGAAGCTTAACCTCCTGAACTCAGCAGCAGCCTTCAAGTCGTTGATCGCCTGCCAACGTGCACAGAAGGGTGCACTGCAAAAAGACCCGTTTCAAGATTGAGGGGCATTGCAGGAGGCGCGTCCATCCAACACCAGCCCTCCGCGTCAATGGTCGAAGTCGACTAGCTCTACCACCGTCTTGAGCCATCTAGCCGCCGCTAAGGTTGCGGCTGAGCGGCCGCCATGTTTAAGAGCGTTCCTATTCCCCTTTGGCGCGCCCCAGTTCGTCCCGCCGTGCATCCGGCACCGCTTGCGCCCCTTCACGGCTGGAGATTGGCACTCCGTTCCCAAGCGGGTCCGCGCCAGGCAGCGCGGGGCCGATGCTAGTTGCTCCGGTTGTATGGGATTGATCGTCACTTCTTCCATTTTCGCGCACCCCGGTGTGATGGTGGAACTGATCGGCGATGACAGCCTGCCCGCCCTCGTTGACGTGCACGTGGCGGACGGTTTGCTCGCGCGGCTGGTGCAGCTTGGCCAAGGCTTCGAGGGTGGCTCGACTCTGAGCCTGCGCCTTCATGGCGATCCGGCCATAGGTCTCGGTAGCGCCAAGGTACTCGCCCATGTTTAGCGCCATGCGCCGGGCCATCTCTCCGAAGATGGTATCGAGCGTGACTGCCTGTGCCGCCAACATGCGGCTGGCAAAGGCAAGATCGCCCTTCGCCGCAGCATCCGCCTTTTCTCCGATAGCATCCCCATAGTCAGCGATGCCGGGTGAGAACTCGGTGCTGCCGAATTGCGTCTTGAGCACCTGAGCGGCTGTGATGCCATGGCGGATGTCAGGCCGCATGATGGCCTTGGCGGTCGCGAGCGTAGGGGACTCGTCATCCTTCTTCGGCACGCTAAGTGCATTGTTCGGCCCGGTTGGTGCCGCTGCCTTGGTGGCGCGCGGCTGCTTCGCCTTCCCTGTCGTCTGCTTCGCCATTGTCACTGTCCTTTCCAGAAAGGTTCAAGGTGTGGTGAGCATCCCGCCGCGTAGCTCGACATGATGCCCCAGCTTCTCCAGCGCGCGCCGCCGTCCGCCATGACCAGCGAGCGGTTATCTCCGAGTTGGTCGATCAAGCCGCCACGTGCGGGATAACCGGGGCGGATGCCGAACACGTCGCCGGTGCTCCAGCCTTCCCAGGCGGCACGCCTGGCGAAGTTCTCCAGCCACCAAGCGGCGCAATCATAGAGCGTCTGCCATCGCCCCATTGTGAAGCCGGTTGCTGGCCGCAGCGGAGACAGCGCGTTGAAGGCGTCGCACCAGCTATCAAGGGTGCGCTGGACCTCGCTAGCGTCAGGAAGTGTCGCAACAGTCGCAACTGTCGCAAGGGGTTCTGGCGAATTTGCTTTTTCATTTTTCGCGGAAGGGGCTGCGACAGTTGCGACAGTTGCGACAGTTGCGACAGTTGCGACAGTTGCGACAGTTGCGACAGTTGCGACAGTTGCGACAGTTTGGCCCTCGCGCTCTGCTATCCAGCGATGCGGGTCGAAGTTCAGCACCGGACGATCTCCCATGCCGTTCGATGCGCAGTGCCGTCGATCACAGCGCCCCCTTCCGCTCGCGCGCCCAGCCGTGCTCGCAAAGGATGGTCATGGCGGACCGCGCTCTATCAGCTTGCCGGATCGAGTTGGGGCCAAGCCGATATACGTCGCGCAGTCCGATCACATCGCCCGGCAAGGATAGCAGCCACTCGCGAAGAGTCTCGGCACGGCGCAACTCGGGATCGATCGCACCCGTGGCCATGATGCGGCTGGCTTCCTCCAGATAGTGCTTGACCAGTTCGATGGCATCAGCAAGGTCCGCAGCGCCATCCGTTTGGGCGTCCGGCTCGGCCATCAGCGTGAGGATACCGGCGATCCGGGCGGCGTTCTCCGGTAGCTTCGATGCAAACGCCTTGGCATTGGCCAGCGTGCCCCTTGGGGTAAGCTCCGCTTCGATCGCGTTGGCGAACTCGACATAGAGCGCGCGCGCCTCGGGCGTGAAGTGCAGCGCGTCCAGTTCCACGCCCAACGTCCGATCGCTTTCGTTCTTCCACCGTACCGGCTGGCGCAGAAGCGAGGCCACGGCGACGTTGTAGTCCTCAAGGTCAAGTGCGGCCCGCCTCGTGACAACTTGATACGCTGCGTCGTCCCGAAAGCGGGTTCCCGCCCGCCCCGCCGGGGAGGAAACAAGGAAGCGCGCAAGCAACCCTTGGTCGGCGAACTGCGCATCGCTCAGGAAGTCAGCGGCAACCCCCGATTGCACCATGAGGTGACTGGCCAGCCGCCGGTCATAGAGCACGATCACGCCATCGCCGCCGCGAATGCGCTCCAGCTTCGAGCCATCCCATGCCCGGCAAAGGTTCGCGGTTGTGCCCACCTTCTGCTCGGCCTTGAGGCTATGGCCACCCAGGAAGGTGGCCGCATCATCGCAAAGCATCGCCAACGACGGGCGACCGAATTGGTAGATGCGGAACAGGCCTTCCACCGTCTGATCGCCCGATGGCGCGAGCACGGACAAGAGCGGTGGCTGGGGTGCAGGGCCAAGCTCACGCAATGCCGCCTCCAGCGCCGCCCGGTCACTCTTGAGCTTCGCCGTCAGGTGCTTCGCGCTCGCCTCATAGCTCGCGACCTTCACGTCATACGCATGACGCTGGCCTGCCTCCAGTTCGGCGATCTCGCGTTCGGTATCGCGCACCGGCTTGAGCGCCATGCTGTCCGCACTGGACTTGCGCTCGCCGCTGTCGAGCACCGTTAGCAAGAACAGGGATAACGGCGAAGGCTTCCCCTGCCCGATCGGCAGGATCACGTTCGCGCGGCCCTGTGCGGCGAGCGATGCAACCGCAAGGACAGAGTTGGCGGCGCACGCGAGCGGGCACTGCACCACGGCCTCTATCGCCTTCGCCGCCTTCCCGAGCACCGGCCCGAGCGCGTCCACCGGGAACGCCGAGGCTGGTGGCAATTCACGATATAGCGGGCGCGGTGCCTCGCCCGTAGTCTCATTCGCCGCGTCCAGGCGCGCGGCCATCGATGGGTTCGTCGCCATTAGCGCCCCCTCAGTTCATCGTTGAAGTCTTTGAAACCAGCGAATGGGCGGATCACACGAACGGTAAGCCCGCGATCAGCGAACGCCCGCACTGCTTTGTCGGCCCATGCTTCGCCAGCCGGGTCATTGTCCGCGCCGATGACGATGCTGTGCACCTGCGGCGGAAACTCCATGGCTGGGAGGAAGCTGGCACCACCGAAGTTAAAGAACTGGTTCCGATCGAACTGCCGTCAGAAAGCCCATTTTTGCGCATTGAGCCCTCTTCGCGCACCGGCGGACCGCTAACGCTTGCTCCGAAGCACCGGGTGACCCTGGGCGCCTCATATATCCTGCCGCTGCCCGATTTCGTGGGTCACGTGTCGCTGGGTGCAATCTATGTTCATACGGCCAAGCAGCTTGCCAACGAGGTTTCGCCAATTGGTGTGATGCCAGCGACAGACCTTCTCAACCTAAATGTCAATTGGGCGGATGCATTCGGTTCGCCGGGGGATCTGGCGTTCTTCGTCACTAACGTGACGAATGCAATCTATCCTGTGAATGTTGGTGGTTCTTACGCTTCCGCGGGGTTCGACGGTTACTACATGGCACCCCCGCGCATGTGGGGCTTCCGCTTGCGCTATAGCTTTGGTGAGTGACGCTGCCTCTTGCCGTCTAATCGAACCGGGGATGCAATACAGTGTCCTCAGCTTCCCCACCCGCTTTGATAAAATACGAGAATAATGATGGACCTCAGTCCCATTCATACCGTCGATACTCTGGCGGTCGCGCCATCGGACCAGATAGCCATGCTGGAATTGCTGTGTGATGAGGGAGTGCCGGTATTGCGGAGGGCAGGTCTCACTGGTGAGTTGGCAGTCGACATCGCCCAATCTCGGCGAGGACGTGTTGATCCAGATAACCTGGAAGGCAGCAGATCACGAGCACTACAATCAGGTGCGCTTTGCCTTTGTCACCGATCCGGCCTGGCGTGAATTCGCCAGCAAGGCCGGCAAGCTGTGGCGCAGCGGCACGCGGCGCTTCTTTTATCCGTCGCCAATCGAAATGGAAGCCTGACCATGCTGCGGCGTCGGGAAATCTACTCGATCGCACCGAACATGCCGAAGGAAAAGGTGCAGGAGATGGAGAGGCGCCTGTTGGAATGTCAGCGGAGCTTCTGTATTCCGCCGTCGGCTATAATCAGTCCCCGGCCGGCTATGATTTTGCCTGGGAACATGCCTATGAACGTCGGAAACCTACCAACGCTACATGGTCCACCCGTACCATTCGAATATCATTGACCGTTTCCTGCTGAACGATAGCCCGAACGGGTCGTCATCGACAGCAATCTCGATGCCGGGCTGGTCGGCTATGTGTGCGATAGACCGACGTTTTATCTGCCGCTAGGATATGCCCGCCGTTTGGTGTTGCTGCGCCTGCGGCCCGGAAGCGCCGAGGCCTTCGCTGTAATCGTCGACCAGGCTAAGGCCGCCAATCCGCAAATGATCCTCTCTGTCTTTGCCGAAAATAGCTTCGCCACCCGTTGGATGAACGGCGTCAACCAAATCTATACGCAAACCGCCTTCACGCACGTCTGAGAACAGGGCTATGCAAATCTAGCTCATGCAAAGGCTACCAGTACGGACTGGCAGACGATGGTTAACCGTATAGTGGAAAAGTCGCTGCTATGGTACTCGATCAAAGCCGGTTACGGATATGATGCCAATCACACTGGCTCGCGTCACGGCTATAAACCGGTGACACATTCCCATCGCGCTGACAAGGCGAACCGCTGAATCGGGGCTAGGTGAAGCAAGCCTGTGAGGCGGGCAAGACTTGCTAAACGAATGCCGGTTTCAGAAAGCGATTCTGCACCGGGAAACGGCGGTCTGTCGGTAGGTTCCGCCAGACGGCCTGACGCAACCCGAATAACTGCTGTTGTCAGATCGCGACGATCGCGCTGCTTGAAGCGAACGTCGCAATCTGGTCGCGGCCTGCCGGTTACCTGACGGTCCCGACCGGGGAACGCGAAATCGGCGGCTGAACGACCGGGAAGGGTCGGCCTCTCCTGAAGCGTTCTACCTAGGCCGTCAGGGCCGTTGGAGATGTGTCATGGGATTATCAGAGTTTGATCCCGCCGCTCGCGAGCGGGTAACGTGGAACGCCGGGCGCAAGATTGGTGCGAAGCGAGCGCTAAAGCCCCGTCAGATATGGGCGATCCGTTTCTTTCTCGACCAGCATGGGCGGATCCGGGACCGTGCTCTCTTTGACTTGGCTATCGATAGCAAGCTTCGCGGATGCGATCTGGTGAAGATCAGGATCAGCGACATCGTTTGTGATCGGAAATTCGACCACGGGCCACGGTCGTACAGCAAAAGACCGGCAGGCCGGTTCAGTTTGAACTGATGACCGATGCCTCGCGCCAGCCTGCTCAAATGGCTGGAGCTGAGAGGTGGATCCGTGAAAGATTATGCATTTCCTAGCCGTACCGATCACGCAGCCCGCATAAGCACCAGGCAATATGCTCGCCTTGTTGATGAATGGGTCACGGGGATCGGACTTCCGGGCGAAGATTATGGCACCCACTCTCTGCGCCGAAGCAAGGCGTGGATCATCTACAAGGCGACCGGAGATCTCCGCGCCGTCCAGATTTTGCTTGGCACACGAAGATCGAAAGCACGGTCAGATACCTAGGCGTGGACGTGGAGGACGCTTTGACGCTCGCAGAGGGCACCGAAATCTGAAACTGCCCTGGGTCCTTGCCGTTGCAGGGACCCGGGGCTTACAGGTGGCTGCTCTGCGCCCATTCAAGTCGTTCGACAGCGATTTGGCGCGCCCAAAATCGGACATTCGGATGTCGACTGGGTATGGGACAATACTGCCGTTTCTGAACATAACTCGGAACGTCCGGTTTTGCACGCATTGCCCTCATTCAAGTAGACCAGATTTATTTCGGATTTTGGGGCCCTGAAGACCGCCTTGGGCGAGGAGATTGCTGTCCCAAGGGTGGGGCTAAAGCGCACCCTGGACCAAACACGAAGGAAGATTAGTTAAAAGCGATATGTTGCGCCAAGGAGCATCTGGTGCCGATCCCAGGATCCGCGACCCTCGCTCAGATCTGAATATCGATACTCAAGGCGAGCGGAGATGTTCTGCGTGATTGCGTGCTCGACGCCGCCGCCGACCATCCAGGCATCCCGGTTGTCCTCGCCGCTGCGAACTCCCGAAGCTTCAGTCAGCCGCACATTGGCACGAACATTCGAATATCCGCCGCGGACGTACACGAGCGTGTTTTCCTGGACAAGGTAACCGGCTCGAGTACTGACATCGATCGAGTATTTCGGATCGAGAACAAGGGCGCTACCTGCAGCGCCGCCAGTCAGCGCGTCATCGGCACCAATGCTGAACCCCGCTTCGGCGCCGATCACCACCTTGGGCGCAATCTTGTAATCGTAGCCGACAAACGCGCCACCGATGAAGGCGTCGTGCTCATTGGATGGGTTTACTCGGCCGACCGAGGTGCCGACGCTGCCGGCCTCGTCGTGATTCCAGGTAATTTGTGCACCGACAAAGGGCCCGTTGAACGTTACGGCGGAGACTGTAGCCGAAACGCTCGACGCAGCGAGCAGAGCGGCGGAGGCAATGATGAGCTTCTTCACGAAATGATATCCTTCGAAAATGCTGCGTATGCAGACTTGGTTGTTGGAAGCAGGGCGCGCGCCAGCGCGTCCGCAAACAGCGGTTGCTTCTGGGCACATGGGTTGATGGGGGACTTCCGAGCTTCTCTTGCTATGCAGAGCCGGAGCCGCTTTCACCGACCGCCAAATTCGCGGAGTTCGGCAATCATGAATTCAAGGGAGTAGGTAATTTGGGTCGCTTGCCCGGCATTGAAGCCGCACAGCGTCAGAAGAACAGGCATCCATTTCATTGAAGCCCCCTATTTCGTGAGACCAGCGTGCTGCTTTGGAGCGTGTCAGGGCTGAGGCCGCATACCAGAGGCTTTCGGATCAAAGCTACGTCATGGCTCACCTCTTGATTTCTGTTCATGATGTCATCCTCCGAAGCCAACGGACACGCCCATCCTCGGCTGTATGTGGACGGAATAGGGGGCAATGTTCAGGGAAATAATCGCGCCGTTCGCGCTAAGGTTTGTTAGCGAAGCCACATAGTGGCGCTACAAATCAGGCATCCTAGCGGGCACGATAGCCAGTCAGAAATCCACCTTCGAGGCCTTGACGACGACATCGGCCACCTCGCGGGGTTTCGAAATTTGGATCAAGTGACTTCCTGGAAACTCGACGGCGACCGTATGCGAGCGGCGGTAGAGAGTTCGCAGCATTTCTGGGGAAAGCGTGCGATCATTCCGTGCGACGATTCCGAAGCTCGGCTTTGCGTGCCATGCTGCCGTTGGCAACTTCGCGGAAAAGCCGCTTACCGCGGTAGGGCGCTGAGAAGCAGCAAGATAGCGTGCCTCGTCGGCAGACAAATCGTCAGCCACGTCATGTTTGAACATGGCAGGATCGACGATCAGCGACGTCTCGTCGACCATCAGCACATGGCTTGGGCGCGGCCATCTGGCATTGAGATCACCGACGGATTCACCTGCGTCGGGTTGTGTGGCCGCGACATAGACGAGCGACTTCACCTTTGGATCATCGCCAGCGACCGTGATGACGGCTCCGCCGTAAGAATGCCCCACCAGCACTACCGGGCCATTCTGGCGGGCTATGACGGCGCGGGTGGCCGCGATATCAGCGTCCAGACCCGACAGGGGGAGCTGGACGACCGATACGGTGTAATGTTTACGAACGAGAATGTCGTAGACCTTGCGCCAGCTCGATCCGTCCACCGCGGCGCCATGTACCAAGACCACGTTTTCGATGTGGCTCGTGTCCTTGGCGCTGACGGTTGAAGGGCCAGAGGCCATTGCCGCTACGGCCGCCAAGAGAGTGATTGTACGTTTCATAACTTGGTCCTGTATCGAAGCTGGAATGCTCGGCACGGCTGAGCCATGCCGATATGCTCAGCGGCTCGCCTTGCCATCCAAGCTGAAGCGACCGGCACCGAAAGCCACGATCTGCAGAAGGCCGCCGATGATCGAAATGTTCTTGAAGAAATGGATGAGCTGGTTTTGATCGGCGAGGTTGTTGTGGAAGGCGAGCGCGGCGCCGAGCGTGAACAGGGCCATGACTGCAGCTACCAATCGGGTGCGATAGCCTGCGAGGAGAGCGACGCTGCCGAGGATCTCGACCAAAACAGCCAGGCCGAAGCCGACCGAGGGAAGGGGAAGGCCGACGCTTTCAATCATGCCAATGGTTGCGGCAGGGGCGGCCACCTTGGACACGCCCGAAAGCAGGAAGAGCGGAGCGATCAGTACGCGGCCGGCGAGGGCAGCATAGGAAGCGCCAATGGCGTTCGTGTTTGCGACCGAGAAGGTCTGGGCGGGGCTGACAGTTGCAGTATTCATTCGATGTCTCCTTCGTCTGGTTCAGCCGGTCACCGCGACGGCTGTTGAGGCCCAAATGGCACCGCACAGCTGCTCAAAATAGACGAATAGGATCGACGCTTAGGATCGAGAAAATCGACTAGACGGAAGGAATATGCGTGTCCCGCTAACAAAGCTTGACGTGTTCCCTGTGATTATCGGTGACCATCCGCCGGGATACATCCGCTTCACCAACCAAGTGAAAGGATTGATTCCATGCAGAATCTCAATGGCAAGGTCGTACTGATCACGGGCGCAAGCAGCGGTATCGGTGAAGCCACAGCCCGCACTCTCGCCGAAGCAGGAGCCATGGTAGTGCTGGGCGCACGCCGCACGGAGCGTCTTGAAAAGCTGGTCCGGGAAATCGAAGCCGCCGGCGGCAAGGCATTAGCGAAAGCGCTGGATGTCACGGATCAGGCAGAGGTTGCAGCCTTTGCCGAGGAAGCCCGGGGCCGGTTCAGCAGGATCGACGTGATCGTCAACAATGCTGGCGTCATGCCGCTGTCTCCGATGGCCGCTCTGAAGGTCGACGAATGGGACCGGATGGTTGACGTCAACATCAAGGGAACGCTCTACGGCATCGCCGCTGTGCTCCCCGTCATGAATGAACAGGGCTTCGGTCACGTGATCAACATCGCCTCGACGGGCGGTCACGTCGTCTCTCCCACTGCAGCGGTATACTGTGCGACCAAATTCGCGGTGCGGGCGATCTCCGAAGGTCTACGCCAGGAAAACGACAAGATTCGCGTGACGGTGATCAGCCCGGGTGTGACCGAATCTGAACTGGCCGACTCGATCTCCGATCCCAAGGGGCGTGAGGAGATGAAGGAATATCGCAAGGTCGCGATCAGCCCGTTCGCCATCGCCAAGGCAGTCCGCTTTGCCGCCGAGCAGCCTGCGGACGTCGACACCACCGAGATGATCGTTCGCCCGACCGCGTCCGCACTCTGACCAATCGCAACCAACAACACGCGTAAAGCGCGGGCTCTATGAGCCGGCGTGCGATGAAATCGAGGAGTTTTCCAAAATGAAAAAGACAGTCCTCATCTCTGGGTCCGGTTCAGGCATGGGACTTCTGACGGCTCAAACCCTGATCAAAGAAGGTTATGCCGTTTATGCAGGTGTTCGCGACCCGCACGGACGCAGCAGCGCGCGGCGAGAAGCTCTGGAAGCTTTCGCTCAAGAATGCCGCGGGACCGTAAGGGTGGTCGACCTAGACATCCATAGCCAGGAGTCTTGTAACGCCGCTGTCGCACAGGTCCTTACCGACTTTCCGTCCCTCGATGTCGTGATCCATAATGCCGCTCACCTTTTTATCGGCATGGCAGAAGGCTTCACGGCCGAGCAACTCGCCGACAGCATCAACACCAATGCCGTGGGCGCTCATCGGCTGAACCGAGCGGCGCTTCCGCACATGCGCAAGCATGGTTCGGGTGTCCTGCTCTACGTCGGCAGCGGCATCACCAGGATCGTTTCCCCGTTCATGATGCCCTATGTAGCCGGCAAGTACGCCATGGACGCCGTCGCAGAGGCGACGGCCTATGAAGTAGGCCCCCTCGGGATCGAGACGGTGATCGTCATGCCCGGCGTCTTCATGGACGGGACTTCCCATTTCGCTACCGCCGTCTTCCCGGCGGATAAAGCGGCGCTGGGCGGGTACGACAAGCTCCGGGCAGAATATGACCGGTATGAGCCTGGTTTGCGTAACCTGTTCCGCGGCGGCTGCGATGCTCCTGTTCAAGGCGTTGCGGATGAAATCGCCCGCGTGCTTGCTCTGCCGCGCGGCAGCAAGCCGATGCGAACGACCGTCGATTATTCAGACTATGGCGCCGAGCCGGTGAATAGCGTCGCACAGGCGCAGACTGAGCGCGTGTTCCGTATCATGGGCTTCGATCGCCTTCTTGAACTGGGCTAGTGCGAAGCATCGGGTGACAGGAGCGTCCATGCGGCTCCTGTCACCGAAGCTCGCCCCGGCGTTCCCTTGTCATCAAGGGCTGACTATCCTCGGCATGATTGGCAGTTCTCGAGCGATCATCATCGCAATGCCGTCGATGGCGCGGCTGCCGAGGATGGTATAAATATATTATATGGTTCTCAGACGGGCAAGGATGGATTTCTGGGGCAGCGGCCCCGAGGGCCGGCGGGCCGGGGGCTTCAGCTTCCATCTGCTGAAGGCTAACGCGCCTGAAGAAGAAGTTCGGCCGCATATGCACGAGGAAGCGCATTTCGTCCTTGTGCTCGATGGTGGCTATATGTCGTCGGCCGTCGGCGCCCCGCTGGTGTCGGATACACCGATCCTGATCTACAACCCGCCCGGCACGTCGCATCAGGACCGCTTCCATGGCGGAAAATGGCGGTTCCTCGCCATATCCGGTGGGACGGGTGCTGAAGCTGCGGCTTTATGCTTGCGCGATCCCTACGCTCATAGACTTGCCCAAGGCGTGGCGGATCAAATCAATGTGACCACTCCCTTGGCGCTGGAAGCCTGTGCCTTGCAACTTCACGGCCTGGTGACGCCGCTCTCCTCCGATGAGGCCCGGAAGGCGAAAACGCCGCCAGCTTGGCTCTCTCGCGCCGTGGAGATGATCTTCCTAAGCGACAATCCCGAAATCACTGTAGCCCAGGTTACAGCGGAGGCGGGAATCCATCCGGTCCATCTTGCTCGCGTGTTTCAACGCTATCTTGGGTGCTCGCCCGGTGAATATCTGCGCGGCCATCGGCTCGAACGGGCGGCAACTATGCTAGGACGTAGACTCATTACGCGGCGCACCAGATGCGGGCGCAGATGAGTTTCACTGCAGCAAGGTAGTTTTCGGGGCACTTGTCGTAGCGGGTGGCGATACCACGGAAGTGTTTGATGCGATTGAAGAAGCGCTCGACCAGATTGCGCTGGCGGTAGAGCCAGCCCGAGAAGGGTAAACTCTGCTTACGGTTGGAGCGCGACGGGATGTTGGCCCAGGCATTCTTGCTGGCAGCGGCTTCGCGGATAGCGTTGCTGTCGTAGCCCTTGTCCGCGAGCAGCGTGGCACTTTCGGGCATGGCATCGAGCAGAGCTTCGGCTTCCTGGCTGTCGTGGACCTGACCGCCAGTCAGGCGCAGTGCAACGGGACGACCGTCAGCGTCAACGAGGGCATGGATTTTGCTCGTGAGGCCGCCTCGGGAACGTCCCATGCCGCGATCTCTGGCTCCCCCTTTTTGCCCGTCGCACCGTGCTGGTGAACGCGGACGCAGGTGGAGTCGATCATCACAATCTCGCCTTCGAAAGCAGCCGAAACCGCCGCAAGTAGCCGGTCCCACACCCCGGCTTTGCGCCAGCGCACGAACCGATTGTAGCAGGTCGTCGAGGGGCCGTAGCGCTCAGGTATCTCCGCCCACGGTGAGCCCGTTCGAAAGCGCCAAAGAATGCCGTTCAGCACGCGCCGGTCGTCAACGCGAGGAACTCCGCGCGGCTTATTCGGCAGTAGCGGGTCGATGATCAACCATTCCCCGTCCGTCAGTTCGTATCGCCGCCGTGCCATCAAGCCTCCATCGCAATGGAGAGCCTGAATCACGTGAGCCGGAAAACCTCAAGCCTGCTTGGAAATCTAAGATCTAATGCTTGCATTGGCCGTCTCTCCACGCTCCGCCGCTATCAAGGCAGGCATCTTGAGCCACCCAAGGCGAAAACCGCATGAACGCTGCAAGGGCCACAACCGCAAGGCCCAATGCCAAAACCGTCCGCTTCCATGTGATGTGCATGTCTATCCATATCACACCGAATGAGCCGCCAGATTTAATGAGTTTACGCCCTAGGCAAGGGGATCGCCTCTCTTGCCGACGTTGCGCATTCAACGGGCTTTGTCGATCAAGCCCATCTTACTCGAACTTTTCGAAGCCGTCTCGATATCACTCCTGCGCAATGGCGAAATTCGCGCCATGTTGCGCGGATACAAGACGAAGGCGCTGTTATCAGACAGGAACCGGTTCCACCTCATCAGGGATCTGGCCAATGAACTGTCTAAGAAGCATCATGACAGCGCTTGGCGGTGTGATGCTATGCACGGGCACAGCTGCGTCACACCCGGGCTCTGCTCTTGATAAGGTTCTTGCAGCGTACGATCAGGATGAACATCGCGATCTACGCGGCGTCGTCGTGCTGCACGAAGGCAAGGTGATCGCGGAACGCTACTATAATGGGGAAACGGCAGATACTCTCCACGACATCCGCTCGGCAGGAAAAAGTGTGACCGGGCTGCTCGTGGGGATCGCGATCGACCAACGCAAGATGCACGACCCGGATGACAAGGTTTCCACCTATTGGCCGGAAGCCAAGAACAGCGCCATTGGTGATGTCGCCATCAAGGACGTGCTGACGATGCGTTCCGGGCTCGCGGCGTTCGACGCAGATCCTGCATCGCCGGGCAACGAAGACAAACTCGATGCAGCGCCTGATCCGATAGCATTCCTGCTTTCAGCCCCGCGCGCCGATCCGCCGGGATCACGGTACCGCTATAACTCGCTCACGGCCTATGCCGCCGGCGTCGTTGTTGCAAAGGCGACCGGGTCATCAATGGCTGATTTCGCGCAGACTGCGTTGTTCGAGCCATTAGGTTTCCGTCACTGGAAGTGGGCGTCAGACGCCGCTGCATACACCAAAGGCCAAGGTAACCTGTCTCTTACAGCCCGCGACTGTGCGGCGATCGGCGAGATGGTGCGTGGACAAGGTCTATATGAAGGACGCCGGATCGTCAGTGCCAATTGGATCCGACGCGCGGTTGCTCCACTGGTTGGTATTTCCGATTCAGATCCCTACGCTGAAGGATATGGCTACTTCTGGTATTCAAAAAACCAGCAGATCAACGGCCAGGTGGTTCCGGTCTCCTTTGCATCGGGCAATGGCGGCAATAAGATCTATGTGGTTCCAAGTCGCCGCATGGTCATCGCGATCACATCCAGTGCTTATGGCAAGGGGTACGGCCAGCAACGCTCAGAAGCGCTTTTACGGGCTATTCTTGCCGTCGAGCAGCAAGACTGAGCTACCCTTCATGTCCAACAGCCTGCTGCCCAACCTCGCAGATCGCTTCTGAAACTGACGGCATTCCAGTTCCAGCTTATGCTTGATCCTTAAAGCGTTGTATCAGCCATCGCCCTGCTGGACCGGGGGGGCTGTCTGTCCGGTAAATCGCATCCATCACATAGTCACCACCGATGCTGTCCGGCATCTCCAGTTTCACCAGCCTCCCGGTCAGGAGATCTTCCGCGATCATCGGCTCGGGCATGTTTCCCCATCCGATACCGGCCTTGAGAAGCATGTGCTTTGAGCTGAGGTCCGCGAGGCGCCAGGTGCTGGTCCCCACCACAGCAATGTCGCGCCCCTTGGTCAGCGTTGATCGGTCGGTAAGTACCAACTGGACATGTTCACGACCTGCCCCTGGCAGGTTCTCCTCTGCAATCGCCAAGGGATGGCTTGGCGCGGCCACGGGGATCATGCGCACGCTGCCGATCCCCTCCTTTTCGATGCCATCTAGGCTGACCAGCGGGCCAGCGACCCCGATGGTGGCAATCCGCTCCATTACCAGCCTCGTTACCGAGCCCAGGGATTCGACGTAAAGGTGAAGCGTCACAGTCGGGAATTGTTCGCGGAAACTGGTAAGCGCATCGACTACCCGTTCCTCGGGCAGCAAGGTGTCCAGCACGATGTGAAGCTCGGATTCCAGGCCCTGCAGCATGCCCTTTGATTTCGCTCGCAGGCTGTCGATACCGCCGGCAACCCTGCGAGCTTCAGCAAGCACCATGCGTCCAGCTTCGGTCAGTTGGGGTTTGCGGGTCGTTTCCCGGTCGAACAGTGTCAGCCCGAGTTGTGCCTCGAGGTTCGAAATCGAATAGCTCACAACGGAGGAGGCGCGATTGAGCTGCCGTGCCGCGCCGGCAAAGCTCCCTACGTCCACGACAGTCAGGAAGACCTTTAGCTGGTCAAGCGTAGGAGTGCCGGGCTCACTTATCATAGCTAATTCCTCGAACCTAATCACCGAGCGTATGCCGGTTTTTTAGACCGAAGGAAACGCATAACTCTCCGACATCGCCACTGGCTTACCGCCGACGATGAAGGAACAAGACATGACTTTCCAAGCAGATCCGGCACTCGTCGAGCAGGTGATACTGCCGGCAGTACGTGATCTCGGCGGCTTCGATGTGCGCCGAGCTCTCCCTTCGGTCCAGCGCCGGATGGTGGGACCCTTCGCATTTTTCGACGCCTTCGGACCTGCTGTCTTCCGATCTGGTGAAGGCGTTGATACGCGCCCCCATCCGCATATCGGTCTCGCCACGCTTACCTACCTGATCGAGGGTGAGCTCGATCACCGGGACAGTGAAGGCTATTTCCAGACGATCCGGCCCGGCGAGGTCAATCTGATGACTGCGGGGCGTGGCATCGTACATTCCGAACGCAGTGGACAGGGTTTCCGCGACCGCGAAGCTCGTATGTTCGGTTTCCAGACCTGGCTGGCATTGCCGCTGGAGTTGGAGGAAGCAGATCCCGGCTTCAAACATGTTGAAGCGGGGGCCCTCCCGAGCCTTGCCGAGGACGGTGTTCATCTAAAGCTGCTTGCCGGCAGCTTGGCAGGGGTAACGTCGCCGACGCCGATTTTCTCCGAAACCCTCTACGCCGATCTACAACTGGGCGCGGGCAAACGCTTCAAACTGGCGTCCGATCATATCGAACGCGCGGCCTATGTCGTCAGCGGTGAAGTCGAAGTCGAGGGTCAGGACGGCCGCTTCATCAAAGACCAGCTGATCGTCTTCAAACCCGGCTCAGAGATCGTCCTGCGCGCGGCATCTGACACGCGGGTGATGTTGATGGGCAGCGAGCCGCTCGAAGGTGAGCGACACATCTACTGGAACTTTGTCTCGAGCCGTCTCGAGCGGATCGAGCAGGCCGCCGATGACTGGCGTTCCGGTCGTTTCCCAATGGTGGCGGGTGACCCCGAATTCATCCCTCTTCCGGCCACGGCGCCTCGCGCGGCCTGACCCTCTCTTTCAACTTTCCAAAAAGGATCTTCTTCATGACCTATTCGATCATCGGCTCGGGCGCGATCGGCACCGCTCTGGCTCGTCAGTTTGCTCGGACCAGCACGCCTGTCCTCATCGCCAACACTCGTGGGCCCGCCTCCCTTGCCGGCCTGGCGCAGGAACTGGGATCTAGCGTTCGCCCAGTCGAACTCTCCGAAGCGGTGGAAGCGGACACCATTATCCTCGCCATGCCGTTCTCGGCCGTTGCCGATGTTGCGGCTTTGGCATCCGACTGGAGCGGGCGCGTGGTCATCGACGCCACCAATGCGATCAACTTCGCGGACTTCTCACCCGCAGACCTAGGGGGCCGTCTATCGAGCGACATCGTCGCTTCGGCGTTGCCCGGCGCTGCGATCGTGAAAGCCTTCAACACGCTTCCCGCAGCTGTCCTCGCCCAGGAGCCTGGTTCTGCGACGGGTAAGCGCACCATCTTCCACGCCAGCAACGATCCCGACGCATCGGCGAGAGCTGCGCAGTTGATCGAAGCCCTCGGGTACGCCGCCATCAACCTTGGTCGCATCGATGAAGGCGGCCGCCTGCAGCAGTTCGGCGGGGCGCTCATGGTCCACAGCCTCATCAAGCAGGGCTGATCATCCACGCACAGGCGCAGTGGCGCCAAGGAGAATTTCCATGTCCAATATTCTGGACGGCAAGACTGTCGTCGTCACGGGCGCTGCAAGCGGTATCGGTCGCGCTATCGCCATCTCGGCGGCCCAGCATGGCGCAAAGGCCGTGATCGTGTCCGACATCGTCGAGGCACCGCGCGAGGGCGGAACCCTCACTACGCAGAAGATCGAGGCGCTTGGAGTACCGGCGCTGTTCGTGCGGGCCGATGTTTCCAAGAAAGACGACAATGATCACCTGGTCGCTGCGGCAGATCAGTTCGGCGGCGTCGACGTTATGGTGTTGAATGCCGGCATATCCCTCCGCGCTGACGGCGCGGAGGTTACGGAAGAAGACTATAGGCGTCTCATGTCGATCAACCTCGACGGAACGCTGTTCGGCGCACAGGCGGCTGCACGTCAGATGAAGGCATCGGGCAAAGCCGGGAGTATCGTGTTGATGGCGAGCATGGGAGGTCTTGTCGGTGCGGGCATCACTGTCGCCTATTCGACGAGCAAAGGCGGTGTCGTGCTGATGGCGAAGGCCCTGGCCGACGCTCTGGGCCCCGATGGCATTCGCGTCAACGCTGTTGCTCCAGGGACAATTGATACCGAGCTTCTGCGCAGCACGCCCGATATCGCTGCCGCGAGCGAAGGCTTTCGCCAGCGCACTCCGCTGCGTAGGCTTGGAAAGCCTTCCGAGATAGGTGACGCCGTCGCGTTCCTGGGCTCGGACCTGTCGAGCTATGTCTCCGGAATTGCTCTTCAAGTCGATGGCGGCTTGCTGGCGGTAATCTGAGGATCAGCGCGCTTCTCATCGCCTATAAAGGACGGATCGTTCCCTTTTTATTGGCGTCGCCTCGGCGTCGATGAAAAAGGGGGTAGATCGCATGGCAACTCACCGCCGGTGGCGACGCCATGCTTGTCGATTTCCTCGATGATAGCCGTCGATCATATTCGGATTTTCGAACCTGAAGACGGATGTCAAAACAGTTTCACACAGACGCTTCTTCTAACTCCTTTCTCAAGGATCTGCACAATGGCTAAGGTTCTCGTTCTTTATTATTCTTCTTATGGCCACATCGAAACGATGGCCCACGCCATCGCCGAAGGCGCTCGCTCCGCTGGAGCCACCGTGGACGTGAAGCGCGTTCCCGAAACCGTCCCCGAGGACATCGCCCGCGGCGCGCATTTCAAGCTTGATCAGGACGCTCCGGTCGCCACCGTCAACGAGCTTGCCGACTATGATGCTATCATCGTGGGCACCGGCACACGCTTTGGCCGTATGTCGAGCCAGCTTGCGGCCTTCCTCGATCAGGCAGGCGGCCTTTGGGCACGCGGCGCCCTGAACGGCAAGGTTGGCGCGGCTTTCACGTCATCGGCGACCCAGCACGGCGGTAACGAGACGACGCTGTTCTCGATCATCACCAACCTGCTGCACTTCGGGATGACCATCGTAGGCCTGCCCTACAGCCATGGCGGTCAGATGAGCATGGACGAGATTGTCGGCGGAGCGCCCTATGGTGCCACGACGATTGCCAGCGGCGATGGGTCGCGCCAGCCTTCGCAGATCGAGCTCGATGGTGCCCGCCATCAGGGTGAAATCGTAGCAAAAACCGCAGCCAAGCTCTTCGGCTAAGCCGCAGCACGGGAGACCTCCGATGGTAGACCTGCAGAACAAAGTTGTCATCATAACCGGGGCCGGTTCCGGCATCGGCAGAGAAGCGGCGCTCGGTTTTGCAAGAGCAGGGGCCCGGGTCTTTGCCGCCGAGCGGGATACGGCAGGGCTGCAGCAGACAAGTGAGCTTGTCGCATCGGAGGGCTTTCGCTTTAGCACGTCGGAGATCGATGTTTCTCGAGAAAGCGACGTTGAGCGTTTCACCGCTCATGTACTCGGATCGGCGGGTCGTCTCGACATCGCCTTCAACAATGCCGGGATCACGGGCGAAACTCATCGTATCGAGGACTATCCAGTCGATGACTTCGACCGCGTCCTGGCGCTGAACCTGCGCAGCGTCTTCCTTGGCATGAAGTTTCAGATCCCGGCAATGCTGCAGAGCGGCGGCGGAGCGATCGTAAACACCGCCTCCGTTGCCGCCGCAACCGGTCCGGGTGGGATGAGTGCCTATGCCGCCTCAAAGCATGGGGTGCATGGACTGACCCGTGTAGCGGCTATGGAAAACGCCGCCCGCGGGATCCGGATCAATGCAATTGCGCCAGGCTGGACCGAGACACCTATGGTTGTCGCAAATAGCCACCAGACCCCCCCCTTCGCTGAGCGCGCTCGCACGGCCATTCCCGCGAAATGCGGCGCGGACCCGAAGGAGATTGCCGAGGCTGCAATGTGACTGGCCTCGGATGCCGCAAGCTATGTCATCGGATAGCTACTGGTGGTCGATGGCGGCATGGCCATCGGCGGATTTGAAGTCTGATACACAGGAGATATGACATGAACGACATCAGCGAAGCCGCCAAACTGGTGGTCCGCCGCAACACGGAAGAAGTTCAGGGAGGCGGCGACTTCGACCTGTTCGACCAGCTTTTCTCGGATGACTTATACGATCACACTCCCCAGCCCGGCGGGACCCGCGACAAGGCTGGCGTACTGGTCCTCTACAAGCGTCTTCGGGAAGCATTCCCCGACTTCAAGCCGGAGATCCACTGGCAGAAGGTGGACGGCGATATCGTCACCACCTTCAAGACCTATCATGGCACCCATCTCGGCAATTTTCTGGGACATGCGGGCACGGGCACGCGCGTCAGCTTCGAAACCGTAGATGCCATGAAGGTGGTCGATGGTCAGATCACGGAGCATTGGGGGGTCGCTAATCTTTACTCGGTCCTGCAGCAAATCGGCGTGATCGACCCGCTGCCCGTCGGAGAGACCAGCCATGTCTGATGTCATTCGTATGCACGCAGTGGGCGGTCCCGCCGTGCTGGTGGCGGAACAGGAAACCTTAGGTTCCCCCGCGCCAGGCCAAGTCAAGATCAGGCAGGAGGCGATCGGCGTTAACTTCCTCGACACGATGTTCCGCAGCGGCACGTTCGGTGTATCCTTGCCATTCGTGAATGGCGTCGAAGGCGCCGGCGAAATTATCGAAGTCGGCTCCGATGTTGGCGGTTTTCAGCCAGGGGACCGGGTCGCATATTTCTTCGCACCGGGAGCCTACGCTCAAGAGCGGATCATGGACACCGCGCCGCTGGTGACGCTGCCGCAGGATGTCCCGACGCAACTGGCCGCGGGGCTGTTGACCAAGGGGGTAACCGCGTGGCTCGCTGTTCGAAGGCTGCATGAAGTTAAAGCCGGTGATGTTGTTCTTGTTCAGGGCGCAACCGGCGGCGTGGGATCGCTGGTGGCACGCTGGGCCAAGAAGCTTGGGGCGATCGTCATTGCGGTTGGCTCGACCACCAAGCTCGAGCGGCTTCCCGCTGATATCGGTCATCGCCTCTCCTCCGAAACCCCTGATCTCGGATCCGAAATCCGGGCACTCGCGCCTGATGGCGCCGACGTGGTCTACGATTTTGTGGGACGTGCGACTGCCGATGCCACTCTAAAGGCCGTGCGAGATGGGGGCGCAATCTTCACGATCGGAGCGGCATCGGGCCCAGCGGCATTTGACGAGAGGTTGGTGACGGATCGGCGGATCCGTGTCGAGCATGCGAGCGCCGCCTCGGCGGTAAAGGGGGGCATTTTGGAAGCAGCCGCCAGCGAGATTTTCGCGCGCTGGAGAGACGGTACTTTCGGAGAGATCCAGCTGGATCGCTATGCCCTGAAAGACGCGGCAGGTGCACATCAGGCGATCGCTGATCGCACGATAGGCCCAAACCCAGTCCTCGTTCCCTGATCCGAGCGGCAACGGCTAGACGCGGGTCCCCGGCCAGCCGCGGTGTCGAAGCGGACAATCCCCCTGACACCAACGCATAGACCTCGTCTGCGATCACTTCATCGAACCCCGCCTCGGTAAGCCTGCGGTATTCCTCCGCAGGCATCGATATCCATCGATGCATCAGTACCGAGAAACGGCGCAGCGCCTCCAGGCGAGGATCGGCCAGCGGATTGGGAATCTCGACGCCGAAAAGCTTTTTCCATCGAGCCTCACATTTCGACGGTGTGCGAAGGCTGGACCGGGGGTCGCGTAGCGACAGCACGACGACCTGCTTTTCAAGCCGGGAAAGCTGCTTTGGCGGGAGAAAGTCCGGCGACGCAGCGGGCCGAAATGCCTGGAGAGAGGAATGCATGATGGCGTGCCTCGATGATGATGTTTGAGAGGCAATCTAGCGAACCGACCACGCGCCATTAATCCAATGAGGGAGACACAGCTTTGTTAGCAGGACCTCAAAATGCAGCCCTTGGTTCTGGGCGGTTTACGTCGGCCAAGCCGTATAAACCCGCCCGGAACACCTTGGTTTATTCGCACGCAAAGCATAATATCGCGGCGCAGAATAAGTGAGGTATACGATGACGCCGACGGTTCACGGCAGCGAGTTTGCGCAACTTCGTGCCTTTGTGTCCGTCGCCGAACACGCCAGCTTCTCTCGCGCGGCTGAGCAGCTCGGGATCACGCCGTCATCGCTCAGTCAGACGATCCGAAACCTGGAAGAGCGATTGTCTCTTCGGCTTTTCAATCGGACGACCCGCAGCGTTGCCCTGACCCCTGCAGGGGACGCGCTTTTACAGCGCCTCCGCCCTGCCATGGACGAGATCGCAGCGGCACTGGCGAACGCATCGCATTTCCGGGACAGCGCTGCCGGGAGCGTCAGGGTTCACGCCGCCCGGGTAGCCGCCACCGCGCATATCGAGCCGATCCTTGGCGAATTCTACGAGAAATACCCGGAAATCCTGCTCGACGTTACCGTCGATGACGCCACCGTGGACATCGTGGCTGGTGGATGGGACATCGCACTGCGGCCCGGGGAAGTTGTCGAACGGGATATGGTTGCCGTCCAGCTTGGCGGCGAATTGCGCCAATATCCGGTTGCGACGCCCCGTTATCTCGAAAGCCGCGCGGTGCCGGAAAAGCCCGAGGATCTGCTCAGCCATAACTGCATTCGCTGGCGCTGGGCCGGACGCCCTCTGCCATACAACTGGGAGTTCAATCGTGACGGCGAGTGGTTCGAGCTGGCTGTCAGCGGCTCATTGATCGCCACCGATCGACCGATGATGATGCGGGCCTGTCTCGACCATGTCGGTATTGCCTTTGCGACTAACAGGGAGGCTGACGATCTTGTCGCGCGAGGCGACCTGGTAGCCATGCTGGACCCGTACTGTGCCTCTTATCCGGGCTATTTCCTTTGCTACCCGAAGCAACGCCAGATGGCTCCGGCTCTGCGCGCCTTCATTGACTTCATACGGGAAAAGGCGAGGGAGTAACCCTCGCCTCAGATCTATTCGCGGTAAAGGATCATGCCGGCATGGTAGAGGATGCCGTCTTTGAAATCGCCGTCAGCGGTGAACCCGGTGTCATCCCAATAATCGATGTGATCGCCTGAGATCTCATACCGGCCCTGGTAGGCACTCTTCTTCTTGCCGCGGGCTTCGTCATAGCGCCCATTGGGGAGAAGCTCATGGCGGATGTAGCCGTCTTTCGTCACCCACATTCCGGCATATTTGTGTTGCTGGGTCATACTGTCTCGCCTAGATCGGGATTGTAGCTAGGCGGACGGGATAACCCGCCCGCCTGCCAGTTCAATAGGGTGCTGCCGTGGGTCGAACGACCATCTCGGTCGTATCGACATCATCAGGCTGTGAGATGGCGAACTGGATGGAGCGAGCGATTGCTTCAGGCTTGAGCGCGATTGCGCGAAAGGCCTTCATCTCCTCGCGGCCCTTTTCATCCGAGATGCTTTCGGCCAACTCGGATTCCACCACGCCGGGCGAAACAATCGTGACGCGGATCTTGTCATTCTCCTGGCGCAAGCCTTCGGAGATCGCCCGCACCGCGAATTTCGTGGCACAATATACGGCAGCGGTAGGGGTGACCGTCAACCCGCCGATCGAGGCGACATTGATGATGTGCCCCGATTCTTGGGCATTCATGATAGGAAGCACCGCCGCAATGCCGTAGAGTACGCCCTTGATGTTGACGTCGACCATGCGGTCCCATTCGTCGACCTTCAGGGAGGCCATCGGGGACAGCGGCATCACGCCGGCATCGTTGACGATCACGTCGATGCGGCCGTGCGTGTCGAGGGCAGCATTGGCGAAGCTTTCCGTGCTGGCGCGGTCGGTGACGTCCAGCTTGATCGCCTCTGCCACGCCGCCCTGTGCCCTGATCTCTTCGACGAGCCTGTCCAATCGATCGGTTCGGCGCGCGCCTAGGACCACCTTGGCACCATCACTCGCCAAAAGGCGGGCCGTCGCCTCGCCAATGCCGCTGCTCGCACCGGTGATCAGGACGATTTTTCCTGCAACATTGTGCATGTCGTAAACTCCTGTCTCTGGATCAGGCCGTCGGCCCGACGCGCGTGAAGGACTTAAGGTCGAGATCGCCGTCGACCAGTTCGGGCACGCTGGCGACGAAGGCCTGCATGTGCGGAAGAGTGAAATGGTCGCCGAGATCATCGGCCGACTGCCACACCTCGTAGACCATCCAGAGGGCGGGATCCTCGGTGCTCTGATGAACCTGATAGATGATGCATCCGGGCTCATCGCGTGATGGAGCAACAAGGCTCTGAAGGGCTGCGCCCAGTGCTTCGCTCCGTCCGGGCTTGGCTCTCATTTGCGCAAGGTTGGTATGTTCCGACATCGAGTGACTCCTTCCTGAGGGACAAAATCAGATTGTGAAATCGGTGGAGGTGGAAACGTCGTCCCACTGGCGCAGGTCGTCCTCGAACCGGTCGAGGCGAGCTCGCGTGCGCGCGATGGCATCGGATCCCAAAACGAGATCAAGTGGTGGCTCATCGGCATCAACGGCGGCAAGAATGGCGTCGGCGGCCTTCTGTGGATCGCCGATTTGCTTGCCATCTTTATTCAGGAGACCAGTGACAGTCCTGCCGCTCGTCGCCGCATAATCATCGACGTTCCGTTCCGTGCGCCGAACCGACTGTTCGGAAAGGAGCTCGGTCCGGAAAGATCCGGGTGACACGTTGGTGACCCAGATGCCCATGGGCGCAACCTCTTGGGCCAGGCTGACTGACACGGCCGAAAGCGCAGCTTTTGTCGCGGAGTAGATCCCCGACCCTGGCGCCGGTGCGATCGCTGCAACCGAAGAGATGTTGACGATGTGGCCGCGACCGCGTGTCCGCATGAGAGGCAAGGCTCCTCGAATAAGCGAAAGAGGCGCGTACACATTGACGTTAAAAATCTGATCGATCTCGTCCTGCGCTGTTGTTTCGATCGAACCAACAGGTCGAATCCTGCATTATTGACCAGGACATCAATGGGACCGGTAAGCTCCGCAGCGTCACTGAATATCTGCTCCACCCGCGACAAGTCACCCATCACCAGAGGCAGCACGTGGAGGCGATCAGATGAAAGAGTGGTGGGAAATCGGCCATCGCGGGTCGTGCCAACGACAGTGTCGCCGCGGCCCAGTGCGGCCGTAGCAAGAGCGAGACCCAATCCTCTTGAGATGCCGGTAATCATCCAGGTCTTCTGCGCCATGGAAACCTCCTGAAGCTTCGCGCGTCTGCGCCGTTGAGACCTATCTATTCCGATGGTTAGCCGGATATAATCCGCTGCTGCTCGACGAACCTTGTAAGCCACGCTTATAAATTGGTCGTAGTGCCAAGCCTTTCTGAGTGCGGAATGGTCCTCTCAATTTGGATGAGAACAGGGGGCGATGCTGGTGGAGACGGAGAAAGCCAGGGAATGTCCGACCGGACGGCAGCAGAGACGCTGGACAGACATATTCGGGGACGGCTCCTTGCGGACGGCCGTGACCGCGCGATGCGCAGCGTAATTGCTCAGATTTTCGCCCGAGAAAGTGAACAGGGCGGCTTCCTTGTACCAGCGGTCGCGGAACCGCTCATCGTCTGGGTCCTTAAAGGCGCAGCAGTCGTCGAAGAGCGGGAGCTTGGAGGGGACTGGACCGCCGCTCGGGTCGTCGCTGGTGATTTCTTCATCACGGATTCTGACGCGCCATATGAATTGCGCTGGAGATCACTTGATGAAGGCATGTTCGAAGTAATGCATCTCTACCTCGGACTACCTCTCATGGAACAGGCTGGCGCCGAGGTCCTCGGATGCCGCCATCGGCCACTTCTCTCCGAGGTCTCCGGCGCCAGGGACGATCGACTAGGGCGGTACATAGAGCTGATCGAGGAAGAGATTGCGGGGGCAAGGGAGGCGAGCCCGCTGTATCTTGAAAGCATCGCCCAGGCGCTCGCGATCCGTCTTGTTCAGCGTTATCGAGACGAGGCCAGGGACGGCGCCAAGCGGCGGAACGCTCTTCCAGCGTACCGGCTTCGCAGGGTCATTGAGCAGATGGAAGAATCTCTCAGTGAGGAATTTGAACTGGCGCGATATGCTGAGGCTGCAGGAATGAGCATCGCTCACTTCAGCCGCCAGTTCAAACAAGCCACGGGCCTCGCGCCATCGCAATATTTCATCCGCCTGCGCGTCAGTCGCGCGCGACAGCTCCTCAGAGAAACCGACCAACCCATTATCGCTGTGGGACTGGAAGTCGGCTATTCCAGTCCCAGCCATTTTGCACAGGTGTTCCGCAAGGAGACGGGGGTGTCGCCCCGCTCGTATCGACACGCCTGAGCTAACATAGCCTGCTTTGACCACCCGCAGGTTATTGTGGACCTGCAGGGCAGCATATCATGCCCACCATCAAACTTTGAGCAAAACTCCGACAGTTTACGCAAGGCTCCGAGAGAAGCGACGATTGCCCAGTGTCATATCCAGCTCACGTCTTCTGACGGAGCCGGATTGATCAAGGGATCGTCAAATCCGGCATTATTCCAGCGATCCCGGATAGAGTTTGATCATGACCAACATCGTGAACACTGTGAATGAAGTTGAGGGCAAGGTTGCCATCGTCACGGGCGCAGCCAGCGGCATTGGCCGTGCAATCGCAGAACTGCTGCATTCGCGCGGCGCCAAGGTCGTTGCAGAAGATATCGACCCCGCCGTGAAGGATCTCGAGCGCGATGGCCTCATCGCCCTGATTGCCGACATCACCGTCGATGGTGTTGCCAAGCAGGCCGTGTCGCTTGCGGTCGACACGTTCGGCAAGCTCGACATCCTCGTCAACAACGCTGGTCGCATCCTTTACAAGAACATGGTCGATCTTTCCCGCGAAGAGTGGGAATGGCAGATGCAGACGAACGTCACCGGTGCCTTCCTGCATTCGCGCGAAGCCCAGAAGGGGATGATGAAGAATGGCTCGGGCGCGATCGTTAACATCGCCTCCTATGCTTCCTACTTCGCTTTCCCGGGGATCGCGGCCTACACTGCCTCGAAGGGCGCTATCGCCCAGATGACCCGCACTCAGGCGCTCGAAGCGATCGAGCACAATATCCGCGTCAACGCGATCGGTGTGGGCGACGTGGTAACCAACCTGCTCAATCACTTCCGCGACGACGGCCGTGAATTCCTGGCCGAGCATGGGCAGAATGCCCCAATCGGTCGCGCTGCCGATCCGAAGGAAATCGCCGAGATCGTAGCGTTTCTTGCTTCTGATCGGGCAAGCTTCATCGTTGGCTCGGTGGTCATGGCTGACGGCGGTATGAGCGTCGCCATCGGCTAATTTGACGAGGCGGATGGTGGCAGGCGGGCACCATTCGCCCAACCAAAGCTGAAGAACAGGACATGTGTTGTGACATACGCGAAAAGAGACTTTCCGCTGCATGCCGTGCGTCAGCATCTCGAAACGGGCCCAATCATCCTGATCACCTCCCAGCATGGTTCGAGGTCTAACATCATGACCCTGGGTTGGCACACCATGCTGCAATTCTCACCTGCGTTGGTGGGCTGCTACATCTGGGAAGGTAACGAGAGCAGGGATCTTATCCAACGCTCGGGTGAATGCGTCATCAATGTGCCGACTGCGGAGATCGCCGACCAGGTGGTGGAGATTGGAAACCGCCACGCTCGCGACGGTGACAAGTTCGAGGCCACTGGTCTGACGCGACGTTCGGGCAAAGTCGTCGCCGCGCCGCTGCTGGATGAATGCTACGCGAGCTTCGAATGCCGGCTTTACGACGATGCGATGGTTGCCAATTACGGCTTCTTCATATGGGAGGTCCTGAAGGCTCATGTCGCCAGCGTTGAGGCCCCGAGAACTCTTCACTATCGTGGCAACGGCACATTCATGGCCGCTGGACGTGAGCTTTCTTTCACAGAGCGGTTTCGACCAGAAAACCTTTGACTACGACGTTTGACCAAGGGTTTTTCCCGGATCGACGAAGTTATCGATGCCGGCTGCCAGCTCTGGTTTTAGATCCTCAAGCGGCCGATCCATTGCCAGCGCTGTCCAGAGCATGCCGTCGATGAAGCTGCTTATCGCCAAAGCAGTCTGCCGGGCCGGAGCCTTGAGGCCGATCTCACCATTGGCCTCAAGCTGCGTCAGCAACGTGCAGAGCGTTTCCAGAGCCTCTTCCAGGATCGGCTTATATAGATCATGCAATCGGCCTGGATTGGCGCATTCGGCGCGCAGATGAAGCCGGGTTTTCACCACAGTGGCGATGTCGAAACCCAACTGGTCATCAAGATCGACGATCATCCGTTTGAATGACAGCCAGTCTTCTGAAAACTGCTGCCCGAGACCAGACCGTAGCGAAGCGCCTCGGCGACGATCTCCTCTTTGTTGCTGAAATGCGTGTAGATCGCACCGGTGCTGAGCTCGCATTCCTTTCGGATATCAGCAAGCGACATACCCTCGACCCCCTTTCGAGAGATGCACGCAATCGTGCGACGAAGGATGCGTTCGCGCTGGGCGCTCATATGCAGGGCATCACGCTTGGGCATAATATCCTCAAAAAATACGTTTGCTCTTTATTCCGTCAAAGCCTGCATGACAATCTCTTGACACAAATCCAAAAAGACGGAACGTTCTCCTTCTATTGATGCGAAGGGGCATCGATAGGAAGGGGGTTCCCATGCGCAATGCCCGACTGCTGACGAGCGCCGCCGCCATCGCGGGTCTCGTAGGATGATGTAAACAGGTCCAGGGTATATGGAGGGCGGGCCGACCTCCAGTTTGCGCCCACCCAAGACCTTACAATCGGGCTTTCGGGCTTTCTGCAGAACATTCACAGGGGCGGAGGCGCCTCGGCTGACTTCACGCTTGCGGGCAAGCCGGCCGACGGCTCCCTTGACCAGCGTCGACTTGTCGATGAACCCTTCGATCAGCGCTTCCGCTTCGTGAGCGGCACCATCAACTATGATCTGGGACCAGCGTCCCTGACGTCGATCAGCAGCTACCAGACCATCCGCAACAGCTACCGTCAGGATGGTTCTGCGCTTTACGTGCCGACCCTTGCCTCGTTTGGCCTACCTTTTGAAGCCGTCGCGGTCGATCAGCGCCGGACTACCAAGAAATTTACGCAGGAGGTTCGCCTTGCCTCCAGTGGCGCGAAGATTTTGGATTGGATGATCGGTGGTTTCTACACGCATGAAAAATCCGGCAACGCGCAGGTCATTGTGCCCTACGAAGAGGAGGGTGTGGTGTCCCCCATTTCTTTGGCCGACGTCTCCATTCCGAGTACCTACAAGGAAATCGCTGCCTTTGGTAACCTGACGCTTCACGTCACTGATCGGATTGACCTGTCCGGGGGGCTCAGATGGGCAGAAAATCGCCAGAAGTTCGAACAGATCGGACGCGGGTTGCTGATTGGCTCGACGCCGCAGGTTCGTTCGCGAGATGACGTCGTCACCTATCTTGCCAACGCGCGATACAAGTTTCGCCCGAACACGACGGCCTACGTGCGCTTTGCCACCGGCTATAGGCCAGGGGGACCCAATTACGTCGTAAACGATCCGGTGACCGGCACTCCGCTCGCCCCCGCTCTGTTCGCCTCCGATTCCCTCGACAGCTACGAAGCTGGCTTCAAGGCAGAGACGACAGACCGAACCCTTGGGATCGACATTTCTGGCTATCATATCGATTGGAAGGACATACAGGTCACCTCCGCCGCCGGCGGAGTTTCGGTGATAGCCAACGCCGGCGGCGCCAAGATAACCGGCGGCGAACTTACAATGACCGCGCGTCCTTCGCCGCAATTTACGGTCGTGGGGGCATTCGCTTACCAGCATGCCAGATTGTCCCAGGACAGCTTGGAGCTTGGCGCCCTTCGAGGCGATCGCCTGCCGAATGCCCCCCGTTACACAGCTACACTCAATGCCGACTAGCGGGCCCCAGCAGATATGAAGCTGCGTCTACGCCTCGGAGCCACCCTGCGCTTTGTGTCCGATCGCTCGGCGTCGTTCGACGGGAATCTTGGCGTGCCGCAATATGAGCTGCCCGACTATGTGGCGATCGATCTGCGCGCCGGATTGGACGTGGGACGCTTCGAGATCCAGCTGTTCTCGTGCAACATAACCGATGAGCGCGCTCAGCTGTCAGCAGCAACCGTTCTGTCGTCTGCCGGCGGTCCCGCCCAGGCAACAATGATGCAGCCCAGGACAATAGGCATCAGCCTCGGCTCCCATCTCTGAACAATCCGAGCTCCAGAAGAAATCCGATTCCGCACTCTGCACATATCGATGCGGCGGCACTCGACGCGCTGTTCGCACCCTTTGATCGCACCGATGCACCCGGTTTCGCGGTAGGCGTCGCTATCAACGGCGTGCCGGGGTATCGGCGCGGCTTTGGGATGGCGAGCATTGAACTTCCCGTCGCGCTTTCCCCATCCATTCGCATGCGCATAGAGTCCACCAGCAAGCATTTCTGCGTCCTGGCGGCCATGCTTCTTTGCGAAGAGGGTAAGCTAGATCTGGAAGCGTCCCCGCGGATCTATCTGCCTGAGCTTCCGGCCTGGGCCGAGCCGATGACGGTCCGTCAGCTGATGGCGCACACCAGCGGGATGCGCGACAGTCTGGACCTGCTCCTGCAATCTGCCGCATTGACGCTATCGAGCCCGGCCAGCAGCTTCAGCTGGAAGTCGTTGGAAACCGCAATGCCGGGTCCCGGCAGGGCTTGGCATGACGATCGATCCCGCCGCCTCCTATCCGCCGCACAAGACGGCTCGCTGGGCCATCATGGTCCTCAGCGTCCTTGGCTTTTTCCTCTCCATGGATGTGACGCTCACAACCCTGCTCATTGAGCCGATGAAGCATGACATGGTGCTTACCGACGTCGAGATCGGGCTGCTTCAGGGCACAGCATTCGGCTTGGCATTTGGACTGGCTTCGCTTCCCCTCGGGCGAGCGATCGATCGGGCCAATCGGGTTACCCTTCTAAAGCTGGGCCTCATCGTCTGGATGGTCTCGATGGGGGCGACAGCACTGGCAGGCTCGGTCGCCACGCTGATGTTGAGCCGGATCGCACTAGGGTTCGTTTATGCCCTGCTGATCCCGTCCGCACTCTCCATCATTTCGGACCTTTACCCCCCCGAGCGGCGCTCGGTGGCGACAAGCCTCTTCGCTGTGGGCCAAGCGAGCGGTCAGGCATTCGGCATTCTGGCGGGGGGCTAATCTTCGATGCGCTCACCAAGCTGCTTGTCGGAAGCCCAGATCTGACGGGCGGCCTGGTGCCTTGGCGTACGCTTTATCTCGCGGCGGCCGCACTCGCCCTCCCGCTTCTTCTGGGCATAGGCCTCATTTCCGAACCAGCGCGCCAGGAGCAGGAACAACGCGGCAGAAGTTTGAAGCCGGCTCTACGGGAACTGTGGCAGCATCGCTCGTTTCTGGAGCCTTTGCTGGCTGCAATGCTGTTCAGCACTATGACTTTCCAGGCAGCCGCAGTCTGGGCGACCCCGGTCTTGATCCGGAGTTATCATCAGACGCCGGGCCAGTTCGCGGGCTGGTTGAGCGCGGTGACTTTCGCAGGCGGCATCGTGGGAGCGTTGCTCGGCGGACAGCTTGCAGAATTTGGTCGTAGGCGCGCTGGTCGCGCTGGCGTTCTGCTGCCAGCGATCGTCGCGGCGGCTCTCACTGCTCCCCTGTCTTTCTTCGGTGTCGCCCCTTCCGTTGTCACGTTTGGCATTCTTCTGGCCGGCAGCATGCTGGTGGGAGCATTCAATGCCACCATCGGCGTGATCGCGATCACCTTGAACGTGCCTAATGAAATTCGCGGCCTTGCACTTGGCGCGAATGTCTTCGTTTCAGCGGTATTCGGCGCTGCAACTGCGCCAACCGCAATTGCTCTGCTCAGTTCAGCGCTCGGGGGTGAAGCGAAGCTTGGTCTCGCAATCGCCGGCATCTGTGTCCCTGGAGCCCTCCTGAGCGCGCTGTTCTTTGGGGTCGCCATGCGCGGCGCCAAGCTCAATGGAACTGAAGCGGTGGCACCATGAAGCCCCTGAGCCTGACATATTCCGTTGATCCCATGCCATTCAAAAAGCCTCTGCGGATTGCTGGTCACATATTTGAAGGCATACCGGCGGTGCGCCTTGAGCTGAGTGACGGGGTGGCTGTTGGTAGGGGCGAAGCCAGCGGAGTCTACTACACAGGCGACACCGTTGAAAATATTTGGGCCCAGCTTGAGCCAGCAAGACCCCTATTAAGCGATGGTATTGACCGCGCTTCTTTGCGCACACACCTCCCTGCGGGCGGCGCACGAAATGCTCTGGATGCCGCTCTGTGGGACATAGAGGCTGCAACCTCAGGAATAACAGCATGGAAGCGGGCCGGATTGAGCGACATCCAGCCTCTCGTTACGACTTTCACGCTGTCGGCCGATGATCCCGCCGAGATGCTAGAGCAACTCGATGGCTACGCCGATGCGCGGGCCATCAAACTCAAGCTCGACGGCGATCTCGATGCTGATGCCGAAAGGCTAAGGCTGGTGCATCATCGCCGCCCGGATGTCTGGTTCATGGTCGATGCAAATCAGGGTTACAGCGTGGACCGCTTATCCGATCTCGCGCCGGTTCTACACGACGCCAAAGTGAAGCTCGTCGAGCAACCGGTTCCGCGTGGCAAAGAGGCAGGGCTGGAGTTCATCCGGCTTGGGATACCCCTTGCAGCTGACGAAAGCCTGCTTGGGCTTGATGAGGTCGATCAGCTGGTGGGACGCTTCCAAGTAGCAAATATCAAGCTCGACAAGTGTGGCGGTCTCACCGAAGCGCTCGAGCTTCGGGAACGTGCCCGAGTGCTTGGCCTTCGCACGATGGTCGGAAACATGGCGGGCTCAAGCCTTGCGGCGGCCCCCGCATACATTCTCGGACAATTCTGCGATTTCGTCGATTTGGATGGACCGAGTTTCATTAAGTCGGACTTGACGCCATCGGTTCGCTATCGCGACGGGCGGATCGAGCTTCCCCTTAGCCTTTGGGGCAGTACCTAGATATCCAGCGGACAGGCCATTAGCCACCCGCTTCCACTCCAAACCTACCGGCAAACGATCTGACAATACATGGAACAGCGCCCCAATCTCTCGACTGACCGCCTAATCTTGCGCGCGCACGACATTCGTGATGTGGATGAGCAGTTTAATCTATATCGGGATCCTGCCGTAGAGGAGTTCATCCGCGGCCTTCCCGTCACTCGGGAGGATGCTTGGCACAGGTTACTGCGTTACGTAGGCCACTGGAGCCTATTCGGATACGGGATGTTTGCAGTCTTTGAGCGCGGCAGTGGCTCTTTGATTGGAGAAGTTGGGCTTGCTCAATTTCAGCGAGGATTAGGCGCCGACTTCGATGCAGATCCTGAAGCTGCCTGGCTGTTTGCCGGAAAAGCGCATGGCCACGGCTATGCCATAGAGGCGATGGAAACTCTGATGGGCTGGTTCGATGGCACTCGGCCCGAAGAGCGTTGCGTCTGCATGATCGATACCGAGAATGCGGCTTCGGTAAGGCTGGCGGAGCGCCTCGACTTTCAAGCGTATCGTTCGACCGAGTATCGCGGAGCCAGCGTTACGCAGTACCACCGGCTGAAGCGCTGATTGCAGAGCTGGCGTAAGGCTTGCTCACTTGCAGAGGAGAAAACGACGGCGGAACTTTCAGTATCATCGAGCTTACCACGGAGCATTTCGATTGACGCCGGCAGCCATCTATCATCCCTACAGCAGTTGAAGCGCGGAGCTGTAAGCAAGAGCTAAATGACTGACCTTGTGGGTTTGATCAGAGGGCTTTCGGTAGTAATTCACCTGTGAATGACCGGCTCGGGCGTGAACAGACGATTGCGATGCCGATCCGGAACGACTGGGTCTGGTCGCGACCTGCCGGGATAGCTGCCGGTCCGGACCTGGGCATTGAAATTTGGCGGCTGAACGGCACTAAAGGGTCGGATTCGCCGCGTTCCACATGCTGGTCCAGCGGATTACGAACTTGCATATGTACAGTGGGTTCGAATACCATGCCGGGAGTCGAACTGAGCCTGCAAGCTTCTGATTTCGCAAGGAAAGCGTTTTGTGGTCTCTTTCGTGGAGCCACCCAGTGGACCGGAGCTAGAAGCATTGTAATTCAGTCGCTTAACGGCTGAGTTCGAATCCCGGCGTCTCCACCATGCGCCCCTCCGCAGAGGGCCATGGAAGTCCACTCGGTGGACAATTTCCTTTCGGAACAACGTTGATGGGATGGCTGACGTTGCCGGCGTTCAGCATCGATGAAGGCTGGCGACGCCCGATTTCTCGTTAATCGCTTGTCCGAATATCGAGATCGATCAAGCTGGCCTGAGATGCCATATTCGCCATTCCGAAACGGCTTCACCAGCATGCTCAGCGGCTGTGTCGATACCGATGCCTAGCAACATGCGGGCGATAGCGTCGCCATTTTTTGAAAAGGTTGATTTACTCGGCCGCCTGCAGGTCGGAACCGAGTGGCGGCATGTTGTGTCCGAGCAGCCTGAGCACGTCGGCCGCGCACTCCACCACGTTTGATCCCGGGCCGTAGATGCCCTGAACGCCGGCGTTGCGCAGGAACTCGTAGTCCTGCGGCGGAATGACGCCCCCGGCGATCACCTTCACATCGTTGCGACCCGCCTCGCGGAGCCTGTTGATGAGTTCCGGGATCAGGGTCTTGTGGCCGGCTGCCAGCGACGAGGCGCCCACGACGTCGACTTCGTTCTCCAGCGCCAGCACCACGGTTTCCTCAGGTGTCTGGAACAGGGGGCCGGACACGACATCAAAGCCCATATCCCCGAACGCCGAGGCAATGACATTGGCGCCGCGGTCATGCCCGTCCTGGCCCATCTTGGCGACCAGCAGCTTGGGCTTGCGACCAAGGCGACGTTCCACCGCAGCCACGCCGTCGAGCACCTGCTGCCAGCGCGG
>NZ_FXUI01000017.1:0-55525 GCF_900182875.1 Novosphingobium panipatense
GGCCTTGCGCCGACCGCGGAGAGAAGCGAGTGATCCATGGGAATGATCATAAAGTCGAGAAAGCAGCTTGACCCACTAGGCCCCAATCAGAGAAGACTCTGAGCCGATCCACAAAAGGAACCAACCGGTTTCCTTTTCGTTTGCGGACTTGAATTCAAATTATCAAGATAAGCCACCAGAAAGGAAAATGATGAAGATCGTGATCTCCGCCGCGCTGCTTTCTTTGGTGTCGGTTCCGGCTTTCGCCCAAGCAGTTGCCCCATCCACGTCAGGAACGATGACCAGCGCGGATGTCGGGGTAGAGCCGATTGCCAGCCAAAGCGGCCCAAACTACGTTCTCGCCGCGTCGGACGCGAACGTCTATCAGATAAAGGCTGCCCAGCTTGCCGCAACGCGCGCGCAGCGGGACGACGTCAAATCCTACGCCAAGCGCGTCCTAGCCGAGGCACAAAGCAGCCAGAAAGCACTGATGGCAGCGCTCAAAAACGATCAGCGCACGATCAAGGCACCATCGTCAGCGTTGTCGGCCGACCGCGCTGCTCTTGTCAAGTTGCTGCAAAAGGCACCGAAGAGCGCTTTCGATAACCTTTATCTCACCCAGTCGGCGAAGGTGCAACAAGCGGCGTGGGCAATCCACAAGGGATACGCCCAAGACGGCACCGACCCAGCGCTGCAGCAGATCGCCGGCACGGCTGTTCCCGTGCTGGAAAACGAACTCACCACCGGCAAGTCACTCACACCCTCCGGGCTTGCGGGAAGGTGAACCTAGCTGGGCCGGGCCGCATAGCTCCCGGCGGCCTGGCCCAGCGTTTTGAACACCTTTTTATGATGGCATAATTCGATGAGGATACAACCAGTAAAATCTATCGATTTCTAGTAAGTGCCAATATGACCACAGCAATTCCCCATGAAGCTAGCGATATGTATATTTGTTGACTAAAGAGAACCGCTCCGCCTACGATCAGACCGGCAGCGAGTATATCTCTTTGGGGCGACGGCCTCTCCTTGTTCGGTGATGGTAATGACACGTGAACCGGGATTGTACCTGACTTTGCTACTTTCTCCACCAGTCCAATCAGGTCGGGAGAGGCTGCGGCCAAGCGGCCGATCCCTGTTGCCAGGCGGCGCCCACCTTTTCTCAGTTCGGCAGGACTAATTCGCTCGCGCGCAAGCTCGCGGGCGATCGGCATCGCCCTAGCCGCGATATCGAACTCTGGGTCTAGAGTCCGTACCAATCCCTCGGCGGTCAGTAATGTGCGCAGGAGCAAAGCAAGGTCGGGCGGCAATGCCAGACGGTATTGGCGCAGTAACGTGAACACGCGCGAGAATATCTCGGACAGATCAACCTGTTTCAAGACAGCGCCACGAAATTGACCGATCAAAGACTCAAGATCCCTTTGCAACCCATCCACCTCAACGGTCCGGTCGCCTGACCAGTTTATCAGCACATCCGCGACCGCGCGCGGATTTTCTCCCGCGATAGCGAGGACCAAGGTAACCAGCTCCGAGCGACGGTTTGGAGTCAGCGTTCCGGTGGCACCGAAGTCGATGAAAGCGATCTTTCGGCTTGGAAGCACGAATACGTTCCCCGGATGGGGATCTGCGTGAAACCGGCCGTAAAAGATGATCATGCGCAATATGGCGTCCGCGTAGGCGCCTGCAATTGCGGCCGCGTCTGTTACCTCGTCTGCTGCTATAAGGACGCCGCGCACCGAGACTCCTTCAAGCCGCTCCTGGACGTTGACGCGGCGGCCGACATAGTCCCAAAAGAATTTCGGTGTCCTCACGCCTAGCGTGTCGAGAAATGACCCAATCCCCTCACATGCTGCCGCTTCGGCGCTCAGATCCATTTCTTGAGACAGGCTCTCGGCGAAGAAGCGAAGCAGTTCGTCAATCTTGAGCCGCCGCAGTTCCGGCGAGCGCCGTTCGGCCAGGCGCGCAAGTCGTCGTAGCAATCTCAGGTCGGCGTCGACGCGGGTCGCTATTCCCGGGCGGCGCACCTTGACGACAACTTCGGTTCCATCGGAAAGGGCTGCACCGTGCACCTGGGCAATCGACGCCGCGGCGATTGGTATCCGATCGAAGCGCGCGAAAACATCAGCAACGGGCGCACCGAGAGACGAGACGAGTTCGGGTTCGATCTCGTGGAATGGTACCGCAGGAACTTGATCCTGTAATGTCGATAGCGCATTCACCCACTCCGGCCCCAGAAGATCGCCACGTGTGGCGAGAAGCTGGCCCAGCTTTATTGCGACCGGGCCTAGGTCGCGAAGAAGCGCGACTACCCGAGTTGATGCGTCCGGCTCGACGGACCATGTCAGCGGACCGCTCGCCAACCCAACGCGTGAGGCGAGGCCGCCGAGTCCGTGACGTGCGAAGATTCGCGCGAGCTCTCCAAATCTTTCCCGCTCACTCAACGGAATATCATCTGCGACCTCGGTCATTGCATATTCTCGGTTCCGAGTGCGGGAGGTAGACAGCCAATAATAAAAAGCTCGATGCCCCGTCTGACTCGGGCGCGGGCGTTTTCATCATAGGCCGGGGGGGCGAGGCCGAGTGCCGCGCGGCGCATCGGTGCTACGACCACGAGGGTCACGAACTGTTCAGCGGCGAAAACGGGATCCGGTAGATCGAGTTCACCCTTGGCGGCAGCAGCCCCGAGAATGCTCGCCACCCACTGAGCGGCGCGCTGAAAGCCGAACTCGTGAATGTTGGCGGCAAGCGCAGGAAAGCGCACGGCCTGCGCGATCACGACACGTTCCATTGAAGCGATACGTGGCGTAAGCAGCCACTCGAGAAGCACATCGGCTATCGACTGCAGCCTGTCCACGACAGCAAGATCCGCATCGACGGCCGGCTCCAGCGCCCGAAGTTGCGTGTCAATCTCGTCGAGGATCACAGCTTCGAACACACGCGCTTTGCTGCCGAACCTGGCGTAAAGGGTCCGCTTCGAGATCTTTGCACCCTCGGCGATCATATCAGCGCTCGCGCCGTCAAAGCCATGTTCGAAGAACATTTCACGAGCGCTTTGCAGAATATGGGAGGTGAGGCGGATCGCTGCCTCTGCCGTTGGCCTGCCAGTCCGACCGCCCCGCTTGCCGCTCCCCGATCGCACCTTCATTTCAATCTCGCCTCCGCGATGCCTGATAGTCGCTGAAGCTGAAATCGGCGACCGGTTGCCAAGATGCGCCACCATGTCCTGCTCACGCGCTCACGGCCACCGCCTTGTTCAATATGGGGAGGTCCCTGAATACAATCGGGGGCGGTCCCGAGGATGAACGTCACTCGTACCACGAAACGCTGGCGCTAGCGCGATGGTGGTGGCGACTGTTTTGCTGAATTGTAATCGGGCAACTTTGGCGCCCCGAACAGCTGGAGTCCTTCGCGATCAACGCGCTCGACCTGGTCGCCGAGGCGCTGTGTCGTGGATCGCGCCGAGCGAACGGACTCTGTGACCTCACGGCTTCGGCCTTCGAGGGCGCGAACGGCCGGGCGCAGCGCCTCCACATCGCCACGAAACTCTTCCGCCGCGCGCTGAGCGCTGCTCAGCTTGTCATCGATTCCAAGGCTGGCATCGCGACGCGCTTCCAGCTTGGCACGGATGCGGCCCGCTCGCTCGCCAGCGCGAGCGATTGAAGCGCCAGTGCTGAGGATCCGTCCGCGCGACCCGGTTAGCGTTTCAGATAACCGCGTCGCCCTGTCCGGCCACGCCGAGGAGGCGGCGCTGAGCGCTGCCAGTCGCTCGCGCGTATGCTGCTGTCCCCGGGCATCCAGATTGCTGGAAACATTGTCGACGGAACGGCTGATCTTTTCGATGAGTGCCATCGGGTCTCCGCCGGAACCCAGGAGCCCTCCCTCCTTCGCGGGGATGACGGGCAAGCCGCCATCGGTGGAAGCAGTGATCGCCGCGGCGCCCTTCACACTGCCGTCGATCGTGATCGTGGCGTCATCCCCGAGAAGCGACCGCACTATTTCGGCCTTAGCTCCATCCAAGATCGGGATGTCTGGATCTAGCCGCACCGTGACGAGGGCTACTGACGGATCTTGAAGGTCGAGACGGACATCGGTCACAACGCCCGCCCGAACCCCGGCATATGTCACGGAAGCGCCGCCCTTCAGCCCCCGGACGTCGTCGCTGAACCGGATCACGAAGTCTTGGCCATCGGGACTTTTGGCCGTCATCAGCCAGAAGGCGAAAACCGCGAGGGTCGCAAGCAGCGTGCCGACGACCAAGAAAACCAACAAGCGGTTTGAGCGCGTCTCCATACCTCCACGCAACTTAGCCAAGCAGCCATCAGATGTAAACCGTCCGGTGTATTTCCATATTTGCTGTTGACGCCTCATTGGTGCTGGGAAAGATTGCGCCACCGTGAGGAGAGCGATTTGGCCGACGTTCCGGGTTTCGCAGGCATAATCATTCCATGGAGTGCCGAACTGGATCTTGTGACGATCTCGGCGGACGATGGGTTGTGTTCGATGAGATTGCCCAGTCGGGCCGCCTTGGCGGACCATGCCGACGGGATCGCGCCCGGTGCGGTGGCAAGCCTCATCGACCATGTGTGCGGAGCCGCCATCATGTCGCGGCAGATGCCGATCTCGATCTCGACGCTGAACCTGAAGATCGACCATATTCGACCGGCGACGCCTGGGTCCGATGTGACGGCCTGGGGACATTGCTACCGGATGACCGACGCATTCGCCTTCGTGCGCGTAGAGGTCTGGGACCAAGACCCTTCAGATGTATTCGCCACGGCACAAGCCGTCTTTTCGGTGAAACACCGGGCAGCGGCATGAGCGCCGACGCGAAGATACAAGCGATCCTTGCCTCGTCGGGGTTCAGCTCGAAGCTCGCCAAGATGATTTCGGTCGAGGAGGCTGGCGCGCTCTGGAAGCTGTCTCCGACCGCGGAACTCGTCGGCAATCCGTTGGCTCAGGCGCTTCACGGCGGCGCCATCACGGCGTTTCTCGAACTGGCATGCGGCGCTGTCCTGTCACACCGGCTCGACCGAAACTGTCTGCCCCAACTCATTAGCATCAATGTGCAGTTTCTTGCCCCGATGCGGCTCGCCCCGGTCACGGCGCAGCCAAATCTGCGCAGGATCGGGCGGCGCGTCGCGGTCGCCCACGTTGATGCATGGCAGGATAGCCCGGACACGATTGTATGTGCGGCACAGTGCGAATTTCTGTGTGAATTCGCCTGACGCTGATTGGTCTCGCCGCGCGTCGATATCGGGGGGTATAGGTTAGCCCGGCGGCGACCGAAAACTGATCGGCTTCGCCAACGTCGACGACGGCGGGGCTCTGCTTATGTCTTGCGAGCATTCGGCCGTAGGCACTCCAGTCCCTATCCCGAACCCACGGCGGAGATCCCTGCTCAGGTTCTGGAAAGCGAATGCTGTCAAGTTGAAGCGCTTCCAGCCGGGATTATGGTGGAATACGCCCACACGCTTGCAGCCGCGACCGCAGGCGTCATGTTGGATGGGTGCGTCAGCCGGCCAATCGCTTTTTTCCGATCAAAATCGAAGGTAGAAAACAGCCGCATCAATTACTATGATACGATACGGTTTACATATTACAAGGTTGAAGAGTGGCAGATCGCAACGAACCCGAGACAGATGCGAGCGGGCATGACGACGAAGGGGAAGAGCGCGGCGACCGACCGACTGGCACTGATGGGGATGCGCCAGATAAACCGGGTCTCCTGACGCGATATCCCGTTATCCGCTACGCGCTGATCGCGGCGCTGGTGGCCGGGATCGTCGCGGCCGCCATGTGGTATGTCAATTATCGGGAACGCGGGCAGTATCGTCAATCGACGAACAATGCGTATGTGCGGGCCGACTTCGTGACCGTTTCTCCCAAACTGGGCGGTTATGTCGAACGGGTTCTCGTGCGTGACAACCAGCCCGTGAGACGCGGGCAGCTTCTGGCAGTGCTTGATCCGCGGGACTATCGTGCAAGCGTCGCACAGGCGCAGGCGCAGGTCGCCTCGGCCGTTGCCGGCATCCGGACAGCACGCAGCACGCTCGACGAGCAGCGCGCGGCCATCGCGCAGTCGGCGGCGCAAGTGTCCGCAGCCGAAGTCGCCGCCGAGGCCGCAGCCGCGGAGGTCCGGCGGTACGAGCCGCTCGCGCAGTCCGGGGCGGAGTCGCGCGAGCGGCTGGCGGCCCTGGTGGTCGATCGCGATCGCGCGGTCGCCAACCTGCGCACCCAACGCGCCACCTATCTGGCGGCAAGGCGCGGGCTGGAAACGCAGAGTGCCCGCATCGGCCAGGCTCTGGCTCAACGGGAAACCGCGCAAGCGCAACTCGACCGCGCCTCGACCGACCTTGGCGCTGTCGAGCTTCGCAGTAGCATTGACGGCGTGGTTGCCGACAAGGCGGTGCGGGTGGGGCAGTTCGTCCAGCCCGCGACCCGGCTCATGTCGATCGTGCCGGCGAACCAGCTCTATATCGAGGCGAACTTCAAGGAGACCCAGGTCGCCCTCATGCGCGTCGGCCAGCCGGCGACCATCAAGGTCGATGCGCTGGACGGGGCCGAACTGCGCGGCCGGATCGACAGCTTCGCACCCGGCACCGGTGCGCAATTCTCGGTGCTGCCGCCCGAGAACGCGACCGGCAACTTCACCAAGATCGTCCAGCGTGTGCCGGTGAGGATCAGCATCGAGGCCGGACCCGAAGCGCGCAAGGTCCTGCGGCCCGGACTATCGGTGGAGGTCACGATCGACACCATCGGTGCGAAGGGCAGCCGCAAGCGGATCGAGGAGGAGAGCGAGCGGCTTGGGCGCGACGAGGCGCAGGTCCAGCGACGATGACCCGTGAACGCGCAAGCGCGCGGGACTGGCTTGCGGTCGCCGCGGGCACGATCGGGTCCTTCATGGCGCTGCTCGACATCTCGATCGTCAACGCGGCGCTGCCGACAATTCAGGGGGAAATCGGCGCCAGCGGGACCGAGGGGACCTGGGTGGCAACGTCATACCTGGTCGCCGAGATCGTCATGATCCCGCTCAGCCCCTTCCTTGTACGGCTACTGGGCCTCCGAAATTTCCTGCTCGCCGCCGCCGTTTCGTTCACCGGCTTCTCGGTGATCTGCGGCCTCTCGACGACGCTGCCCATGATGATCGCCGGTCGCGTCGGTCAGGGATTCACCGGCGGCGCGCTCATTCCGACCGCCATGACGATCATCGCCACGCGGCTGCCACCCTCACAGCAGCCGATCGGGACCGCGGCCTTCGGCGGGACAGCCATCCTAGGACCCGTGCTCGGCCCGATCATCGGCGGATGGCTGACCGACAATTACAGCTGGCACTATGCGTTCTTCCTGAACGTGCCCGTGTGCGCCGGCCTGGCTGTGCTGCTGCTCGTCGGCCTCGATCACGAGCGCCTGCGCCTCAATCAACTGCGGAACGCCGATTGGCTGGGCATAGCTGGGCTGGCGATCGGGCTCGGCTCGCTCACCGTCATGCTGGAGGAGGGGCAGCGGGAGATGTGGTTTGAATCGGCGATGATTATCAAGCTCGCCATCGCCACGGTCTTTGGGTTCACACTCATCGCCATCGGCCAGGTGAGGTCGCCTCAGCCAGTCCTGAAATTGTCATTGATCTTCAGCCGCACCTTCGGCAGCGTGTTCGTGCTGAGCCTCGTGATCGGCGTCGTTCTCTACGGGGTGACCTTCCTGATCCCTCAGTTTCTGGCGGTAATGGCCGGCTACAGCGCGCTGCAGTCGGGGCAGGTCGTGTTTGTGTCCGGCATCCCCGCGCTGCTGATGATGCCGTTTCTCCCGCTCGCCTTCAAATATCTCGATGTCCGCGTGGCCGTCATCATCGGAATGGTCGCCATCGGGATCAGTTGCGCGATGGATTGGAGCATGACGGCGGACACCGCTGGCGGCGACCTCGTCGGATCGCAACTGGTCAGGGGTTTCGGCCAGATCTTCGCGATGATGTTCCTCAATCAGGCCGCGATCAGCGCCGTCGCGCCCGAGGACGCGGGCGATGCGTCCGCCCTCTTCAATGCGGGCCGCAACCTGGGCGGGTCCATCGGTCTCGCGATGATGGCAACCCTGCAGGATCGTCAAACCTTCCTGCATTTCAATCGGATCGCCGAATCAGCGTCGGCGAACGCGGCGGCGACGCAGGAATGGTTCGGTCGCGCGATGGCGGGGGCGGCCGGCGAAGCCGGGGCGTATCGTCAACTGGCAGGCCAGATGCTCCAGCAGGCGACCGTGATGGCCTATAACGACCTCTATGTCGTCCTTGCGATTGCGATCGCCGTCACGACCCCGCTGGCGCTGTTCCTTCGCCCCATCCCCTCCGGCACCCAGATGGCCATGCATTGATGATCCGCTTCCTGATCCCTGTACCACTCCTGCTTGCCGGCTGCACGGTCGGACCCGACTATGCGGGGCCACGCCCCGTCGCGAGTGCCGAAAGAGCGGGTGCGACGTTCCGCCGCGCCGACCCTGCCCAGACGGTTGCCGATCGTCCGCTGGCGCGGTGGTGGGAGGCGATGGCCGACCCGCGCCTCAACGCGCTCGTCGAGCGTGGGCTCGCTGCCAGTCCCGATGTCGCGATCGCAGAGGCGAGAGTGCGCAAGGCCCGCGCCGCGGCGCGTGAGCAACGGGCCAACCGGTCGCCCTCGATATCAGCCACTGGGACCGCCATCATTGCGGACCTCCCCGCCGGATCTCTCGCTCTCCCATCGCAGGGAGAGCAGGACGACCGGATCAAGGCCGAGTTCTATAACGTGGGCCTCGACGCCTCCTGGGAGATCGACCTGTTCGGCGGGCGCCGCCGCGCCGCGGAAGCCGCCTCCGCGCAGGCGGACGCGGCCCATGCCAACGTGGCGGATGCGCAGGTTCGCCTCTCCGCCGAGATCGCCGATAATTACGTGACGTTGCGGGAACTTCAGCAGCGCCTGGTGCTGTCGCGCCAATCCTCCGAGTTGCTCGCACGGTCGCTTGCACTTCTCGAGCAGCGCGAGCGGCGCGGCGCGTCGTCGCGCGACGACGTCGTCCGCCTGCGCACCGAACTCAACCGGACGCAAGGCGGCCTGTTACCGCTCGAAGGCCAGATCGCGGTGACGCTCGACCAGCTTGCGCTGCTCACGGGCGACGAGCCCGGTGCCCATGATGCCACCCTCTCCTCCTCCGGGGCCATCCCCTCCGTCCCGGCGAGCGTCGCGATCGGCGATCCTGAGGCGATGCTGCGGCGCCGGCCCGACGTCCGGGCCGCCGAACGGCAACTGGCCGCTGCCACCGCGCAGATCGGCGTCGACGTCGCGCGCCAGTTCCCCTCGGTCAGCATCATGGGAATCATCGGACTTGGCGGCCCGAATATCGGCGACGTCGTGGATACCGACAACGTGTCGAGCTTGTTGTTGCCGCGGATCAACTGGAGCTTTCTCGACTTCGGCCGCAATCGCGCCCGGGTGGAGCAGTCCCGCGCCGGACGGGACGAGGCGGAGGCGCAGTATCGCAAGTCCGTCCTTGCCGCCCTGTCCGATGCCGAGACGAGCCTGTCGCGCTTCGGCAATCTGCGCGCGACCCTCCTGTCGAGCTACCGGAGCGCTGAGGGCGCCCGGCAGTCTTCTCGCTTCGCAGACCAGCGGTTCGAGCGCGGAGCTGCACCGCTGACGTCGTCCATAGACGCAGAACGCGCGGCGCTGACGGCGGACATCTCCGCAGTGGAAGCGCAGGGACAGTTCGTTCGTGCGTTTGTGGGCCTCCACAAAGCGCTCGGGCTCGGCTGGGAGGGGTCCAAAGACCGCTAGTCCATGCCATCCGTCAGTGTCTGCTGAAGGAGCGACTAGCGTCGCTGCCAACGATAATGTCTTGCGTGCGATTTAATTGCCAGCGATAGGACTGCGTATAGGAATCGAAAGTCTGGCAGGAGAACCTATGGGTCATCTCTATACTACCAAGGTCACGGCTATCGGAGGTCGCAGCGGGACCGTTCGCAGCGAAGACGGGATCCTCGATCTGCAACTGGCGATGCCAAAGGAACTTGGCGGCAAGGGCGGTGCCACCAACCCCGAACAGCTCTTCGCGGCCGGCTATGCCGCCTGCTTCGGGAATGCGGTCATTCATGTGACCCGTGCGCAGGTCGACAGGGTTCGCGACGAGGATGTCGAGGTTACCGGCGAAGTGGGGCTGCTCCCCGACGACCGGGGTGGCTTCAGGCTCACCGTAACGCTTGGCATTGCGATCACGGGCGTCGATCAGGCTGCAGCCGAGAAAATCGTTCAGGCTGCTCATGCCGTCTGTCCCTATTCGAACGCGGTGAAAGGCAATGTCGACGTTCAACTCGACGTTACCACGCGGTGAGCGACGCGGGGCTGACCTTGGGGCTGGAGGAAGACCCGCTCCTGCTCGACCGCCAGATCTGCTTCCCGCTCTATGCAGCGACCAATCTGTTGGGCCGCCTCTATGGCCCGGTGTTGGGGAAGTTGAACCTCACCTATCCACAATATCTCGACATGCTGGTTTTGTGGGAACAGCAGCCGCAGACGATCGGGGCTCTGGGTGCACGACTCTATCTCGACAGCGGCACGCTGACGCCGCTGCTTAAGCGGATGGAGGGTGCGGGTTTGCTTTCCCGCGCCCGCGACCCGAACGATGAGCGGCGCGTTGTGGTCACGCTGACCGAACGGGGCAAGACGCTTCGGAGCCAGGCCTTGCACGTTCCTGAGACTATGGCGAACGGCTACAACGCTGAAGGCGTAGATGCGCTGCGCGACAGCGTGCGCGATCTGGTTTCCATCCTGGCGCAGCACAGCACGCGTTCCCGAGGTTCAAAGACCGCCTGAAAAAAACTCCTCGTTCCTTGATCGGAGAATTCATATGCTACGCTCCTTCCTTATCGGTCTGGTGGCGGGTCAGCGCGGCATGACCCCGCTGGCCGTGATTGCCACGGCCACCCGCCGGCAGGAGATCGCGCCCCACCTTCCGCTCCAGGAATTGATGCTGAACCCGATCATCGCCGCCGGCACTGCTGCCATGGCGGCAGCCGAGATGGCGGGCGACAAGATGAAGACAGCGCCCGATCGTACGGTGCCCATCGGTCTGGCCGTTCGCAGTGTCACCGCAGCCTACGCGGGTGCTGCGCTGGCGCCGCGCGACAAGCGCGTGTTGGGTGCTGTTATTGCAGTTGGCGCAGCGCTGGCGTCCTCCCACGCCGGCCTTGCGGCGCGCAGGTGGTCCATGCGGCGTTTTGGCCAGACCGGCACCGGCTTTGTTGAGGATGCGATCGTCTTCGGCAGCGGCTTAGCCGTTAGCAATCCTTCCCTGGTCTCGCATCAGGCTTGATCGTTCCTACTGGGCTTAGCGTCAGATCGAGAAGACCAAGGGCCTCGCCCAATACTTCATTGCTGGGATTCATCCCCTTCTCCCTCCGCGCCGATGCCGGAATATGTCGGTAGAGTGTAGGTATCGACACGCCGATCGCCGGCGCGACTTCACGCGCCGCATCACCGTCTTTAGCCCAAGACTTGCTGCCGATCGAGCGCAAGAACCGGGTCTGAGGCCGGCCTCACCAGCCACGGCACCGAACTGAAAATCGCCGAGCATTACACCGACACCGGCGGGGCGACCGATCATGTCTTCGCCCTGTGCGCCATGCTGGGATTTCGTTTCTGCCCGCGCTTGCGCGACTTTCCCGACAGACGGCTCGCGCCGATCGCGCCGGTCACGGCCTATCCGTCCATCACCCCGCTGTTGGGCAAGCGTATCCGCACCGACATCATCGGCGAGCAATGGGATGACGTGCTGCGCCTCGTAGGATCGATCAAGGCCGGCCACGTCGCCCCATCGATCATGCTCCCGAAGCTCGCCGCCTATGAGCGGCAGAACCAGCTCGACGTCGCGCTACAGGAAATCGGCAAGATCGAGCGGACGCTGTTCATGCTCGACTGGCTCGAAAACCCCGATCTGCGTCGGCGATGCCATCCCGGCCTCAACAACAGCGAACAACGCCATGCCCTGACGCAGGCGATCTACACCTTCCGCCAGGGCCGTATCATCGACCGCAGCCATGAGGCGCAACAATATCGGGCATCCGGCCTCAACCTGGTCATCGCCGCGATCGTCATTGGAACACGATCTACATGGACGCCGCCGCTTCCGCTGGCCGCAAGGTCCTCAATCTGCCGCCCGATAGCCGCGTCGCCTGAACGTTCGCTGATTGTTCGCCCTAAGCGTTGTTTAGCGTACCATCCACGCTATGCCCTCTAAAATGGAGGTATCCAACTTTATCATCCCTTTATCGGCCGAGCGGTAGTCAGTTTGCAACCGCGTGCAACGGCCAGTCCGCGAAGAAAGCCGCGCCTGACAAGTCCCGCGTCCAGCGCGGCATTGTAGCGGCGTTCTGCCGGTGCCGCCCCGCTCACCTCCCGAACTAGCCCGCGAAACGGGATGAGCGCGTTCACGACCGTCTTACCGCCGGCTTCGGCGAGCTTGCCAGCGCGATTTTCCTTCGTGCCATGTCCCGGCACATAGTCTGGGCCAAGGACCTCGCCGAGTTCGGCCATGGAAGCGCTGATCTGGGAGCATGTACGCGCCCCAGTAGTCGCATATGGGTCTTGAGCAGCGCGTTCTAAAACGGGAGGTATTTCGCGTTTTTTGGCGCCCACGTCGCGCACTGGCTGGGTCGCGATGTCGCCCGCCTTGTTCAAGGTGTTAGCAACGGGCCTCTTGTCCTCCTCCGTGGATGGGGTCGTTGGACGCACTTCTTGAGCCTGAGCGGTTGCTGGAAGAACTAAAATGGCCATAAGCGCCAGTTTGGGAATACGTGATAGCATGCGCACGTAACGCAATAGGCGTTTGAACGTTGCAATCAAATTACCATGGCAGTTTGAAATCTCCGTACCAATAATCATAGCTTGGCACTTCCATTCAAGTTTTCGGGGCAAAACGCCCGAGAAAAACTCGGGCACAATTTACGTCACTACGGACTGCTTGATTGAGTACGGACCCTCGTCCATTCGACGAGCTGGACGAGATATTGATCCGTGGCCACGCTGAACGCCGAGACGATCGCACTCACCCGATTGTCCTGCGCCGGAGCATCGGTCTCGAAGCGGCGGGTCGCCACCACCGTCCGGTCGCTCATGCGGAACAGGCGTGCCTCGCCCTCCACGCGCACGACCGGCGGGTCCTTTTTACCCGCTGCGGGTACGTAAACGGCCTCGAACCGATCGACCGATAGCTGAAGCGCATAATCGACGCCGGATGCCTGGCGCGGTGTCGTCAGCAGAATTTCGGATGCATGCGCGGCGAACACGGTTCTTGCCAGTCCAGCCAGCATGTCCGGTGCCGGAGTGACCCATCGGGCATCCTTGAGGTACAAGGTTTCAGCCCCGCGGCTGACGAGGATCCGATCGCTTCGCGCCTCGGCTGCGAAGTCGATCGGCAGGAAAATGATCGCCCGGCGGGCAGCAGGGTCGGATGCTTGCTGTACAGGCGGATCAAGAGCGGTTTCCAGCCGAAAAAGATTGTCGGGCTTCCCGCCGCCGAGCAGTGAGCCCACACAACCGCCGAGCAGCAAGGCGAGGCCCAAGGGAGCGATTTTCCCGATCCGGTTCACCGTGGTAACTCCAGTTCCTTGCCAGAGCCCTTTGTCAGCGTGGCGCGCGGATCGCGCCGAATGTCGCGTATCAGGCTATCCAGTGATCTCGCCGTTTCCTGGAGCTCTAGCATTGTTGCGTTGATGTTAGGCAAGGTTGTCGTCCCGATTGCGCTGCTCTGCGTGTCCAGCTTTGCGATGACTCCGCGCGCGTCGCGGATCCCGAGCTTTAGTTCAGCGGCAGCATCGGAAATGTCGGAGAAGGCCTGGCGCCCGTCGCCGTTGGCGATGGTTCGCACGGATCGCGCCGCGTCCTGGATGTCCGTCGCGGCCATGTCCAGTTTGGCCAGTGCCGAGCTTGCACGATCGAACATTTCGCGATTCTCGACGAGCGCGTCTGAGGTTTCCCGGACGTTCTGAAATGTTTTCTCGGCATTGGCGATAGTTCGGTCGGACAGTACACGGTTGACGCGGTCAAGCGCATCCGCGGCCTTCTGGATCAGTTGTCCGCCCCCCTGTAGGAGTGACGAGAGCGCATTGCCCTTGCTACGGATGACGGGGCGCTCCTCCTTCGAGACCTTATTCAACAAAGGACGACTGGGCGTGCCGGCGCTGATCTGGACGATGCTTACGCCGGAAATGCCCTCGCTTTCGAGAGTGGCGACCGAATCATCGCGCACCGGCGTTCCTGCCTTGATCTGAATATCGGTGATGACCCGATTGGGGTCACGTGGGTCCAGATCGATCCGTTCGATCTGGCCGACCTTGATTCCGTTGAACTGGACTTCCCCGCCCTCGCTCAGGCCTCGGACGGGTCCGCGGAAGAGGATCCGATAGTCATCGACCTTCCGGTTGATTTGCAGGCTGCCGAGCCAGATCACGAAGGCGGCAGCCGCGATGAAGACGATTGTCGAAATTACACCAACCAAGGCGTAGTGGGCGTGACGCTCCATCAGTTATAAGTCCTTTGCGCGGCGCGCCCGCGCGGCCCCTGAAAAAAGTCTCTTACCCATGGATGTTCCGACCGTTCGAGATCTTCCACGGGCGCGATGGCAATGACCTTCCTTTCGGCGAGGACGGCGACCCGGTCGCAGATCGCATGGAGCGTATCGAGATCATGGGTGATCAGGAAAACGGTGAGGCCAAGTGCGTCGCGCAGGGTCCGGATCAATTCGTCGAACTCATTTGCGGCAATGGGATCGAGACCGGAAGTCGGCTCATCCAGAAAGAGCAGCGCTGGATCGAGCGCGATCGCTCGCGCGATTCCGGCCCGTTTTCTCATTCCGCCCGACAGCTCTGCCGGCTTCTTCGCACCGGCGTCTTCGGGTAGTCCTGCCAATTTGATCTTGAGCGCAGCCAGCTTTCCAACAAGTTCCATCGGCAGGTCTGAGTGCTCGAGGAACGGCGCCTCGACATTCTCCTGCACGGTCAGAGCCGAGAACAGCGCGCCGTTCTGGAAAAGGACCCCGATCCGCCGCTCGACTTCGTCGCGCTCGCTCCCCTCCTGAATGTCATGGCCGAACAGTTCGACTTTACCAGCATCGGGCGTCTTTAGTCCGAGTATCGTATTTAGCAGAACCGACTTGCCTGATCCCGATCCGCCGACGAGCCCGAGGATTTCCCCCGCCTTCACGTCGAGATTCAAATCGTCGTGAATAAGCGCGTCGCCGAACTCCGTTCGCAGACCGGTGACGCGGATCGGCGGCGCTGCGCTTCCACGATCGGGAGCATCACTGGTCACAGATCAAGCTCCATGAAGATCACGGCGAAGATCGCGTCAAACATGATGATCAAGAAAATCGACTGGACGACGGCGGAGGTGACACCCTTTCCGAGACTTTCCGTATCGCCGCTGACCGCAAGTCCCTTGCCGCATCCCGCGGCGGCGATCACCAAGGCGAAAAAGGGCGCCTTGACGAGCCCGATCCAGAAATGCGTCAAGCTCACGGTGTCGACCGTGCGTTCGAGAAAGAAGACCGGGCTGATGTCCATCGTGGCCCAGCTGACCAGCAGTCCGCCCAGGATGCCGCCGATGTCGCCGCAGAAGGTCAGGATCGGAACCATCAGAAGCGCGGCAAGGACCCTCGGCACAACGAGGGCGTCGAATTCGTCAACGCCCATAACCTTCATCGCATCGACTTCCTGGTTCATGCGCATTGCGCCGATCTCCGCCGCGAAAGCAGAAGCGGACCGGCCGGCAAACAGGATTGCGGCGATGACCGCCCCGAACTCTCGCAAGATGGCTACGCCGACCAGCTCCACGGTGAAGGCGGAAACGCCAAACGTCGAAAGCAGGTTGGCGCCGACAAGCGCCACGATTGCGCCGATGAAGAAGCACATCATCATCACGATCGGAATTGCATTGATGCCCGCCTGCTCCATCACGCTGAAAAGCGGTGTCAGGCGCAAGCGCTTCGGGTTCCTGAGGTGCCGGCCTAGCGCGACAACCAGGCGCCCTTGGAAATCCATCACCGCCCAGATTTGGCCTATGAATCTTTCAACCTGCCTGCCGATACGAGCAAAGAACGTGTTAATGGCGGAGGCTGCGGGCTCGGTAACCTGGCGGGCTTCGGACGGTGCGCCCACCAGATCCGCGAGCCGGCGAAGATCCTGACGATCACTGGCCTCCAGCGGCGCTGTTGAGCCGAGCGCTTCGACGAGTGCCAAGGCACCCGCACTGTCCACGTGACCGAGGCTCTGAACGTCCAGCGCTTTGGGCCGGGAACCTTCGGTGAGCGACCGCATGATTTCCGTTGGCAGGTTGCCCAGTCCGAATGCGGTCCAGTCGCCGCCAATCGCAAGGCAGAGCCCTTCGCCAGACTGGCGCAGCTCGTAACGTGCGGACTCGACGCCGACTTCAAAGGGGGGGTTGTGGCCCGGCACGCTCATCAAAAACCGATATCTCCCCTAAACGCTAATCATCGAGGAACAAGCCCAGAATGAGCAACTTATGGAACTAATCATGTCGTCATGTCCTTGTCGCCTAAAATCTTTAAAGATCCCCCGCCCTCCCCCATGTCAACAAACAGAGTTATCCGATCTTTACGCCCCGCCAGTCCCGTTTCTTCTTTCTCGGTCTGGCAGACCGATCGGCCGCTGGTGCGGCCTCGTCCCGGCCGTCTCTGTCCGCCAACAGCGGCGTCGATCGCTCCTCGATGAGCGCGCGCAGCCGAGTGCGGCCCCGCGCTATGCGACTTTTGACCGTTCCTGTGGTAACGCCAAGCCGCATCGCGGCCTCTTCGATCGACGCGCCCTGGCTCGCCAGCAGCACCGCCTCGCGCTGATGGGGCGGCAGTTCGCCGAGCGCCCAATCCGTATCCCGCAGCCAGATGGCGAGGCTCTGGGTCTCGTCCACCTTCAGCATCCGGTCGCGCGCCTCCTCGGGAAGGTCCGCCTGAAAGCGGGCGCGACGACGACCGGTGAGGAAGTTGTTCTTCATCACGGTTCGAGCCCAGGCAATCAGGCTCGTCCCGGCCGCGAAGCTGGCCCGCGCGCTCCAGCAGCGTAGCAGGGTATCCTGCAAGAGGTCGTCGGCGTCCGCACCGCCCGCGGTCAGCCGTCGGGCATAAGCGCTGAGCGCGGCCGTCTGCTCGATCAGTGCCGCTCCGAAATGATCGTCGGGCATGGCGACTGGGGAAGCATGGACGGGCACCTCGGGCGGCATCTTGTTCTCCGGACAGGCTTTTCCTGCCCTCAGGTGATATAGGGTACGCAAGGCGGGAATGTTGCCGGCTAGAATGCTTCGAGCCCGGTTCGTCCCGTCCCGGGCGATCGGAGCTGTGCCCGCTATAGAGTAAGATTGATACGGCCGAAGATCGGCAAAGATCTCTTTTAGGCATCGTCGCCTTTCTTCTCCGCGCCGATTGCATCCTGCGCAGACGCCGGAAAATGCCGGTAGAGCGTAGGGACCGATACGCCGATTGCCGGCGCGACTTCGCGCACCGTCATCCCCGACGCGAACAGCCTTCGAGCTGCTTCAATACGCTTGGAGGTCATCACTGTCTTTCTCCCACCGACCCTCCCCTCGCGCCTTGCGGCTATCAGTGCGGCTGTAGTGCGCTCGCGAATGAGATCACGCTCCATTTCAGCTAATGCAGCGAGAATGCGGAACACGAACTTGCCAGCCGTTCCTGACGTGTCGATACCGTCGGTTATCGAGCGCAGACCAATGTCGCGCATCTCCAGCTCGATTGAGAGATCGATTAATCCCTTGGATGTTCGACCTAGCCGATCCAGTTTCCAGATTACCAGTATGTCACCGGAGCGCGCATGCGAGAGGGCTTCAGCTAGGCCGGCACGATTGGCATTGGACCCACTAGCCTTGTCGGTGAATGTACGCTCGCAACCCACCGCGCGGAGCGCGTCGAGCTGAGGTGTTAGATCCTGTTCGGGCGTCGAGACGCGGGCGTAGCCAATCAGCATGGGTTATTCTCAAAACTTACCGTCCGCACCTATCACGAGCCAGCTCAATCGAGAAAGTGTTTTGATACGTGCTGCACGCCTGCTATGCTTTCTCACATGGTCCCGCTTCATAATCGATCGTTTGTGAGAAGGCCGCGGGGGCTGTCCCGTCCGTCGGTTTCCGAAAGCACGAATGGCGATGCCAACGCCGTCGTCCGGTTATCGAAAGCACGAACTTTGACCGTAAAATCGGCCATCACAGGGGAGCGCCACCGGGCAGCAGCCCTAATCTTCGTGCTTTCGACAACCGGCCGGAACCCGATGGGGCTGCGGACCACATGAGCTTGCCTATCCAACAGGGCGACCTGTTTTCGCTCGATAGCCCGCTGTTGAAGGAGGTTCGCGGCGAACGGTCGCTGATGGCGTTCCCGTTCTTTGCGTTGGGCAAGGGTAAGTGGACCAAGCCGCTCGCCTACAAGACCGACGCGGTTTCGATCGAGATCGTCGCCACCGCGAAGGGCGTTGCGACGATCTACGACAAAGAGGTGTTGCTTTACATCGCGAGCCTCATGGTGGCGAAGCTGGAGGCCGGCGTGGACGTCTCCCAGGACTTCTATTTTACCGCTCACGACCTATTCCACGTCACCGGCGTCAACGGCTCGGCCCGCTCCTATACGCGCCTGTCGGACGCGCTGGAACGGCTACAGGGCACGAAGACCGGCGCTTCCGAACGAGGTGTTGCCGGAAGACGACCGTCAGCCTCGAACTGCTTCCGCAAATCCCGTCGCCAGGCCTAGACTTGCGACGGATCCAACCCGTGACGGCGCGCGACGGCGCTGACACCTTCACCTACGTAACACTCGGCGACAATCGAGGCCTTTACCTCAGGCGGCCAGTCCCGTCGCTTGCCCGCGCCCGTGAATACCTCAAACCGCTGCGCGCCCTTGCTCACAGGATCATCACTCGTGATCATCATAGTAGCAGCGCACCCCAGTCCGTCAGGGCGCGGAGACTCGGCGCTGCTTCCTACGACCGCAAGGTGGGGTCAGGGCTCCGCTTACGGACAAGCCAAACTCGAGCGGGCCACAATTGCCACGGTGACGAGCTGGGTGCGCCACCGAGATTTACCAGCATGATCGGAAGCTTGTTGACTATGAACACCATGCGGCCGGCAAAGTTGATATAGCGCCGCCTTAAAACTACGCTGTCTAGAGTCGTTCCTACTCGGCAGGAACCGCTATCGCATCCTTCATCCGCCGGAATGCCCGGTGCGATTCGATATTTTCCGGTGCCAGCCCAAATGCAGTCTGCCGCGGAATGTCCTGCGCGTTGATCTCATCGTAGCGCAGGTAATAGGCCTTGTGCATCCGGTAGAAGGGTATCTCCGGATAAAGGTGATGGATCAGGTGATAGTTCTGATAGACCAGCAGGGGGGTCAGCAGCCATTCGAGCCCGAACCGCATGGTCGTCGCCATATAGGGCCTGCATCGCAAGTGGGCCGATGCCACCGAGTTCCGCTTCGGCAAGGAGCCTGCCGCGTTGGCGGCATAACCCTGAAAGAAGGATCTGAGGCATACGCAGAACAAATTTTTGCCCGAGAGGGCGAAATCCGGATCGTCCACGGGGACGATGGGCGAGGTGATCTCGTTGAGAGCCCCCAACCTGCAGCGCCAATCCCCGCAAGGTCGTGAAACAGATTGAGACGCCTTGCTCTCCTGACCCCATCATGCGGCGGCCACAGCGCCGACCGCGAAGAGAAGCGCGTGACCCGTGCGATGAACCGGAAAAGCCGACAGGAGTTGACTTCAACAGCCCCAATCAGAGAGGACTCTCAGAAGTGCTTCCGGAAGGCGATCGAGGCCGCGATCTGGCTATGCGTCGCTTCGATCGGCGCGGCCGTGTTGGGAGGCCCGTCATTGGACACGCTCTTGGGAAAGGCATAGGTCAAAGCGAAATCGAGGGCACTGTTCTTGCCGAGCGCCCAGGAACCGCCGCCCGTGATGTTGGTGGTCGGTGTGGACGGGATGATCGCCAACACCCCGTGGCCCGGGGTGGGCTCGTCCGCATAGTGAAAGCCGCCCCGCACCGCGAAGCGCGGGGTCAGTCGATATTGCACACCCACGCCGACCACATTGGTGTCCCGGTAGTTGGTCGGAAAGGACAGATTGATGTCGGCGCCCGAAGCGTCGTCCTTGAAACCCACCGAGACATTCTTCATCGCGCTTCCCCAGAACACGCGCTGATAGTCGACCGCCACGGAGAGCCTGTCCGAGAACTCATGGAACACGCCCGCCGTGAATTGCGCGGGGCCCTGGAAATCGCGCACCCGCACCTTCCCGCTGAGCGGGATGTTGCCGGCCACCGCACTCACCGCGGTAAGCGTCGAGTGGCCGGTGAGATCGCTGACCGAGGTCTTAAAACTATAGACGATGCCCAACCGCGTTCTGCGCGATACCTGATAGGTCGCGCCGAGCTTGCCGCCGATGCCCCAACCCTCGGCCGCTCCGCCGACGATGCTGTGGTTGGTGAAGTTCAAATAGCCACCCGAGAGCTGGGGAATGCCGAGCAGGGTCGGCACCAGCGACCCGGACAGGCGCTGTTGGGCGGCGAGCGTCCCGATCTGTGATGTGTCGAGGAGCAGCCCCACGTTCATCGAGGTCCAGACCACGTCCAGCGAGCCGCCGACCGCAAGCCTGTCCGTCACCTGGTAGGCGGCTGAAACCGGAATCCGCAGCGTCAGCATGCGAGAGAAGTTTCGCAGGCCCGTGTCGGTGGTATTGGTGACGGTGCGCGACAGAAAGCTGTCCGCGGCATATTGGGTTCCAACGCCGGCTGCCGCGAAGGAGCCGATGCCCAGCGTGTATCGCCCCTTCCGGCAGACGAAGGCGACCTCCGGCGCATAATAGGGCCCGTTATTGGTGCCCTCGCTGTTGGAATGCGCGACCTCGCCCGTTGCGGTATTCCGGATCTTGAGATTGCTGGTGATGATGTCGCCACCGATCTGGCCGTCGCATCCGTCCGGCATCAGCGCGAGCGTTGCGGGATTGATCATCATGCCGGCCGGGCCGATGTCGTAGGCCGCGCCGGTTCCGCCCATCGCGATCGACGTCGGGCCATAGCCGATGAAATTGAAGCCATCTGTGGCATGAGCGCTGCCGGACCAGAACAGCGCCATGCAGAAACCCGATGCCAATACTAACTTGCTTTTCATTCCCCGTCTCCCTTCTTGCGCGTCGCCTATGCTGACGATCGCGGCCTATTGATCCCTGCTGTCTGTGAACTTGTCGTAGTGAATGTCGTCGACCGAAATGCCATGGTGGGTCAGCCCGGTAATGGCCGCATCGACCACCTTGTCGTAGACGCTGTCCTGGACGAACAGCCGGATGGCCGCGAAGCAGATTTGGCCCGAATTGAAGAACATCGCCAGTACGGCGCCCAGCCCCACTTGATCGAGATCGGCATCGTCAAACACGATTCTCGGCGACTTGCCGCCAAGCTCGAGCGTGACCCGCTTCATGTCGCCCAGCGAATATTCGACGATCTTCTTGCCGACAGCGGTCGATCCGGTGAAGGTGATCTTGTCGACACCCCGGGTGGCTGGCGAGCGCCTCGCCCGCTTCATGGCCATAGCCGTTGACGATGTTAAGGTCGCCCGCGGGCAGGCCCGCCTCGAGGCACAGCTCGGCCAGGCGCATCGTGCTGAGCGGGGTCAGCTCGGAAGGCTTGACGACCACGGTGCATCCGGGGCCAGCGCCGAAGCAATCTTCCAGGAACCGAGCGCCAGTGGATAGTTCCCAAGGCGTAATGGCCCACCACGCTGACCGGCCCACACCTCGTGCAGGCATTCCACCGGACAACTGCAGGTCTGGCCCCCACTGCATCCATAATCTTGACGTTCTGGTCCGCGCTCTCATCCAGCAGACGATCGGAAAACTGCGCACGATAGCTACTGCCATATTGCCCCTGAAACCACGAGGTTGCTCCCTGTACGCGTCGAGTGCTGCAGGCGCGACAAGGCGCGCATGGGCGCCGATCATCGGCACTTTGCTATCCATTGAGAATTCCAACCATGGCTGGCGCTTTCAGCAATGTTCAGCAGCCGATATCAAATCGGATATACCAGATACCGGGGCAGAACGGACGTATCGAGCTCGGCCCGTCTGGACAGCAGCTTCAACGCACCGGCTTTTTCCAAACGGATGGTATCAAGATATTGACCCGCAGCCAGGACTTGGGTGATGCCGCTATCGGTGGGCGTCATGAAGAGCGAGAAATTCGATCGCATCGAGATAGTAGAGGCATCGGCGCGTTGATACGCGACGCGCTGGACGAAGTGACGGGTGCGATAGTCCTGGAACGTACCGACCCAGATATCGTTCACGAAAGTGACGCGATCCTCGAGCCGGGATCGGCAATCGTCGTACATGAACCCCAGGGCGAGACCATTTTCCGAATTTTCGGCGGCACGGCAGATATAGGAGGCCTCGTCTTCCTCGGAATAGTTAGCGAGCCAGCCCATCATGTCCTTGCTATCGAGCGCGCTTGCATCGGCCATCAAAAGGGCGTCGAGCGCGGATTCGAGCGTGGTGTCGGTTTGCATCATGCCTCGGCCCTCTCAAAACCCATCACCGATCGGTAATATTCCCAACGGGGAAGATTGCCGCTCTCGTCGTTCTGGAGGAACTCCGACTCCAGCTTCGACTGGTCGTGCACGCCCTTCTGGAAAATCGCATTGCCGGGCGTATGGTTGCCAATATGGATGCGATGGAAGATCGATGCGTCCTCCATGCTGATCAGGCCGCAGGGTCCCAGCAGGTTGGAGCTTTGCCGCAGACGATGGAGGACCATGTCCTCATCGTCGTCCTGGTGCGCGAAATAGGCGTAGTGGACCTCGACCGTCTCTTCATCGACCGGGGTTGCGAAGCGCAAATTGATGACATCGAGATGCTTAGTCGAAACGAAGGTCGGGAAGAGCGAAACGATGCGCGAGCCGACCGCAGGGTCCTGCCCCTTGAAGGCGATCAGCGAAGCATCCTTGAGCACTGTGGGGCCGCTGACCACCGACAGCGCCGATTCGAAACAGATGTGGCCATGTTTCGTCGCGGTGAACTGACGTCCCTTGCCGCCTTGCCAATTGAGCATCTTGAATGCCTGGTGGAGCAATGGCGCATGGTAGCCGTCGTTGTCGGTATATGACTTCCAGTTGCTGTCGTAGCGCACCTTCTGATAGCCCAGCAGCTTGAGCCTGCCGTCCCCGCCGAGAAGTTCGCGCAAGGTGTTCTGCGACGCGCCGAGGAACTCCGTCAACGTTTCGGTTTCAGCCGAAAGGGTCACGAAAATCAGGCCATAGAAACTGTCGAACCGGGGCTGCGCCAGGGGATAGTCGGACTTGTCGAAGCCGGGCAGAAAATCGCGATGGTTGGGGCAACCGACCAGATCGCCCTTCGCATCGAACAGCCAGCGGTGATAGGGGCATTCGAATTCGGTCTTGTTCCCCATCACCGCGGTTTCGAGCTGGTTGCCGCGATGCGAACAGGCGTTGTAAAACACCCGCACGACGCCTTCCCTGTCGCGGGCGATCAGCAGCGGAACGCCGGCCAAGCGGAAGGTCTTGAAATCGCCTGGATTGGGCAACTCGCTTTCATGCGCGACCGGGTGCCATTCCTGCCCGAAAAAGATGCGCTTCATCTCTTCGGCGTAAATATCCTTGCGGGTGAACGCCGCCTTCGGAACCTCGTTGAAGTTCTTGGGCCAGGTCAAGCCAATTTCGCTCATCGCAATCCTCCTAGGCAGCAGCCCCCAATGCTTCGGCTTCGAGCGCTTTGCCCAGTTCGGCCCACATCTGACCGGACTTGCGCGCTCCCGCCAGATAGGGCTCCGGACAGAGATGGTAGGGCGGACGTACAGGCCCGGCCTTCATCCAGCCACCGGCGTCCATCCGCGCCTTTTCAAGCGCAATATTGTAGGTCGAGAATTCCTTGAAGCTGCCGTTCGGGAACAAGGGGGCTGCGGTCGGGCCGAGGCGGCCCATGAACGCCTTGGCCGCGCTCCAGTCGCCGCTTGCGCGGGCCTGGGCGACCAGGTCGCGCAGGGTGGTCGTCACCAGCGGGTGGCAGACCGCTCCGCTCGACCAGAAAGCGTCGACCGAATCATCCATCCGCGCCGCGCCATAATAGTCGAAGTCGATCGGCAGCAGCTTGATCCGGCCCCGGATCGCGGCCAGATCGGGCAAGAGGTTGGCGACGCCGATATATTTGGCGGTCACGACCTGCGGAATTTCAGCCACTTGAGCCCAGAACGGACGCGGGAAATCGAATTTGAAGGCTTCCGGGTTCGCGTAGATCGCGATGTTCATTTCCGGCACGGCTTCGGCAACGTCCTTGTAAAACTGGACAGCGACGTCGAGGCTAGGCGCGCACCACATCGGCACGCCAAGCATCGTGCCGTCGGCACCGAGCGCGAGCGCTTCCCGCGTCAGCGCCACCGTATCGCGGGTGTTGATGCAGGTCGTGCCGACGAAAACCGGAACCCGACCGGCCGCCGCGTCGATCAGCGCACGCATGAAATCCAGCTTTTCGTCATGGGTCATGGTCGCGGCTTCGCCCAGCGTTCCCATGCTCAGGATGCCGTCGATCCCGGCATCGATCAGCCCGTTGACCACGCGAGCAGTTTCATCGAGATCGACGGTCTTGGTCGCACGCCAGTCCGACGCGTTATCCTTGGACGGGGTCGGAATGATTGCCCAAGCGCCCTTGACATCGGCGGCGCTCAACAACGGTTTGGCCATGACTCATACTCTCCCAATGGAAATTGCCCGCCTCGAGCGGGACGTTCGCTATTGTGTAATGCTTTTCCTTATGTCACTTCAAGTCCTAATATCGGGCTCTTGCCGCTAATGGCAGGAATTGCCGAAGATCGAATAGGTCTCGTTCGCTGGGGCGGACGACGGGGAGAATGTGGACGTGACTTTGCTGAATCGATTCCATGACAAGGTGGCCGTGGTCACGGGTGGAGCGCAAGGTATTGGCTTGGCGACCGCAAGGCGCCTGGCCGTGGAAGGCGCCAGCGTGGTCATCGCCGACCGCGCAGCGGAGGCGGCCGAGGCTTCGGCCGCACAGCTCCAGGCGGAAGGCAGCAATGCCCTGGCAGTCGCGGTGGACCTGGAACACTGCGAAGGCGCTGTTGAACTGTATCAGACGGTCATTGACCGATTCGGGCGAATCGACGTCGCCGTTCACAACGTCGGCGGCACGATCTGGGCCAAGCCCTACTGGGACTACACCCCGCAGGAAATCACCGCGGAAATCAACCGGTCTCTGTGGCCGACACTGTGGTGCTGCCACGCGGTTCTGCCCCACATGCGGACTGCAGGGCGGGGTGCGATCGTCAACATCGGCTCGGTTGCGACACGCGGCGTCAACCGGGTCCCCTATGCCGCCGCAAAGGGCGGGGTCGCCGCGCTGACCGCAGCCCTCTCACTTGAGCTCGAAGCCAGCGGCATCCGCGTCAACTGCGTCGCGCCGGGCGGAGTCAACGTGACCAGGGTCACCCCCCGCAATCCGGCTGCGCCCACCGAAGCGGATCGCCTGGGCTTCAGCCAGGTGTTCGAACAGACGCTGCGCGATACGCCGATGGCCCGCTTTGGCGAGCCCGATGAACTGGCCGCGGCGATCTGCTTTTTCGCCTCCGACGATGCGTCCTACGTCACAGGCCAGACACTTTTCGTCGCCGGGGGCGGCATCGGCTGACCGCGCCGCGGGCTAATCAGCCCGCCTGCTTGAGCAGATCCCGCAAGGACATACCGGCGTCGGCCAGGCTCGCAGCGCTGGCGCGGGCCCGGCGTTCAACGAGCCGTTTTCCCACCCCCATATCGGGCGCGCGGTTGACTGTCAGCACACCTTCGATCGCCTCGCCGGCCAGGAAGAAGGCGACGAAGGCGTTGCTGTCCATCTCGCCGCGGATCGCCACCTCGGCTTCCACCGGAATCTGCCCGCAGAACTGGATGTTGAGATCGAACTGGTCGCTCCAGTACCACATCGGCTTGCAGTAGGAGACCTCCTGCCCCAGCATCGCCAGAGCAGCCGCCTGCGCCTGGTCCGCCGCGTTTTGGTAGGTTTCCTGCCGGAACCGACCGCCGAAAAACCCGTCCTGCTCGGCCACGTCGCCCGCCGCGAAAACCGCCAGGTTGCTGGTCTGGCAGCGACGGTCGACGATGATCCCGTTGTTGACCTCGATCCCGGCATCGCGGGCCAGCGAGGTGGCCGGCACGATTCCCACCCCCACGATCACGGCATCGCACGGGATCACGGTGCCATCGTCTGCCTCGACCGCGCTGACACGGTTGTCGGAAAACCTGAAGCCGGTCACGCCGCAGTTGAAATGGGTCGCGACTCCCCGCTTGCGATGTTCCTCGCCCAGCCATTGCCCAAAGCGCCGGCCGAGCGCTCGCTCCATCGGCACCGGCATCGGCTCGACGACGGTGACCTTGCAGCCGAGTTTCACCGCACTGGCGGCGACTTCGGCGCCGATCACGCCCATGCCGACAATCACGATGCTGGCCCCTTCGCGCAGGTCGAGGGCCATGCGGGTCGCATCGTCGCGCGTACGCAGATAATGGACGTTGGCGCAATTGGACCCGGCAAGGTTGAGCTTGCGGGCATGGCCGCCAGTGGCGAGCAGAATCCGGTCCGCCTGAACCAATTCGCCGCCCGACAGGCGAACCCCGCCGCCCGCAAGGTCGATCGCTTCGGCGCGGGTGCCCAGCCGCATGTCGATACGGTTGTCATCGTACCAGGCCTCGTCCTGGAGGAAGAAATTGTCCGGGACGTTGGCCGGGTCCCACAGCACTTCCTTGGACAGCGGCGGACGTTCATAGGGACGCCAGGGTTCTTCGCCGATCAAGGTGATTCGCCCGTCGAACCCCGCCTGCCGCAGGGCTTCGACTGCGCGCCCACCGGCCAGATTCGCACCAACAATCGCAATCGAGCGCACTTGGTTCTCTCCCCACTTTCTGTTTGCCACGTCCGGGCTGCTCGCCGCATCCCCAAATCAGCGGTTTTCATTGCACATTATACAACTCCTTGCAAGTGATGGACGCCAAGGCTCTCGCTACCGTCCGATCTTTTCCAGGCGCGATGCAAGCTGCCGCCGGGTCAGGCCTAGGTCTCGAGCTGCCTGCGCGACATTGCCCCGCGCAGCTTCCAGCGCGGCTTCGACGATCCTGCTCTCAACGGCTTTCAGCCCTTCCCCTTTCTGCCGCAACAGTCCGACCAAGTGACTGATTGACTGATCCTGTTCTTTACCGACCTCGGCGCCTGACACCCGTCCATCGTTGGTCAAGGCCAGGCCGGCCCTGATGCGCATGCGATCCGAGCCGAGGAAGAGGTGCCGAAGGTCGATCGCCTCGCGATCGTTCACCAGCAAAACCGCGCGTTCGACCATTCGTTCGAGTTCCCTGACATTGCCTGGATATTCGTGCATCAGCAGGGCATTGATCGATCTGGCAGTGAAGCCGGCGACCTCACGCCGATGGCGCCGTGCGTACTTCGCGCGGAAATGTTCCATCAAGCCGGGAATGTCCTCGCGGCGGTGACGCAAGGGAGGAACCTGGATCGGCAAGGTAGCGAGCCGGAAGAATAGATCGGCGCGGAAATGGCCTGCTTCCATTGCCGTTTCCAGGTCGATGTTGGACGCCGCGAGCAACCTCACATCGACCCTCGTGGTCCTGGTATCGCCGACTCTCTCGAATTCGCCCTCCTGAATGACCCGCAGAACCTTGCTCTGGGCCAGCGGGGACAGCATCGAGATTTCATCAAGGAACAGTGTGCCGCCATGCGCCAGCTCGAACCGTCCCGGGCGGCTTGCCACCGCGCCCGTGTAGGCACCCTTTGCCACGCCAAACAGTTCCGCCTCGATCAGCCCTTCGGGTATGGCGGCACAGTTGAGCGCCACGAACGGCGCGTCCTTTCGGAGACTGGCGCGATGCGCCATCTTGGCGAACACTTCCTTGCCGACGCCGGTCTCGCCCAGGAACAGTAGGCTGGCATCGGTCCCGGCGGCGCGTTCAATCATGTTCCGGACGGCGTGATACCCGGCTGAAACGCCGGGGACGAATTCGTGCCGATCGGCCTGCGAGTTCGCCAACATCTGCGGCGGCACCGATTTCTCGACGTCGTCGAGTTCAGGCCATTCCGCTTCCGGCCTGGCGTGCAGCAGACAGGCGCCGTCTCCCATCCCCTGGCATTCGATCTCCCGCATGACGATCGGCTGGCCCGCGAAGGAACTGGCAAAGCCGCTCGCAAAGCCGGTTTGCAACCAGCAGACCGAATCGGCGCTGACGCCATCCGTTGCCAGATGGACCGCGGCCTCGATCGAATCGTGGACGACAAAGCTGCCGTGGAAATGGCCGCTCGCCGAATCGCTGTCCAAGGTCTCAATCTCGGTCCAGCCAAACCCGGTCAGCGCATGGGCCTGGGGCCCAACCGCAAAGGCTTCGAGAAACCCGCGATCGGGGCGCAGTTCCTTCGCCTCGACCGCGCACCTCGCGCCTTCCGCAAAGCCCATGTCCCAGAACAGGCGTCGCGCCCGCGCCAGTCCGAGTTGCACCACCAGCTGGCTGCGCAGCGTGGTCAGCGCCGATTGGCTCAAAAGCACGCATCGTTCGCTGTCGCGCCAGATGCGGCCCTGCTCGGGCGAAAAGCGCAAGCGTTTGGTAAGGTCGGCGTAGCCGGGAAGCTGTTTCATCGCCATCCTTTTTACCAAAATGTCAATCCTGCACCACGATTTTCTGAACAATTGACGCAAATGACAATCCCTGAAAGCAATCGAGCGTGAGCCGATCCCCCTTATCGAGCATGTTTGCGCCATTTTTCACCTTGGCATGATCTTTGCTTTATCCATGGCTACGTGGAACCGCCCGCTCCAAGCCGGGAGGTCCAACGGAGGAGAGGAGAAGGCCAATATGGATGTTGCAGATCTGGTCGATACGAGCACAGGCCGCTAATCACGCTCGATCTATTCCAGCGAGCCCATCTACCGCCAGGAGCTTGAGCGCGTCTTTGGCCGATGCTGGCTGTTCCTTGCCCACACCAGCCAGATTCCGCAGCCCAACGACTTCTTCCGCACCTACATGGGCGAAGACGACGTCATCGTCATCCGGCAGAAGGACGGCTCGGTAAAGGCCTTCCTCAACACCTGCACTCACCGCGGCAACCGCATCTGCCGCGCCGATCGCGGCAATGCCCGGTCCTTCACCTGCAACTACCACGGCTGGTCGTTCGCCCCAGATGGCGCGCTGGCAGGCGTGCCGCTCGAAAACGAGGCCTATTTCGGCGAACTCGACCGCAGCAAGTTCGGGCTCGTGCCGGTGGCGCAGGTCGCCGAATACAAGGGATTGATCTTCGGCAATTTCGATCCCGCCGCGCCGTCGCTCGAAGACTATCTCGGCGACGCCAAATTCTATCTCGACGTCTGGCTCGATGCTCTGCCCGGCGGCACCTCGCTGGTTGGCGAAACCCAGAAGATGGTCTTGAACACCAACTGGAAGCTGCCGGTCGAAAATGTCTGCGGCGATGGCTATCACCTGGGCTGGGCCCATGCCGGGGCGATGATGGCGGTGCAGTCGATGGACCTGTCCGGCCTCAGCGTCGGCAATTCCAGCGCCAACCTCGAAGGCGGGCTGTCGGTAGCCGGGCTCAACGGCCACATGGCGCTGACGTTTCTCGACGGCGTGTCCGGCTATGCTTTCTACCCCGATCCGAAGCCGATGCTCGACTATCTGGAGGCCAACCGGCCGACCGCGATCGAGCGGCTCGGCAAGACCCGCGGCGAACAGCTGTGGGGCTCTCAGATCAACATCACGATCTTTCCCAACCTCCAGTTCCTGCCCGGCCTCAACTGGTTCAGGGTCTACCATCCCAAGGGACCGGGCCAGATCGAGCAATGGACCTGGGCCATGGTCGAAAACGACATGCCCGAAGAGATCAAGGCGACAATCCTCGACAACCAGTGCCTGACCTTCGGGCTGGCCGGCCTGTTCGACAACGACGATGGCGACAACCTTGCCGCCTGCACCGAACAGTCGCGCGGCTGGCGCACTTCGCAGATGGATGTCTACACCAACATGGCGCTGGGCCGCTCCGGCGCGCGCGAAGGCTTTCCGGGCGACATTGCCGCCGGCCTGGTCAGCGAACACAATCAGCGCTACTTCTACCGCCGCTGGCAAGAACACATGCAGGCCTCGAGCTGGAGCGACGTTCCCGCCTACAATCTCAATTCGCTGGCATCGCGGGAGGCCGTCGATGCTTGACGTACGCCCCCAACCCGCCCTGCATGACACGGTAACCGCCCTTACCCAGCGCCTCTTCCATGAGGCGCGGCTGCTCGACGACGAGCGCTTCGAGGAGTGGCTGGAGTTGCTGTGCGAGGACGTGTCCTACCATATGGCGCTCAAGAGCCGTCGCTTCCGGGCCGATCGTTCCGCCCCGATCGCGGTCGGCGCGGGGAATGTCTTCAACGACAATCTCGCCCGGCTGAAGCTGCGGATCGATCGCCTGCGCTCCGGCTTTGTCTGGGCTGAGGATCCGCCGAACTTCGTGCGCCGGGTGGTCTCGAACGTCGAGGTTTTGGACGCGGACGAGCCGAACGAAGCGGTGGTTCATTCGGTGGTGGTGATCCACCGGAACCGGATCGACGGGCAGACCCGGTTGCTCACCGCCGGACGCACGGATCGCTGGCGCAAGGGGGGCGAAAGCTGGCTTCTCGCTGCGCGCGAAATCGCGCTCGACCATTCGGTGCTGCCCGACAGCAACGTCAACGTATTTTTCTAGATCAATACAACGGGAGACGATGACCATGCGTTTGGAACGGATCGGCCGTGAGCCGGAATTTTCGCGTTACATGGACCTCAAGGAAGGCTGGCTCGACCGCCGCATCTTCAGCGACGCGGAAATCTACGAGGAGGAACTGTACCGCATCTTCGCGCGATCCTGGCTGTTTGTCGCCCATGAAAGCCAGCTGCCCAAGGCCGGCGATTTCCTGACCACGCACATGGGCGAGGACGCGGTGATCGTCACCCGTCAGCCCGATGGCTCGATCAAGGTCTACCTCAATTCCTGCCCGCATCGCGGCAACAAGGTCTGCTTCGCGGATGCCGGCAACACCCGCCGGTTCGTCTGCAATTATCACGGCTGGGCCTTCAACACCGCCGGAGAACTGCAGGGCATGCACGAGGAATACTGCTACGACGAAGGCGACATCGACCGCAAGAAGAACGGACTGCGGCAGGTCGCCCGGGTCGGCAGCTACAAGGGGCTGGTGTTCGCCACCTTTGCCGAGGACGGCCCCAGCCTCGACGCCTGGCTCGGCGATTTCCGCTGGTACCTCGACATGCTGCTCGACAACGAGGAAGGCGGCACCGAACTGATTGGCGGCTGCATCAAGTCGGTGATCAGCGCAAACTGGAAGTTCGGGGTCGAGAACTTCATCGGCGATGCCTACCACGCGGGCTGGACCCACGATTCGGGCTGCCGGTCGATGAACAACGGCCAGCCCTTCCCGCCGATCGACATGGATAATTCCTACCATGCCAGCGTCAATGGCCACGGCTGGGAATTCGGCACCGAGGGCGTGGGCGACCTGTTCCTGCTCGGCCGCCCCAAGGTGATGGAATATTACGAGAAGATCCGCCCGAAGATGGCCGATCGGCTGGGCACGATGCGCTCGCAGATCTTCGGCTCGGTGGCCTCCGCCTCGATTTTCCCGAACGTCTCGTTCCTGCCGGGCATTTCAACCTTCCGGCAATGGCAGCCCAAGGGTCCGATGCAGTTCGAGCTCAAAACCTGGGTGATCGTCAACAAGGCGATGCCCGACGACATCAAGGACGAAGTGACCAAGGGCGTGATGCAGACTTTCGGCCCCGGCGGTACATTCGAGATGGACGATGGCGAAAACTGGGAGAACTGCACCACGGTCAACCGCGGCGTCGTCACCCGGCACGAGAAGCTGCACTACCGCTGCGGCATTGGGCGCCAGATCGATCACGATACCCTGCCCGGAATCGTCTATCGCGGCCAGTACAACGACGCCAACCAGCGCGGCTTCTACCAGCGGTGGCTGGACATGATGGAGGCCACCGATCTCGGCGCGATGCCGCCGCGGCCCGAACCCCGCCTGACCGGGGTGGCCGAAACGCGCGACCTTCCCGGCCTGTTCGCGCTTTGAGAGGATATTTGACAATGAACCAGACCACCACTCTCGAACGCCCCCGCACTGGCGCAACCGCTTCGCTGGAATTGACCCATGCGCTGACCCAGACGCTTTATCGCGAAGCGCGCTGCCTGGACGATGAAGACTATGTCGGCTGGGTAGCAATGCTCGCTGACGACCTGCATTATCACATGCCGGGGATCGAGACCCGCTATCGCCGCGATACGACCGATCAGGTCACCGACCTGACACGGATGGCCTATTACAACGACAGCCTCGACGAGATCAAAAAACGCCTCACGCGCCTGGAAACGGGCACGGCATGGTCGGAAGATCCGGCCACGCGCTACGCCCACATCGTCACCAATGTCGAAGTGGAACACACCGACAAGGCGGATGAGTTCAGGGTGTTCTCGAACTTCTACGCCTATCGCAACCGCAACGAACGTGACGAGGATTCGCTGATCGGCAGCCGGATCGACATCTGGCGCGAGACTGGCGGTGCCTATCAGCTGGTCAAGCGCCGGATCATCCTCAAGCACAACGTGATGCTCAGCAAGAACCTGAACATCTACCTCTAGTAATTCCCGGCGCGACATCGGGTGAACCCGTCTGTCGCGCCGTTCAATCAAAAGACAATCGGACGCTCCCCGCATCCGCGGGCAGGTGCCCAAAATCGGAGAGAAGCCATGGATGCTCTGCGCTATTTTCTGGTCCCCGCCATGACCCTCACCGGCGTTGCGGGTTTCATCCTCGGCGGCCCGTTCGTCTGGCTTGGGCGGCCCGTTCGTCTGGCTTGGCATCGCCACCTTCGCGGTGCTGATGCTACTGGATATCGTCCTGCCGAGCGATCACAAGGCGCGCTCGCGCGGGATTGCACTGGTTGCCGATATCGCACGATTTACTTGCAATTCCCTTTGATGGTTGCACTCTATCTGGCGTTCGCGAATTCGGTGGCGACCGGAACCAACCCGATCTGGGGAACCGATGGTTCGGCATGGCAATTGATCGGTTCGATCGCCAGCCTGGCCTGGCTGTCGGCTGTCCCGACCCTGCCAGTGGCGCACGAGCTGATGCATCGCCGCCATTGGTTCCCACGGGCCGTGGCCAAGGGCCTGAGCGCCTTTTACGGCGATCCCAACCGTGATGTTGCTCATATTGTCACCCACCACGTCCATCTTGACACCGCGAAGGACAGCGACACCCCGCTACGCGGACAAACGATATACAGCTTCGTGTTCCAGGCGACCTGGGGTTCGTACAAGGACACTTGGGAAAAGCAGGGCGAAATCCTGTCGCGTCTCGGACATTCGCCGTGGAGCTGGCGCAATGTCATGTGGCTCCAGCTGGTGCTGGTCGGCGCGATCATCCTGGGGGTTGCCGCGGCGGCAGGGCCGATCGCCGGATTCGCTACTGTTGGCGCAATGTTCTTTGCCAAGATGTTCGTCGAAGGCTTCAATTATTTCCAGCACTATGGCCTGCTGCGCGTGGAAGGCGATCCCATCGCGAAACACCACGCCTGGAACCATCTTGGCATGATCGTGCGTCCGATAGGCGTGGAAATTACCAACCACATCAACCACCATCTCGACGGCCACATTCCCTTCTACGAACTTCAGCCCGAGCCGAAGGCGCCGCAGATGCCTTCGCTGTTCCTTTGCTTCCTGTGCGGCCTTGTCCCGCCCGTCTGGCACCGGTTCATCGCGCAGCCGAGGTTGAAGGACTGGGATCTACATTTCGCTTCGCCAAGCGAGCGCAAACTAGCGATGGCGGCGAACGCACAGACTGGTTGGCCCGCTTGGGCCACCACCGACTGACGGTTCCACCCGCATGGGGGTTTTCCTCTCCGATTGCCCCCATGTAACCTTGGCGGGTCCCTTTAACGGGGATCCCGCTTCTTTTTCACAATTTCTTCATGTCCATGCAAGGCGACCCATGCAATGTTCTCAATTCTCAAGAAGCAGCGATCAAGCAAGGTCAGTATTGCCGGAGAACCGGCAATCCTGGAGATCCCACGAGGCAAAACGCTGCTTGAAGCGATGCTGGCAGAGGGGCTGGCCATGCCGCACGACTGCAAGGTCGGTTCATGCGGCACTTGCCGGTTCAAACTGATGGACGGCAAGATCGGGGAACTGAGTCCTTCGGCCCTGGTTCTCGAACGCGATGCGCTTTCACAAGGGTACCGCCTGGCATGCCAGGCGATGCCGCGCTCGGACCTGGTCATCGCACTTGATGCCCCTTTATCCCGCCAGCAGGCTGTGGAAAGTTTCACTGCGACCATCGTTGCCACGTCCCGGCTTTGCCCGGACATCATCAATCTTGTCGTCAAAATCGATCGCCCGATGCAGTTCTCGCCGGGCCAATATGCCGACCTCACGGGACCGGGCATGGCCGAACCGCGCAGCTATTCCTTCGCATTCGCCCCCGAACGAGGAGAGGCACAGCGGCTCGAATTCCATGTCCGGCACGTCCCCGGCGGCCTCTTCACCGATTGGCTGTTCGGTGAAGATCGCATTGGCCAGACGCTTGATCTCTCAGGTCCCTTTGGTCAATTTCGCCTCAATGACAGCTCAGCGCCGATGCTGTGCCTGGCAGGCGGCAGCGGCCTTGCCCCGATCATGGCGATCTTGCAGCAAGCCCAGTCCATGGGTGCGAACCGTCCGGTAACCCTGCTCTACGGGGCCCGGACCCGCCAACACCTCTATTGTCTGGACGAGATCGAAGCGCTTAGCGCGGCCTGGGATGCGCCCTTCGAATTTGTTCCGGTACTTTCGGAAGAGGATGCGGGCAGCGACTGGACCGGGGGCCGAGGGTTGGTCACCGAGCCGATCGCACGGCTTCCCGGCCTGACCCGCACCGAGGCTTATTTGTGCGGACCTCCAGCCATGATCGACGCCGCCGAAGCCCAGCTTATACAACACGGCGTGTTGCCGGAAATGATCGCCGCGGATCGCTTTCTCGACAAGAGCACGATGCGCTGAACCCCGGACTTCGGATGCGGTTCGAAGATTGAACGGATCCGTTCCTGGCCTCGGTCCGATACGCCGGAACCGGACCGAGGCCGGCCCGGGCGCGCAGTGCTCAGTTGTCGACCAGAACCATCTTTCGCACCATGTCCTGAACATCCACTTTTGCCTTGTTGTCCAGCAGCACAGCAACCCGGTTGAGGGTCGCGATCACCGAGGTGTACTGGCCATGCGCGTAATAGGCATCGATCGGGTAGACGACTGTCTTGTCGACCGGCGCCCGCTGGTAGCTGAGCTGGCCGATGCCATAGATCGCAAGCCCGCCTGCTTCGGCATGCCCCATCATGCGTTCGGCCCGATCCCGAGTGATATCGCCGCCGAATTCGACCAGTTCCGGCGGAGCAATCGTTGGTCCCACATGGGTTGGCTTCCACCGCGCGGCGCCGATCACACCCGCCACGTTCAGCAGTTCCTTGAACTCGAATTTTTCGGCCATGGTTCTCGATCCTCCACATTCGGATACAGGGTGTCGTTCCTGCGGTGTTTGCCGTCTGGCCGAACCAGCGGATCAGGCGTCGGGGCGCTTGCCGATGCCGACGCCGCCGTCGCTGAGCAGAACCGTTCCGGTCATGTATGCGGAATCGCGACGCGAAGCCAAAAGCGCGTAGAGACCTGCATGATCGTCCGGCTCGGCGATCCGCGCCAGTGGCGTCATGCCCGCGATCATTCCGTCCAGGCCAGGCATCTCCTCCATCTTGGTTTCGGAAAACCCGCCAGTCTTGGTGCCGCTGAGCGGAGTTCGGGTGCCGCCCGGCGCGACGCCATTGACCCTGATATCGGGTGTCAGTTCCCAGGCCAGCTGCCGGATCAGGCCAAGCACCGCGTGCTTCGATGCGACATACAGTGTCCCGCCGCCGCCAGTGTAGTAGCTCGACGTCGAGGCAGTAAAGACGATGCTGCCTTTGGTTTTCCTCAGTTCGGGAATCGCGGCGCGCGCACCGAAGAAATACCCCTTCAGGTTGACGTCAAAGATTTCGTCGAATGTCTTTTCCAGAAGCTCGGGATCCTGCTGCTCAAGGGGCACCATGAAATCCCAGATCCCGACATTGCCGACAAAGACATCCAGCTTGCCGAATGCCCCGACTGTCTCGGCGACGGCCCGGGCATTGTCTGCAAAGGAACGGACGTCGCCCGCGACCACGGCGACCTTGTCACCGTGGCGCGAACGCACCAGCTGGGCCTGCTCGTCGTCTCGGACGAGCACACCAACCCTGGCCCCTTCTTCAATATAGCGGGCGACCACCGCCGCACCAATTCCGGTTGCGCCGCCAGTCAGCAGCGCAACCTGTCCTTCAAGCCTTGCAGACAATGCCACTCTCCTCTTCAAGCCGGTTGTGCGGGGTTGCTCGGCCTTACTGGTCGAACATCCCCACGCGACCTTCCTGCAGATTGATGACCACCGACTTCGTCTGCGTATAGTGGTGCAGCACCTCATGGCTGAATTCACGGCCGAAACCGCTCTGCTTGTATCCGCCCAGCGGCATGTTGGGCTTGAGATTGTAGTAACGGTTGACCCACACGGTTCCGGTTTCGAGCTTGCGGGCAATCCGGTGCGCGCGGGAGATGTCCCTGGTCCAGACGCCACCGGCCAGGCCATAGGTCGTATCATTCGCCAGCGCCATCATATCGTCTTCGTCGTTCCAGGTCAGCACGCTGGTGACCGGGCCGAAGATTTCCTCGCGGGCGATACGCATCGAGTTGCTGACGTTGGTGAAGACCGTTGGCTTGATGAAATGCCCGTCGGCGAGGCTTTCGTTGCGACTGCCTCCGGTGAGGACCGTGGCACCTTCCTCGGTAGCCAGCTGAAGATAGCTCTGGACCTTGTCCATCTGCATCTGCGAAGCCTGCGCACCAAGCTGGGTGGCAAAGTCCAGAGGATCGCCCTGGCGGATGCCTTCGAGGGCCACCTTGAACTTGGCGAGGAACTCGTCCTGGATCGATTGGTGCAGGAACAGCCGCGAACCGGCCAGGCAGACCTCACCCTTGTTCAGCACCGTCGACATCGTGGCGCTCTCCACTGCCGCATCGATATCGGCATCCGCGCAAACGATGTGCGCCGACTTGCCGCCCAATTCCAGAGTCTGGGGAATGATGTTCGAGGAAGCATACTGGATGATCCGGCGAGCCGTCGCCACCGAACCGGTGAACGCGACCTTGCGGACATCCTCGTGGGTCACCAGCGCTTCACCGACGTCGGCGCCGTAACCGGTCACGACGTTGATTACGCCCGGGGGCAGAAGGTCGGCCATTTCGACGAAGAATTCGATAACCGAAAGGCAGACGGTTTCCGCGGGCTTGAGCACCACCGTGTTGCCTGAAGCCAGGGCTGGCGCGATCTTGCAGGCCATCATCAGGATCGGGACGTTCCATGGAATGATCTGCGCGCAAACGCCCAGCGGCTCGCGGTGGACGATGCCGATCGCATCGGGATAGTCCAGCGTCTGGCCGTGTAGGCCATAGGCTGCGCCGGCGAACACTTCGAATTGGCTTATAGCCTGCGGCATGTCAAAGTACATCGATTCGCGGATCGGCTTGCCGTTGTTCAGAGTTTCGAGCGTTGCGTAATGTTGGTGGCGCGCCTTGAGCCGACGGGCGACCTCGATCAGGATTTCCTGGCGCTCGGCGGGCGAGCTTTCCGACCACTTCGGGAAGGCGGCCTTGGCCGCCGCGACCGCGCGCTGAATGTCCTTGGCGTTGCCCGCCTGGATCTTGGTGAGCACCGCCCCGGTCGCCGGATTGATCAGGTCGATCGTCTTGCCGCTGTCACCCGAAACCCATTCACCGCCAATGAAGTGGCCGTATTCCGGCTTGATGCCGTATTCGTTTTCCGCGCTTTTCAGTTGAGTAGCCATCTTAAAACTCCTTCCAACCTTATTCCACTGCAATGACCAGATCTTCGGCCGGGAACAGACGGCAAGCCAAGGCATAACCTGCCTGGCGATCGCTATCCGACACCTTCGCCGCACTCATCTTGCCGGTCCGGTAATCGCCTTCGACTACCCTCACCCGGCAAATTCCGCATCCGCCGCCCCGGCAACCAACCCCGATATCGCCGGCACCACAACGTTCCATTGCGAGGAGGACCCGCTCGTCCCCGCCGCAGGTGAACTCGCCGCCGCCAACCACGCGGATTTGATAGAGGCCGGTCACGGTCCTAGCCTTGTCCAGCCGCCTTCGCGGCCGCTTTGGCAGCGAAGGTCTCTCCACCCACCGCGAAATGGCCCGGCGGCATCTCGCGCAGGATGATGCGAACCGATTCGCGCGGCGCACCGATCGCTTCGATGGCGGCAGCGGTCAAAGCCTGGATCAACCGCTCCTTGTCGTCGGGAGTCCTCCCTTCGAGCAAGTTGACCTCGATGATCGGCATTCAGGCCTCCACCTGGAACATGACCGAACCCAGCCCCTGGACGGTCGTGCGCACCGTTTGACCAGGTGCCAGATTGGGCGCGGCGGTGATCCCGCCCGCCATCACGATGTCCCCGACCGAAATCTCCTCACCAGCTTCGGCAACAAGCCTGGCTGCCGCGACCAGCGAGCGTAGTGGGTGGCCGAGAATCGCGGCGGTCGAGCCGATTTGCTTCACTTCCCCGTCGATTTCGAGGTACACGCCGAGGTTCGAGAAATCCATTGCTGGATCGTTCCAGGAGCCGATCACCAGCCCGGACGACGAGGTGTTGTCGGCGATGACATCGGACAACGCGAACTTGAAGTTCTCATAGCGGCTGTCGATGATTTCCATGGCCGGGGCAATCGCCTCGACCGCCGCCAGCGCGGCCGCCGCCGTCACCTTACCGGCCAGCGGCGCCTTCATCAAAAAGGCGACTTCCGGCTCGACCCGCGGATGGACAAAACGCGCCCGCGACATGGCCGTGCCCTCCTCGATCAGCATGGCATCGGTCAATCGCCCCCAGGCGACCTCGTCGACCCCGACCTGCAGCATCTTGGCGCGGCTCGTCAGCCCCATCTTGACCCCGATGCGGCGTTCGCCCCGCGCCAGCCGCCGATCGACCGACAGCTGCTGGACCCGGTAGGCATCCGCGACGCTCAGGTCGGGATCGGTATGGGTGAGCTGCGGTGTGGCACGCGCGTGCAAAGCGGCGCTGTCGAGGATTTCGGCGTATCGCTCAAGTTTGTCCATTGCCTTGGGCCTATGCTGCACGTGCGGAAACAAGATCGAGCGCGACATCGACGATCATGTCTTCCTGCCCCCCGACCATCCGGCGCTTGCCCAGTTCGATCAGGATTTCGCGCGTATCCAGCCCATACTGTTCGGCGGCCTTTTCCGCGTGACGCAGGAAGCTCGAATAGACCCCGGCATAGCCCAGGCTCAGCGTTTCGCGATCCACGCGCACCGGGCGGTCCTGCAACGGACGGATGATGTCCTCTGCCGCGTCCATCAGGGCCATCACGTCGCAGCCATGGTTCCACCCCTTGCGGTCGGCAGCGGCGACGAACACCTCGAGCGGGGCGTTGCCAGCCCCTGCCCCCATTCCGGCTAGGCTCGCGTCGATCCGCACCGCGCCTTCCTGGGCAGCGACGATGGAATTGGCGACACCGAGCGAAAGGTTGTGGTGGGCGTGGATCCCGCGTTGGGTTTCCGGCTTGAGGACGCGGTCATAGGCCCGCAGGCGATCGCGCACCCCGTCCATGTCGAGCGCGCCGCCGCTGTCGGTCACATAGACGCAATGCGCCCCATAGCTTTCCATCAGCAGGGCCTGCTGCGCCAGCGCCTCGGCATCGATCATGTGGCTCATCATCAGGAAACCCGAGACATCCATGCCGAGGTCGCGGGCAATGCCGATGTGCTGCTTGGCGACGTCGGCCTCGGTGCAATGGGTCGCCACCCGCACCGAGCGCACGCCGAGCGCATAGGCGCGGCGGAGTTCCTCGACCGTGCCGATACCCGGCACCAGCAATGTGGTCAGCACGGCGTTCTTGATCACATCGGCGGCGGCCTCGATCCACTCCCAGTCGGTATGCGCACCGAACCCGTAGTTGAACGACGTGCCGTTGAGGCCATCGCCGTGCGACACCTCGATCGCATCGACGCCGGCATCGTCCAGCGCCTTGGCAATGGTGCGGACACTTTCGGTGCCGTACATGTGAAGAATGGCATGCATGCCGTCACGCAGGGTGACGTCCTGGATGTAGAGCTTTCCGGTTTCGGGATTGAAGGTCATGCTGCCACCTTTTCAAGGCGTTGTTGGGCCAGACGCTCACCCGCTGCCTTGGCGGCGGCGGTCATGATGTCGAGGTTGCCGGAATATTTCGGAAGATAGTCGCCAGCGCCCTCGACCTCGAGGAACACGCTGGTCTTCAGGCCGACGAATTCGCCGTATCCGGGGATCTTCAGCGGCCGGTTCGAGCCGAACCGTTCGAACTGCACTTCCTGCTTGAGGCGATAGCCGGGCACATAGGCTTGCACGGTTTCGACCATTTCCTTGACCGAGGCGCGGATGGCGTCCTCGTCCACCTGATCGGTCAGCGTGAAGATCGTGTCACGCATGATCATCGGCGGTTCGGCGGGATTGAGGATGATGATCGCCCGGCCGCGGCCGGCACCGCCCACTATCTCGATCGCCTGCGCGGTGGTCCGGGTGAATTCGTCGATGTTCGCGCGGGTGCCGGGCCCGGCAGAACGCGAGGACACCGACGCGACGATTTCGGCGTAGTGGACCGGGGTCACCCGCGAAACCGCGGCGACAATGGGAATGGTCGCCTGGCCGCCGCAGGTGACCATGTTGACATTGCGGATTTCGCTGTCGAGCACTCCGCCGACCGGCGGAACAAAAAACGGCCCGATCGCGGCAGGGGTCAGGTCTACAACCAGCTTGCCGTCGGCTTGCAGGGCCGCATCGTGTTCCTTGTGGGCGTAGGCCGAAGTCGCATCGAACGCGATGCCAATCTCGGGGTAGGCCGGCAGCTTGCGCAGCCCTTCAATACCCTCATGGGTTGTCGCCACGCCGCGTTCGCGGGCCATGGCGAGGCCTTCCGAGGCCGGGTCGATCCCGACCACCGCCGCCAGTTCAAGGGTATCGGACCCCTTGAGCAGCTTGATCATCAAATCGGTACCAATATTTCCGGAGCCGATGATGGCGCATTTCATCTTGGTCATTCTTCGATCTCTCCGTTCATCTGCGTCAGCCGGCCTCGGCAGCGAAAGCCGCCCGCACCGTTCCGACGCCATTGATTCTCGCTTCCACGACATCGCCGCGCGCGATCCCGGCCATGGGCCCGAGCGCGCCGGACAGGATCACGTCGCCTTCAAGCAGCGGGCGTCCGACCCGGGCCATGACCCGCGCCAGCCACAGCGATGCGGTGATCGGGCTGCCGAGGCAGGCAATCCCCGCCCCTACGGAGATCGGCTCGCCCTTTGCCTCCATCACCATGCCGCATTCGCGCAGGTCGAGCGCTTCGAGCTTGCGCGGCACCGCCCCCAGCACGAACAACCCGCTCGAGGCGTTGTCGGCGACGGTGTCCCAGATGCGGATGTCCCAGTTGGCAACACGGCTATCGACGATCTCGATCGCGGGTACGACATATTCGACCGCGCGGATCATCTCGGCCGTGGTGAGATCGGGATAGAGCAGGTCCCGGCCGACCACGATCGCGATTTCGGCCTCGACCTTGGGCTGGATGACCTGATCGAGCGAGATCGGAATTCCCTCGGGCACGTCCATATCGGAAAACAGCATGCCGTAATCGGGCTGATCGACGCCAAGCTGGCGCTGCACCGCCAGCGAGGTCAGGCCGATCTTGCGGCCGACCAGGCGCCGTCCGCTGTCAAGGGCGTGCCGGGTGTTGATTTCCTGCACGGCGTAGGCGGCATCCACCCCGCCGGCCGAAATGACATCGCGAATCGGCGCCACCGGCTTGCCGCTGGCAGCCGCGCCCCTCAATTGCTCGGCCGCCTGCTGGATGGCCGTGGGATCGATAGTGGTTTCAGTCGTCATGGTCTCAGAGCTTCACGCAGATGTTTTCGGTTTCGGTGTAGAATTCGAGACTGTGCACGCCGCCTTCGCGGCCGATCCCGGAATGTCCCGAACCGCCGAATGCGGTGCGCAAATCCCGCAGGAACCAGCAATTGACCCAGCAGACGCCAACCTGCATCGAGGCGGCCACGCGGTGCGCCCGCGAGAGGTTTTCGGTCCAGATCGTCGCGCACAGCCCATAGTCGGTATCGTTGGCTAGGCCGATCACCTCGTCTTCGCTATCGAAGGGAATGACCCCGCAGCACGGCCCGAAGATTTCTTCGCGCATCACCGAACTGTCGTGCGCCAGGCCTGTCCACAACGTCGGCTCGACATAGAAGCCGCCCGTTTCGTCCCCCGAAAGCGCGGGAACCCCGCCCCCGGTGACGACAGTGGCGCCTTCGGCCACCGCGCGCGCATAGTATCCCAGCACCTTTTCCTGATGCTCCGCACTGATCAGCGGGCCAAGGTAGGCGGGATCGCCGGTTGCACCTGGTTTGAACGCCTTGGCCGCCACCGTCATCCGCTTCACGAATTCGTCGAAAACCGGCCGTTCGACATAGACCCGCTCGGTCCCGAGGCAGACCTGCCCGGTGTTGAGAAATACCGAACGCGACAATCCTTCGACCACCTTGTCGAGATCGGCGTCGGCAAACACCACGGCTGGATTCTTGCCGCCCAGCTCGAACGAAATGTCGCGCACCCCGACCGCGGCCTTCTGCATGATCGCCTGGCCGGTGCCGGTTTCGCCGGTAAAGGTGATTGCATCGATGTCGGGGTTCGAGGTCAGAAATTCACCGGCCGAACCCGCCCCGAAACCGTGCACCACGTTGTAGACCCCTTCGGGCATCCCGACCGCGTTCATGACCTCACCCAGCAGCGCCGCGGTCCGCGGCGTCTCTTCGGATGGCTTGACCACAACCGTGTTGCCGCAAGCCAGGGCAGGTCCAACCTTCCAGGTCATCAGCAGCAGGGGAAAGTTCCACGGGCAGATCACCGCGATCACACCCTTGGGCTTGCGCACCACGTAGTTGAGCGCCTGCCCGCCATCGGGCGTTGCCGTTGCAAAGGATTCGGTCGGGGTAGTGGAGATGACGTCGGCAAACATCCGGAAGTTCGCGGCACCGCGCGGAATGTCGATATGCGAGGCGACATGGCGCGGCTTGCCGGTATCCGCCACTTCGGCTGCGAGGAAATCGTCCGCGCGGCGCTCGATCTCGGTGGCGACCGCGGAGATGAGCTTGACCCGTTCCGCCGTGGTCATCTTGCCCCAGGGGCCGTTGAGCGCCGCCTTGGCCGCGGCAACCGCATCGGCCACATCGGCCTCGCTCGCCTCGTGGACAGTACCGATCCGAAGGCCGGTCGCAGGAGCGAAATTGTCGAAGGTCTTGCCGGTGCTTCCACGGCGATAATCGCCCCCGATGAAATTCAGGATGGTGTCGGTAACAGCCGGGATATTCTCATGTGCCATGGGCTCTTCAATTCTCCGTAGCGTCTTGTTTCAGTGCCGCGATGGCCGGACACTCAATATTGCGTCGCCCCGATCGAGATGAGGGCTGCGTTTGCGCACTGCGTATCCTGTTCTTCGGTTCCGCCCGACACTCCGATCGCGCCGACGATTTCGCCGGCGATCGCGATCGGCAGTCCGCCGCCGAACATAGCGATTCCGGGCTTCGCGGCGATACCTCCGCTTAGCGCGGGATTGCCTGCGACCATCTTGTAGACGTCCGGCGACGGAACCTTGAAGCTGGCAGCGGTATAGGCCTTGTCCTGCGCGATCTGAGAGGAGGGAAACGGGGCCCCGGTGGCGCGCAACAGGGCGACCAGTTCCCCGGTGGCGCCAACCACTGCGGCGACGAGGGGACAGCCCGCCTCGCCGCCTTTCGCCACCGCGACCTGCACCGCCTTGGCGGCAAGATCGTGTCCCACCGACCGGATTGTCGCCACTCCGTTCATGCTCAGGTGTTCACCGTCATGAAGCGGTCGTTGAGCGCCTTCTCGTAATAGAAGATCGCCTTGCCGGCATTCTCGGCCTGCCACATCCGGCGCGGATTGTCGGGATAGTAGGTGTAGCCGCCGCTGAACGTCTCGTTCCGGTTGCCCGAGGGGTCGAAGAAGTAGATCGTCTGCCCGCGTGTGATCCCATGGCGGGTCGGGCCGATATCCAGCGAAATGTCGTAGCGGCTGATGATATCCGCTGCATGGCCAACATCGTGCCAGGAATCGAGAAAAAACGAGGTGTGGTGAATCCGACCGTCCTCTGGATAGCCGAGGAACGCCACGTCATGGGCCTTGTTGCTGCATGACAGGAAAATGCCCATGCGTACACCCGAAGTCTCGTCCACCAATTCCTCGGCCACCGAAAAATCGAGAGCCTCGACAAAAATCTTTGCGCTCGCCGAAATATCGACACCATTGAGGGCGCAGTGATCGAACCTGGTCGCGCGCATACCGCGCGGTTCGGCGATCCAGACGTCCGGATTGCGCACGGCCGGACCGCTCTCGGACAGCTCCATCTCGGCATAGAGATCGAACACGTGGGAGGTTGGCGTATTGAAGCGGATCTTGCGGCCAACACCAGGATCCTCTCCGGCCGCAATCACGTCGACATGAACCCCGATGTCGAGCAGCCGTTCGGCAAAGTGGTCGAGATCGGCATCCCTGGCGACCTTGAAGGCCATCCGGTCGAGCCCGGCAGAATCGGCTTCGCGCAAAATGATGCTGTGGCGATCGAACTCGTCGAAGGCCTGGAAGAAAGCCCTGCCTCCCTCGACGCTCACCAGGTTGAGGCCGATACGGTCACGATAGTGCTGGATCGCTTCATCCAGATCGAGGACGCGCAACTGGACATAGCCAGGGCGAAGTACACCGGTCAGTGCCATTTCAGTTCTCCTTGTCCCTTCAGGCCTTGAGGCCGTTCTCGAAAAATTCGGCCACCATGCGGTTGAAGCTCGTCATCCGTTCGATCTGAACCCAGTGGCCGCATTCCGCGAACACGTGCAGGTCGGCGCGCGGCAACAGGCTGGCCAGGCGAACGGTCGATTCCAGCGGAATCACCTGGTCGAACAGGCCATGCAGGATGAGCGTTTCGTGCTTTAGCGCCGCCACGTCTTCCTCGCGGCTTGCCAGCATCGCGATGTTGCGCTGCCGGTCAGCCCCGCCGAACGTCGCGTGATACGGCTCATGCGCTTCGGGACGCGCACTCGCTTCATAGCGCGACTGGACCAGGTCTTCGGTCAGCCGGCTGTGATCCCAGGCGAGGTACTTGAGCGAGGTGCGCATTTCCTCTAGCGAAGGCTGATAGCCCCAGACCAGGTCGAGCGCAGGCGTGATCGGGAAATCGAGCCCGGCCGGACCCATCAGCACCGCCCTTTCGACTCGATCGGGATGCGCGATCATGAACGCCAGGGTTATGCCGCCGCCGAAGGAATTGCCGACCATCGAGACCTTGTCGATCCCGAGGCCATCCAGCAGGGATGCGACCTGATCGACCCACACCCGCTTATCTTCGATCCGCCCCTTCGAATCCGAATAGCCAAACCCGAACATGTCGGGCGCGATGACGCGGAAGCGCTTCGCTAGCTCGGGCATGTTGAGCCGCCAATTGGCCCATGCAGTCACCCCGGGTCCCGATCCGTGAATCAGCAGGACCGGTGCGCCATCGCCCACATCGTGGTAGTTCGTGACGCTGCCATCAACCGTGATGGACTTGCCAATCTCCGGGCGTGCGATGTCGTTGGCTACGGCAGTCATGGCTCTCCCAATCGATTTTCAACTGTTTTTTTGACGCTAGCATTGCCTGTGTTCGCGCCAGGTCATGCACACAGCTTTCGCGTCCATCCAATTTCTCGTTACTATTGCACTAAATAGAACGCATTTGCAAATGGAGAATGATTCAGCTCCATCGCATAATGCCGGAAGTCGGACTGTCCGGCTCACGCCAAGCCTTCGGCCTTGAGCGCGGCACCCACGGCGGCACGCTGCGCGATCTTGCCGGCATAGGCGCCGAGCGAGGGGTAGGCGGCCATGTCGATACCGACATAGGCTGGCCAACCCAGCATCACGAACAGATAGATGTCGGCAACACTGAAAGCATTGCCGGCATAGTGGTCCCGCCCGGCCAATTCCTTGTCGAGCGCGGCGAGGTGGTTCTTGACCGATTCCGCGGCCGCCGCCTTCGCTTCGTCGGAAGTGCCGGGGGCGAACAGCGGAACGAATGCCTTGTGGAATTCGGAACCGAGGAAGCTGAGACGGCTCAGCAGTCGGTAACGATCGAGGCTGCCTTCGGCCGGCGCCAGGCCAGACGCGGGGTTCTGGTCGGCAATGTACAGCAGGATGGCGGGGTTCTCGGTCAGGGTCTCGCCGCTGTCCAGGGTGAGGGCCGGGACCTTGCCGGACGGATTGACGGTGAGGAAATCCTCGCCCGCCTCGGTCTTGCGCAGGGCCAGATCGACCTTGACGGCTTCGAAATCGGCTCCGGTTTCGCGCAGGGCAATGTGCGGGGCGAGGGAACATGCGCCGGGGCTGATGAACAGTTTCATGGTATTTCTCCTCTAGATTTCTTTTCGACGCCAGACGATGGTCGGCCGTCAGATTGGGGTCGCCAGCAGCGTCGCGATCCTGTGTGTGTCATAGACGCACATTCGGCTCACCAGCTTGGCTACGCCGTCATTGATTAGCAGGCGGTCGGCATATTTCCCGGCGTTGTAGATGCGAGTCTCACCGTCGTTGCGCGTCTGCAGCAAGGCATAACTTGCTTCGGCCGACACGGTATCCCCGTCGATCCCGGTCAAGACCGCTCGCGAAATCAGGTGACGGCTGAAATGCTCCGGAAAGACGTTGGCTCGGCGCAGCGCTACCACCCGATCGACCAGCATGCCCTTGCTGTCGCAATACATCACCGCGGCCGGCAGCCCGTTATCGACATTTTCGCGGGCGATCACCTGATAGAGACAATCGTCCACGAAGAACTCGGGCCACTCCTCAAGCCGGCCGTCATCCAGACACAGTCCGTAAGCGGCGTTCAGGGAATCCACGAGGCCTTGCAAAACAGGATCGACCATGCTCATGCCGATGCCTCCGCACTGACGGCAAGTGCATCGCCCATCAGGTTCAGATAGCCTTTCCAGAATCCGCGCACTGCGTTTTCGTCCATGCCCATCGGCGCGTAATAGCCGCGCACGTCGTCGCCCCCCATTTCGATGAAACTGTGCTTGCCTTCGGCCCCGACCGTGCCCTGCTGGCAAAGCTCGACCGCTTCACCGTCCTCCATCGAAATCAGTCCGGAAGGACCGACGAGGTTCAGGTTGCGCAGGCGGTGACGCGTGGTTTCCTCATCGTCGTCGGCATAGCCGAAATAGGTCCAGACCAATTCGGTCTTGTCGACGCCGTGAGTCACGATCTGGCGTGTCGCCAGGGTGTTCTGGATCTGCTGCAGCACGACCGACGGAAACAGCGACTGGATGTGCAAGCCGACATCGTCCTCGATCTCGGGCCGGAACTGCAACAGGCTTTCGTCCTGCAATTTGGCAGCGCCTTGCATTTCGCGATTGGCTTCATCGCCGAACGAGCCGTAATCGATGTCGCCCTTGGGCTTGGAGACGGTAAAGACGTTGTGAAAACCCTGCTCGGCCAATTCTCCGGCGCTGTCCTGGCTTTGCCGGTAAATGCCGAAGGTCGGATAGAACAGGTGGAGCAAGGCGCCGTGGTAGCTGTCACGGCTGTTTTCGGAGTAGAGCTTCCAGTTGCCCGCCATATATTGCCGGGAATAACCGAGCACCCTGATCGGGCGGTGAAAAACGCGGTCGATGTACTTGCGCATCACCGGGCCGAGAAAATCTTCAAGCGGCTCGATCTCGGCTGAAAAGGTGCCGAACACCATGCCTTTGTAACTCTCCACCCGGAGCTTTTCGAGCGAGTGATTGGCTGGATCGAAATCCTTGTCGTACCCCCCTACTCCCTTGAGGCCGCGCCGGAACGGCACGCCAACCAGTGTGCCTTCCGAATCGTAGGCCCATTGATGGTAGACGCAGACAAACGCGCCGTCGGCCTGGTTGCCGCGCAGCGAGCGACACACCGTTGCGCCCTTGTGCGCGCACCGGTTGACCCAGGCATGGATCTTGCCTTCCTGCCCGCGCACGAGCACCACCGGCGTTTCACCGACATGGGTCGCGCGAAAATCTCCGGCGTTGGGAATCTCGGCCTCAAGCCCAAGGTAGCACCAGGTGCGACCCTTGAAGACACTGCGCTGCTCGGAGGCGAAAATCTGCGTATCGTGGTAAACCTTGTAGTCCACCGCCGTTGGGAGCGAGGGCGCCCCCACTGGTGCCATGGCATTCATTGTGCGTCTCCCGAAAAACCCTGGCCCGATGCAAGCTGGCCGCAGGTGCGCATCGCGCTGAGCATCATCGCCGCGTCCGCCTGTCCGGTGCCGACGATGTCATAGGCGGTGCCGTGCGCAACCGACATGTGCAGATAGGGCGGCCCCATCATGATCACACAGTTGCCCGAAAAGCCCCAGGTCTTGACCGCAATGTGCCCCTGATCGTGGAACATCGCGAGGACCATGTCGTAACGCCCCTCGATGCACTGCCGGAACACCGAATCGGGCGCAATCGGGCCTTCCACGGCAATGCCCGCTGCCCGCGCCCGCTCGACCCCGGGAGCAATCGCAAGCCGGTCTTCGTCGCCCGTGGCGTGCGGGTTGAGCCCCGCCACGGCGATCCGCGGACGGGCGATACCCCACGACCGCATGGCATCGTTGACCTGCCCGATCGCCTTGGCCACGAGATCGGCGGTTATCACGTCGATCACCTGGCGCAGCGACATGTGATCGGTGAGATGCGCGACCCGCAAGGGTCCGGTCAGCAAAACCAGATAGCTTTCGCCAGGGGTCGGACTGATGACCTTGTCAAGTTTTCCGGCCATCTTGAGCGAACCGGTGCTGATCGGTCCCATGATCGTCGCGGCAAAGGACCCGTCCCGGGCCAGCGCATCGAGTTCGTCCAGCCATTGCGCCGAGGCATGACCGGCCACTTCGGTATCCTCGCCCAGCGGCAAAACGCCGTCCGGCAAGGCGCCGGTGTCGATCACGTCGATCACCCGGACATCGTCGCTCGGCCGTTCGAACGAACGCATCCGGCGCACCCGGGCCTTGACCCCGGTCATGTCGAGCGCACGCTCCACCGCCGCTGCCGAGCCAAGCAGCACCGGAATCGACACCTCGTGTACCGAACCGTCCGCGAGGGCCTTGACCGTCACTTCGGGTCCGATTCCCGCAGGATCGCCGATCATGGTCCCGACAACGGGACGCCCTGCTGTTGCTGCCATGGGTGGGTCAGATGCTGTAGACATCGAGCATGGTCTGCGCGAGGTCGTTGATGATCACGGTCTTCTTGCGCTTGATCACATAACTCCTGCCGGCAGGCTCGAGATCATAGAAGGCCGATCCGCTGTAGACGGTTACCGCCCCATCGAGCACGGATGTCACCGTCCACGATGTGCGCGCCCGCACCAGGCCATCGCCTTCTTCCGTCGATAGCAGCGTGAACACGTGCGAAGTGCGCGGCCCGGGCGTGCTTGCCGAGGACCGCCCGGTGCGAATGCGGAAAACCCGATCCTCCAGGCCGCCGCGATTGTGATAATAGATCAGCGAGATTTCGCGCTGCGGATCGGCGGTCAGGCGCTCGCGGTCATCCCACGCCGGCGCCCAGTATTCCGCGTCTTCGGCATAGAGCGACAGCCATGTGTCCCAGTCCTTGTCGTCGAGCGCTACTGCCTCGCGGCCAAGAAAACGGTGAACGGCAAGCCATTGCGTATCGGCAGCCGTCATCGCGCCAACTCCAGGTCGCCCTTGGCAATAAGTTCTGCAGTCTCCTGGTCGATTGCGGTGTTCATCCGGCTGATCCATTCGTCGTGGATTGCGACATAAAGTCCCTCGTCGGCCACCGCCGGGCTGCTCATCACCGCATCCACGGCGAGACCCGCGCCGAATTGACCGGCGTCTTTCTCCCACCGGGTCGCACCGCGCGACATGTCGTTCATCCGGCCTTCGCCGGCACCAAACCCGGCCTGACAGTTGTTGAATTCGGTCAGATCGTCCGGCGTCGCCATGCCGCTGGCATTGAAGAAGTCCTCGTATTGCCGGATCCTCAGGGCCCGTGCCGAGGCGCTTTCACCCACCGGAGCGATGCAATAGGTCGTGACTTCGGTCTCGTCGACGGAGATCGGCTGGATGATCCTGATCTGGGTGCTGGTCTGATCCATCAGGAAGACGTTGGGGAACAGCTGAAGATTCCGGATGCGTTTGTTCATCCACAGCGCCTTCTCCTCGCCATGGGTTTCCTCGATCCAGTCGAGGGCCTCGAAATTCGGCCGATCCCGGAAATTGGCGTAGTCGGCCCAGAGCACTGAATGCCCGTTATGGAAGGAAAAAGATCCGCCGTCCTGCCGGTTGAAATTTGAAAAGTCGATCGCCTTGGTGTCGTTCTTGGAGGCCCCCTCGACCCGACGCATCACCGTCATGAAGTAATTGGCGTGGACCGTTCCGACGTGATACCCGTCCAGACCGTTTTCCACCTGCATCTTCCAGTTGCCGCGATAGCGGTACCGCGTAGCGCCCGGCAGCACCTCCATTTCGCCTTGCTGAGACTGGTCGACCAACAGATCGATGAACGCCTTCGAGCCGGCCAGATATTCCTCGAGTGGCAAGACATCGGGAGACAGGCTGCCGAAGATGAAGCCGCGGTAAATTTCCAGACGGGCGATCCTGGGAAGTCCGAAATCGGCGCGGTCGAAGCCAGGCGCATAACCCCCCGCCCCTTCTTCGGTGACGTCGAGAAGGTCCCCTGCAGACGAGTAGGTCCAGCCGTGGAAGGGGCACATGAAATTCTTCTTGTTGCCGGCCTTTTCGCGGCAGACCTTGGCGCCGCGGTGGGCGCAGGCGTTGACCAATCCGCAGACAGTGCCCGTCCTGTCCCGAGTGATGATGACGGGCGTCCGTCCGATCTTGGTCGTCAGGAAATCGTGGGGCTTGGCGACCTGACTTTCATGCGCGAGAAAAATCCAGTTGCGCTCGAAAATATACTTCATCTCGATATCGAACAGCTCGGCATCGGTGAAGGCGGCGCGGTCGATCTGGAAGATTCCCCTAGCCTGGTCTTTCACGAGCCACGACTTCAGTCGCCGTTTGATCGCTTGCAAATCGGCAATCCGACCGACGCGCTTTTCTGCGGCTTCCATAACGCTCCACTCCCAAGATGCGAAAGCCGGATCGGTCGGCTGTCGCTGGATGACCGGGCACCTTGGCGGTGCTCCCAAACGCTGCCCCGCGCCGCCGCCCATCACGGGCGAATCGCTGGTTTGACGTTCTGCTGCGCATTCCTACACCAACAAATTTCCCGGTGCAACGTATTGCACCATGGAGAATTATCGACTAAATAGGTCGAGTCGGTCGGGTAAGCCCGACTACAACACAATTCGGTGATGACGGTCCCGCGCGACGCGGGCCGCGTCTTGGGAGAGAAGGCAAATGGTAGCAGTCACGGAACTCGGTTACCTCGGGTTGACCGTAACAAATCTCGATGCATGGCGCAGTTATGCTGCCGAAGTGGCCGGCATGGAGATTGTCGACGAGGGCGAAGGCGACCGCCTCTACCTGCGCATGGACCAGTGGCATCATCGCATCGTGTTGCATGCCTCCGACTCCGACGATCTTGCCTATCTGGGCTGGCGCGTTGCCGATCCGGTGGAATTCGACGCCATGGTGGCAAAGCTGACCGCCGCCGGAATCTCCTTGACGGTGGCAAGCGAGGCCGAAGCTCGGGAGCGGCGCGTGCTCGGTCTTGCCAAGCTGGCTGATCCGGGTGGGAACCCCACCGAAATTTTTTACGGGCCGCAAGTCGACACCCACAAGCCTTTCCATCCTGGGCGCCCCATGTACGGAAAGTTCGTGACCGGATCGGAAGGAATCGGGCATTGCATCCTGCGTCAGGACGATGTTCCCGCGGCGGCGGCGTTCTACGGACTGCTGGGGCTGCGCGGGTCGGTCGAGTATCACCTGCAGCTGCCCAACGGGATGGTGGCGCAGCCGTACTTCATGCACTGCAACGAGCGGCAGCATTCGGTCGCTTTCGGGCTTGGCCCGATGGAAAAGCGCATCAACCACCTGATGTTCGAATATACCGACCTCGACGATCTCGGCCTCGCGCACGACATTGTGCGGGCGCGCAAGATCGACGTCGCGCTCCAGCTCGGCAAGCATGCAAACGACCAGGCGCTGACCTTCTACTGCGCCAACCCGTCGGGCTGGCTGTGGGAGTTCGGCTGGGGTGCCCGCAAGGCCCCAAGCCAGCAGGAATACTACACCCGCGATATATTCGGTCACGGCAACGAAGCCGCGGGCTACGGAATGGATATTCCCCTCGGCTGATCATCCATTTGATCGCCGGTCCATAACCTAGATTGGAATTGCCAGACGCCATGTCGAACAAATTGCGCCTTTGCCAAGTAGCCTCCGTCAAGGACGGTGAACCGGTCGCGGTCTACCAGGAAAAAATGCCTGCGCTTGCAGTCTACAACGTCGATGGCGAAGTGTTCGTCACCGACAATCTTTGCACCCATGGCAATGCCATGCTGACCGATGGCTACCAGGACGGCACAATTATCGAGTGCCCGTTTCACGGTGGTTCGTTCGACATCGCCACCGGAGCTGCCAAGGCCTTTCCCTGCCAGATCCCCATCAAGACATACCCCGTCACGATCGAAGACGGCTGGGTGTGCATCGATCAACCGAAAGAGAGCGCCTGAATGCTCCTCGACACCCCTTCCCGCTATGAGCTGCAGCAGCTCACTTCCGAGCTCAACGCGCTCTACGCCGAACTCATTGACGATGATCGCTTGGAAGAGTGGCCCGAACTCTTTGTTTCGGACTGCGTTTATACCGTGATCTCGCGCGAGAACTTCGAGCGAAACATGGATTCAGCGGCGATCTATTGCGACAGCCGCGGAATGCTTGTGGATCGCATTGTTTCACTGCGCAAAGCCAATATCTTCCCGGTGCATGCCTACCGTCATATTCTCGGTCCGACCCGGATGGTTTCCACAACGGGAGCACTTGCAAAGACGCAAACCAATTATGCGGTCCTTATGACCCGTACTGACGGACACACAACAATCTACAATTCGGGCAAGTATATAGACGAGATCGACTTGTCGGGCGAGCGCCCCTTGTTTCGTTCGAAGATCGCCGTTTTCGATACCAACCTCATCGACACGATGATGGTTCGCCCGATTTAGTTCGCGACCAGGATTTTGATCATGACCGACACAGCTCTGCCAGACGAAAATACCTCGAGAACCGCAAACGGAACTGGTCGCCGGGTTCCCTACCGGGTTTTCACCGATCCGGAGTATCACGCGCGCGAGCAGGAAAAGATCTTCCAGGGCGAGGCCTGGTCCTTCGTCGCGCTCGAGGCAGAAGTGCCCGAGGCTGGCGATTTCAAATCAACCTTCATCGGAGAAACCCCGGTCATCGTCACCAGGGCCGCTGATGGCGCCGTTCATGTCGTGGTCAATCGCTGCGCTCATCGCGGGGCACTGGTATGCCGCGAACTGCGCGGCAATCGCCCCAATCTCGAATGTGTTTACCACCAATGGGCCTATGACCTCGCCGGCAATCTGATCGGGGTGCCGTTCCGCCGCGGTCTCAAGGGCCAGGGCGGAATGCCCGGCGATTTCGACATGAAACAGCATGGCCTCAAGCAGTTGCGCGTCGGGATCGTCGGCGGGCTTGTCTTCGCCAGCTTTTCTCAAAGCGTGGTGCCACTGAACGATTTCCTCGGCCCGCTGGTTGTCGAGCATATCAAACGGATCATGCACAAGCCGATCAAGGTTCTGGGCGATCAGCGGCAATATGTTCACGGCAACTGGAAGCTCTATGCCGAGAATACCCGCGATCCCTATCACGCCAGCCTTCTGCACCTGTTCCACAATACGTTCGGGCTCTACCGATCGACCCAGACCGGCAAGTCACTGATGGACAGCGAGAAGCGGCATTCGCTCCTTTATTCCATCGCCGCCAGCAACGACGATGCCGCCGACAAACAGGCCTATGGCGATTCCAGGACTTTCGATACCGAGTTCAAGCTTCAGGACATGTCGCTGCTCAAGGGCCGCCAGGAATTCGATGACGGCATTACCCTGGTTATCCTCGCGGTTTTCCCGAACCTGGTCCTCCAGCAGATTCAGAACACGCTCGCCGTGCGGCAAATCGTGCCAAAGGGACAGGAAGCGTTCGAGCTGGTCTGGACCCACTTCGGTTACGCCGACGACGATGCAGAAATGCAGGCAATCCGGCGCAAGCAGACCAACCTGATCGGTCCGGCCGGCCTGATCTCGATGGAAGACGGCGAAGCGGTGGAAATCGTCCAGAACGCCATTGTCGGCGAACAGCAGGCCACCTCGTTCATCGCGATGGGCGGTGGCCGCGCCGAGGATGCCGACCACCTTGTCACCGAAGGCGCCATTGTCGGCTTCTGGGACAGTTACGAGAAGCTCGTCGGCTTCGGGACCGCACGATGAGCCGCAAGATCGACTTCTATTTCGACTTCATCAGTCCCTTCAGTTACCTCGCGCAGCTGAAGCTCCCGGAAATAGCCCGCAAGGCCGGTTGCGAACTCCAATATTGGCCGATCGATATCCCCGAGGCGAAGATTGCGGCGGGGAACTACGGCCCGTCCAATCGCGAGGTGGTTCCGAAAATCAAGGTGATGATGGCGGACCTCAACCGGTGGGCCCACAAATATGACGCTCCCTTGCGTTTTCCGGCCAGCTTTGCCTGCAAGGACTGGAACTGCGCCACGCTCTACGCGCGCGAGCAGGGCAAAGCGGAAGCATACGTCGCTGCCGCTTACAATCTGATCTGGGGGCAGGGAATCGACCCAAGCGACCGCGAAGAACTGCGCGCCTGTGCAACAGAAGCTGGACTCGATCCAGAGGCGTTGACAGCCTTCGTGGACTCTTCACTTGGCCAGAATGAATATCGCAAGGCTCGCAGCCTAGCCTATCAGCGGGGAGTCTTCGGCGCGCCGTTAATGTTTGTCGACGATCAAATATTCTGGGGCAATGATCGTCTCGACTTTCTGCAGGAGTATCTATCTCAACAGAAGTAATTCTTAGAATAAGAAAATGCGGCGAGGGGAGAGGGAATGAAAGAACTTCAGATTAACTTGTTCGTAACTGCGGCTGCCGTCCTTGTGCAATCGCTTGTTCCTAGTGGTTTCCGCCTGACATAAGAGTCCGGTTCGGGATTCCCTTTGTTGCGTTCGCATGCGAGTCTGGCGCATGCGCACAGGAATATCGTTCAC
>NZ_FXUI01000018.1:0-53178 GCF_900182875.1 Novosphingobium panipatense
GGCAGGACCTCTTCGCCGAAACCCATTGGACCGACGTGGACCGGGCGAGCTTCGACGAAGCCTGGCAGGCCGAATGCGACGCAATGGCGGCGCAGACGCGCACGCAGATCATCTATCTGGTCACTGGCCTGCTGCTTCCGGTGTGGGGCAAGCTGCCCGACGATCATGTCCAGGTCTGGCGGCTGACGAGCGATGACGGCCAGTCGCTTCTCGGGCGTCTTATTCCGGCGCCGCTGGTTGAGCGGATTGCCAGCGCATTCGGCATCGCGGCCCATGTCGAGATCGACCTCGGCGCGCGGGTCGAGCACGTCCGCACCTCGGGCGAGATCATGCCGATCGGAGCGCTGCGGCTGAAGCGCGCCTTGGTCGCCGGCGATCAACGCCTCGAATTGCTGGACTGGAAGCCCGAGGCGCTGCCGCATCTCAAGGCGGCGGGCTGCTTCACCGAGATCATCCAGCACCGCACGCGGCTGTTCGTTCCCCCGAGCCGCGCCCTCGAGATCCTCGCCAGGATCACGGACTGACCCGCGGCCGCGCCAAGCGACCGAAGAGAGGGGAGGGGGCCTTCGGCCGGGTGGGCCTGAGTGGCTCAAGCCGGCCGACGAGGTCGGCGCAACCCTCGAAGGAGACAACCGATGATCCAGTCCGTGAAGGTCAAGAACCTCTCGCTCTCGAAGGACAATGTCCGCAAATCCAATCGCGATGCCGACCTCGACAGCCTCGCCGACAATATCGCCGCGCATGGCCTGTTGCAGAATCTCGTGGTCACGCCGCTCAAGAAGGCAGGACATTTCACCGTCAAGGCGGGTGGCCGCCGCTTGCGGGCGCTCCAGCGGCTGATCGATTCAGGTCGGCTTGCCGGGGACCATGAGGTTCAGGTGCTGGTGCTCGAGGATGATGCTGGATCGGCCGAAGCGAGCCTTGCCGAGAATTTCCACCGCGTCGCGATGAACCCGGCGGATGAGTGCTCGGCTTTCAAGCACTTCCTCGACAAGGGCGCGAGTGCCGAGGATGTGGCGAAACGTTTCGGCGTCACGACCCGCTTCGTTGAGCAGCGGGTACGGCTTGCCGAACTGGCTCCTCTCGTATTCGCGGCGCTGGCGGCGGGCGAGATCACGCTGGGGGTCGCCCAGGCTTATGCCGTCACGCCCGACGTCGATCGCCAGGCGCGCGTGTTCGAGAGCATGAGCCGGTCCTATTATGGCGACAATCCCGACAATATCCGCCGTGCGCTCCTCAACGGAACGGTCAAGGCGACCGACGCCAAGGCACGGTTCGTCGGCCGCGAGGCCTATGTCGGCGCGGGCGGCCGGATCGAGCGCGACCTGTTCGGTGAAGATGTGGACGAGAGCTGGATCGACGTGGAGCTCATCGAGCAGCTGGCCGCCCAGAAGCTTGAAGCGGCCGCGGAAGCGCTCGCTGCCGAACAGAAGCTGGCGTTCGTGACGCCGGTTCTCGCGACGCATGTGCCCTATGATACGGAGTGCCAGCTCCACGAATATCATCCGCCGCTGCGCGAATTGAGCGGGGACGAGCAGGAGCGCGTCGATAGTCTCTCGGATGAGGGCGACGCGCTCATCCGCGAACTTGAGACCGAACTCGAGGACGGCACGCCCGAGGCCGAGGCGGCTTCGGCGCGTCTCGCCGACATCGAGCGGGAACTCGATACGATCGAGGCGTCGCGCACGATGGTCGATGATGCGATCAAGGACCAGCTGGGCACCTTCATCTATCTGGCGCCCGATGGCAGTCCGCGGGTGCACAGCCGCATGTTCAGCGAGCGCGCCATCCGGCAGGCGGGCGAGGATGCAGAACCCGAAGCACCGTCCGGCAAGGTCGCGGCCTCCCGGCTCAGCGCGACGCTGGTTGACGAACTCGCGACCCAGCGCCGGCAGATCCTGGCAGCCCATGTCGCCTCGGATGCCGGGTTCGCGCTCGATCTCACGATATTCCTGATGGCGCACCGGACGGTGTTCGCCAGCAGCTATGTCCGGGACCACGCGACGTTGCAGGCCGCCGCCGCGAGCTTCCCGATCGTCAGCTTCCGCGATGAAGGTAGCGCGGCGAGCAATGTCCTGACCGAACAGCGCCAGGCGCTCGATGTGAGCTGGGCAGGCGGGAACACGCTGTCGTCCCGCTTCGATGCCTTCCGGCAACTGGATGAACAGGCGCGCGCCGATTGGCTCGCCCATGTCATGGCGCAGACGCTGGAGCCGACACTCAACGTCGACGATGGCGGGCGCCGCAACGGCTTCCACGATCATCTCGGACGGCTGCTCGACATTGATGTCGCGCAATGGTGGCGGCCCGATGCCCAGAACTTTTTCGGGCGGGTGAAGAAGGACGTCATGCTCGAAGCGCTCGACGAGATCGGCGGGCCGGTGCTGCGCGGCCGATACAAGGACGCCAAGAAGGGTGACCTTGCCAATGCCTGCGCTGCGCTCTGTTCGGGGCAGGGCATCGTCGAGGCCGAAGTCCGGGAAAAGGCGCTCTCCTGGCTGCCCGACGAGATGCGGTTCGGCGCGATCGAAAAGCCCGAAAGCTTCCGGAGCTATTCCGCTTTCCTCAGCGATGAAGACGACAGCGACGGCGGGGCAGGGGAGATCGCCCCCGATGGCGATGCTGGCGACTTCGAACAGGCCGCCTGAGGCGAACGCCTAACGGCGGGCGGCGCTTTCGTGTCGCCCGCCGCCCTTCATCGGCGGCGCTGAGACAGCCGCTCTTTCGCGGAGTATCCACCATGACCCAATCATCGGGCCGGCCCTCGCCGGCCGAGACCATCACGCGCGCCATCATCGACCGGCTCGAGGCCGGTGTGCGTCCCTGGGTACGGCCCTGGCGATCATGCGCCGCGCAAGGGCGCCCGCTGCGCGCCAATGGCGAGCCCTATCGCGGCATGAACACCTTTTGGCTATGGCTGGCCGCCGAGCAGTGCGGCTATCGGTCCCGCTACTGGATGACCTATCGGCAAGCACAAAGCCTCGGCGGGCAGGTCCGTGCCGGTGAGCAGTCGCAATTTGCGATCTTCTACAAAGCCTATTCGAAGAAGGTCGATTCCTACGAACGTCCGGGTGAGCTCGTCGATGAGCAGCGCCGGGTCATGCGGTCCTATGCGGTCTTCAATGCCGATCAGATCGATACACTGCCGGGCGATTTCTATCCCGAAGCCCTCTCCCTCGTCCCGCCGGGCGACCGGCTCGGTCCGCGGGCGGAGCGCTTCGTCGATCGGCTGCCCGCGCGGCTGCGATGCGGCGGCGATCGTGCTTATTATGATCTGCGCGCGGACGTCATCACCATGCCGCCGGTCGAGCAATTCGACACGCGCGCCGCCTGGGCAGCCACCATTGCGCATGAGGCCGGCCACTGGACAGGCCATCCAGCCCGGCTTGCCCGATCGTTCGGGAAGCGCTTCGGCGATCAGGCATATGCGTTCGAGGAGTTGGTCGCCGAACTGACAGCAGCGCTGGTTGGCGCCGATGTGGGTCTCCCAACCACCCATCTCGACGACCACGCGGCTTATATCGGATCCTGGCTCGCCATTTTGCGCAAGGATAATCGCGCATTGCTGACGGCGGCTGCGCGAGCCGAGGAAGCCGCCGGGTTTCTGCTGCGGGCAACCGATCTCGCTTGCGAGGATGATCTGGACGAGCAGGCGGCTGCTTGATCTCGCCATGTCGCCGATTGCACTATATCCATATATCCGCTATCGTGGATATATGGATAACGAATCTGTCATCGTCGCGTTGGGCGCGCTTGCCCAAGCCACGCGCCTCGACGCCTTCCGCCTTCTGGTGCGTCACGAACCCGAAGGCCTTCCCGCCGGCGAGGTCGCCAAGGCGCTGGATGTCCCGCAGAACACGATGTCGGTGCATTTGGCGACCCTGGCGCGTGCCGGCCTGGTCACATCCGAGCGGCGCAGCCGGATCATCAACTACCGCGCCGATCTCGATGCGCTACGCTCCGTGATGCTGTTCCTCGTCAAGGACTGCTGTGGTGGCCGGGCCGAGCTCTGCCATCCACTTGCGGATGAACTGCTTGCCTGTCGTGCTGCCTGAAAGGACATCAACATGACGGATCGCCTGTTGAACGTACTGTTTCTTTGCACGGGCAATTCCGCCCGTTCCATCATGGCCGAGGCGATCCTCAGCCGTGAGGGGCTAGGCCGTTTCAAATCGTTCAGCGCCGGCAGCCAGCCCAAGGGCGAGGTCCATCCGTTCACCATTCATCTCTTGGAGAAGCTGAACTACGACGCAAGCCGGTTCCGCTCGAAGAGCTGGGAAGAGTTTTCCGGCCCCGATGCGCCGTCCTTGGATTTCGTGTTCACCGTTTGCGACAATGCCGCCAATGAGCTTTGCCCGGTTTGGCCGGGGCAGCCGCTGACCGCCAATTGGGGGGTGCCCGATCCGGCCGCTATCGAGGACAGCGAAACGGTGCAGCACGCGGCCTTCTTCGATACTTACAGGATGCTGTTCAATCGCATCTCGCTGTTCACCAACCTGCCGTTCGAAGGCCTCGACAAGATGAGTCTACAGAACCGGCTGAACCGGATCGGCAAGGAACAGGGCCGCGCCGACCTCCCAAGCGAAAAGGCACCCAGCGCATGAGCAATGCCGCAATCGATATCGTCATCTATCACAATCCCGAGTGTGGGACGTCGCGCAACACGCTGGCGATGATCCGCAACGCCGGGATCGAGCCGCATGTGATCGAATATCTCAAGACGCCGCCCAACCGCCCGCGCCTGGTTTCGCTCATCGCCCGCATGGGCATCAGCGCACGCCAGTTGCTCCGCGAGAAGGGCACGCCCTTCGCCGAGCTGGGTCTTGCCGATCCGACGCTCAGCGATGACCAGCTCATTGATGCGATGATCGAACATCCGATCCTCATCAACCGGCCAATCGTTGTGTCGCCGCTCGGCGTGAAACTCTGCCGTCCATCGGAAGAGGTGCTCGATCTTCTCCCGTCCGCCCAGCGCGGGGCTTTCACCAAGGAAGATGGCGAGCAGGTCATCGACGCCGCCGGCAAGAGGATCGGGGCGTGAACGCGACCGTTGCGGCACGACCCAAGCCGGCGATCAACAGCTTCGAACGCTATTTGAGCGTCTGGGTGGCGCTCTGCATCGCTGTCGGCATCGCGCTCGGCTATTCGCTGCCGAATCTGTTCGCAGCCATCGCATCGGCTGAGATCGCGCGCGTGAACCTGGTCGTGGCTGTGCTGATCTGGCTGATGATCGTCCCCATGCTGCTCAAGATCGACCTCGGCGCGTTGGGGTCGGTTCGCCAACACTGGAAGGGCGTCGGCGTCACCCTCTTCATCAACTGGGCGGTGAAGCCCTTTTCAATGGCGCTGCTCGGCACGCTGTTCCTGGGATGGCTCTTCCGGCCGCTGCTGCCGCAGGGCGAGATCAACGCCTATATCGCCGGGCTCATCCTGCTCGCCGCCGCCCCCTGCACGGCGATGGTGTTCGTCTGGTCGAACCTGTGCGACGGCGAGCCGACCTATACGCTGAGCCAGGTGGCGCTCAACGACGTGATCATGGTCTTCGCCTTCGCACCGCTGGTCGGACTGCTGCTCGGGGTCGCCTCGATCACAGTGCCCTGGGACACGCTGCTCATCTCGGTCCTGCTCTATATCGTCGTGCCCGTCATCGTCGCGCAGATCATTCGTCGGGCGTTGCTATCGTCAGGCGGGCAGCCGGCGCTCGATCGGCTGCTGGCAACGCTTGGGCCGGTGTCGCTGGTTGCGCTGCTGACGACGCTCGTCCTCCTGTTCGGCTTCCAGGGCCCGGCGATCCTGGCTCATCCGCTGGTCATCGCACTGATTGCCATTCCCATCCTCATCCAGGTCTACTTCAATGCGGGCCTGGCCTATTGGCTCAGCCGGCGCTTCGGCGTGGCCTGGTGCGTCGCCGCTCCGGCCGCGCTGATCGGCGCGTCCAATTTCTTCGAGCTCGCGGTTGCAGCCGCGATCAGCCTGTTCGGCCTCAATTCCGGGGCCGCGCTCGCGACCGTGGTGGGCGTGCTGGTCGAGGTGCCGGTAATGCTGTCTGTCGTCAGCATCGTCAAGAAGACGCGGCCCTGGTACGAGCAACGCGTTCCTGCATGATCGCTACACTGCTGGATTCCAGGTCGCTTTCCGACCTGATGGCGGAGCTGAGCGCGGCGGGTCTGCCTGCCAGTGATCTCGCCGAGGCGGGACGCCGCTTCTTTCGGTTCGAGGATGATGTTGGCCTTGTCGGCTATGGCGGGATCGAAGGCGACGGCTCCGACCGCCTGCTGCGCTCGCTGGTCGTGAAGGCCGATCGGCGCGGATGCGGATTGGGCGGTGCCATTCTCACGGCAGTCGAACGCGCTGCAGCTGATGAGGGCGCGACTAGCCTGTACCTGCTCACCACGACCGCCGAGCCTTTCTTTCGCCGTCACGGCTATGAAACAGCCGAACGGACCGACGTTCCTGCCGTCATCGCGCAATCGGCCGAGTTCCGATCGCTATGCCCGGCGAGCGCCGCCCTTTTGTACAAATGGATTGCCTGATGTCGCGTCTTCGTATCCTTCCCGAACCCGATCACATGCCCGCGCTGGACCGTGCAATGATCCGGCCCGATCTCGCCGCCGGGCTCGGCGCGCTTGAGCCGAAACCTCGCATCCTCCTCCTCTACGGCTCGCTGCGCGAGCGGTCGTTCAGTCGCTTCGCGGTCGAGGAAGCGGCCCGGCTGCTCATCCTCTTCGGCGCCGAAGTGCGGATCTTCGATCCGGCCGATCTCCCGCTCCCCGACCAGATCAAGGACGATGATCACCCGGCGGTGCATGAGCTTCGCGAGCATGCGCTTTGGTCCGAGGGCATGGTCTGGTGCAGTCCCGAACGGCACGGCCAGATCACCGGCATCATGAAAGCGCAGATCGACCATTTGCCGCTCGAATTCGGCGGCATGCGTCCGACCCAGGGCCGGACCCTGGCCGTCATGCAGGTTTCGGGCGGATCGCAGTCGTTCAACGCGGTCAACACGTTGCGGCTGCTCGGGCGGTGGATGCGCATGTTCACCATCCCCAACCAGTCGAGCATTGCTATGGCGTTCAAGGAGTTCGACGAGGACGGCCGTCTCAGTGCCTCAAGCTATTATGACCGGATCGTCGACGTCATGGAGGAGCTGGTGCGCTTCACGGTGCTGACACGTCGCCATGCCGATCAACTCGTGGACCGCTATTCGGAACGCAAGGCGGCAGCCGCCAAGCGCGACGCGGCCCAAGATCTGGCCTCACGGTCGAAGGCCTGACGGCCGGGCTCTTCCGATGCGACGCGCTTTCATGCCGTCCTGTGCGTATCGGGAGATCGGGTTGCGGGTGCCCTTCTTAAGGTCCTCTGCGTCATGAATGCCTGACGCGACAGCGCCTTCGCGCCTTTCGCCAGAGGATGCGGCACATGGGCCATCGCGCTGGCGGCGGCAACCCGAACGCTCCGGCCGTGTTGGCGCGCCGAGGCGCGCCTGCCCGCACCACCCGGACCTTATCGGGTTCCCCTTGGGCGTTGCCCGGCGGTGCCGCCGCCGCTTTTTCGATGGCCCGGAGGGTGCGCATCCGGCGGGAAGGCCGCCGGCCCTGCGACACGGAAAGGCAATCCCTCATGACCAGCTCCCTTTCAGCAGTGCTCCAAGCACTCGAACTCGGCCATCTCGACCTGATGGGCGACCAACGCTCGATGGAAGCGCCGCCGCCGGCCGAAGCGCTCGAACAGACCGTCAGCGCCATCTGGAGCGATCTCTTCGCGCTCTTCCCCTTCACCGCGCTCGAACGCGACATCGAGGATCTGGGCTGGGGCTTCGTCAATCTCTTCCACCGCGCGGCCGCCAAGAAGCATCAGCTGATCGACCGCCTGACCGACGAGATCCGGCTCCTGCTCGCCGAGCAGGACGGATCGGAGATCGCGACCGCTGATCTCGAGGACAAGATCGATCTCGCCCGCAAGGTCGAGCAGTCCGCCCAGGCCTATGAGGGGATGCGCGACACCGCGGCGCGCCACTATCTGCATGAGACCGGCCGCTCCTGGGTGCCCGCGACCGGCAACCGCATCTCGCTCGGCACGACCGCTGCGATCGTCGATGGCCGGGCCTATTTGCAGGCGCGGCGCGAGCGGGTGCGCGATGCCAATATGGTCCATGGCACGCCCGTGGTCTTCGCCGGCGGGCGCCTTCGCTTCGCCAGCGACGACGAGGCCAAGCAGTTTGCCGACAATCTGCTGCGGACCCTCAAGGCCGTGCGCGAACGTGTGGGCGACATGTATCTCGTCCATGGCGGCGACATGAAGGGCATCGAGCGTCTTGCAGCATCCTGGGCCGAGCAGAACGGCATCCAGCAGCTGCGGTTCGGCCTTGATCGCAAGCTTGGCGATCGTGCCGGCTTCCGGCGCAACGAGCAGATGCTCTCGGTCAAGCCGCGCTACGTCATTGCCTTCCAGGGCAACGGCGTCACCGAAAGGCTGGTGGTCGAGGCCAAGGCGCGCGGCATCCATGTCGTCGATCGCCGCGGACCGCTCGGAACGCCGCCGGCGGCTTTATCTCGCGGCTGACCGCCGTGCCGGCCGCTTCGGCGGCCGGCTTTTCTCAATCTCGCGGATTCCGGTGCCGGAGGGGAGGGGGCGGGGCGGATGCGTCCCTTGTTCCCTTCGGAGGTTCCGCATCATGTTCATGCCCGATCGCGCCAGTGCGTGCGCGCTCCTTGCCTTCCGCGCCGCGCATGGCCGCCACTGGAAGGCGAAGCTGCTGTCCTTATGGTCGACAGGCCGCGATGTGGACGAAGCCGATGGCGCTTACTTACGGCATCTTCGCAACCAGGCCGGTCCCTCCTGGCTCCGCCAGCTGACGCCGCGCCGCTGGCGCGCGATCGAAAGATTGGCGGCGCCCGGCGATCCGGTGCTTGCAGCCGTGTTTCTCGATCGAGCGCGCGAATTTCATCGCGGCGCGCAGATTGGCGCGCCTATTGCGCTTGCGCCGGCACTGCACTTGCTCGCGATCTCCTGCGAACTGGGTTTGAAGGCGCATCTTTTGGGTCATGGCTGGACGGACGATGCGCTGGCCCGCGATATCCGTCATGACCTTGTCCGCGCCCTCGACGAGGCGCGGCAGCTAGGCCTGCCGGCGCCCGGTCGTCCGCTGGCCGATTTCATCAAGAGCCTCGGCCCGGCCTATGCCGTGCATCGGATCGACGCGCTGGTGGCAGGTGGCTATGCCTGCGACATCGGCGCCGTGCTTTGCGAGACCGGGCAGCTCCTCGATGCCGTGGCGGCCTGCCTGAGGCCAGCCACGCCAGGCGCCGCCACCTTGCGTACCTCCTCTTCCCCCTCCGCGTGATCGTGCAACGGACGTCGTGTCGAGCCCGCGAGTGGCCATGCGAAGGATCTACAATCCCGTCCTGCGGCTCAAGGGACGGGCAGATAAGGCACGGGCGTAAGGTCCGCGAGATGCCGGACCGGCGTGCTCGGCAAAGCCGGCAATATCGGCGGTTTCGCTGGGTGGGCTCCGGTCATGGCCCAAGCGACGCACCGTCCTTCTCCTCATCTGACCCCTAAGCCGGCCGTCCGGCCCATCCAACCCGCAAGCCATCGGGCCGAGTTGCCGTGTGCCACGGCTGCCCGCACCACCCCTTGTCTCGGGGTTCCCCGGCGCTGCGCTGCCGGTGGATGGGCCGTCCTGTCCGCCTTGGCCGGGGATCAGTCGAAGGGACGGTCCCTTGGACCCACATCGAAGGAACTCAGGCCATGCAGAACCTCGTCATCCTCGCCGGCAATGTCGGTGGCACGCCGGAAACCCGCACCACCCAGGGCGGCACCCGCATTACCCATTTCAGCCTCGCCACCTCGCGCCCGAAGCGCGACAGCAACGGCAAGATCCTGCGCGACGACAACAATCGCCGCCTCGAGGACACCGAATGGCACCGGATCACCTGCTTCAACGGCGTCGGCAAGACGGTCGAGCAATATGTCGACAAGGGTATGAAGGTCATGGTCCGGGGCCGTATCCACTACACCCGCTGGACCGACAGCGAGAATATCGAACGCTACGGCGTCGAGATCATCGCCGACGAGGTGACCTTCCTCACCCGCGCCAAGTCCAACGAGAATAGCGGCGGCGGCAACGAGCCCGAAGACGATGAAATCCCCTTCTGAGCTCGGACAGGGCGGCCCGGCGGCATCGCCGCCGGGCCTCTTATCCTGTTCAGGCGCGGCATGGTCCCAAGCGGATCAGCGGGATCGGCATCGCCCCTTGGCATAGCGCTCCCAGCGCAGCACGGTGCCGGTCGCAATCATCGCGCAGCTGAGATCGCCGATGCCGGGCGCGTTGCACCAGGCGCCGGTCCGGTTGCCCTTGGCTTCGCCGGTCGAGACGCAGCGCATGGTGGGGCCAGCCACGCGAATATGCCCGGTGGATGTCTGGCCGCGCGGTCCGCCAAGCAGGCGCACCAACGCATCGCGGGCGGCCGGGCCACTTGCTCTCGGACAGGGCTGGCCGGGGCGGCAGCTGTTGTCGATCTCGCGCGCGGCAATGCCGGCGAGCCGCACATGGGCGCCCTCGCGGCACCAGATCGGGCCATCGCCATCCCAGACGCGCGTCGGTGTGCAGGCGAAGGTCTGATCATTGGGGACCACGGCGGCGGCAAGCAGGAGCGGGAACAGCATCCGGCGGGGCTAACCGACAAGCGGCGGCCTGTCATCCGGACCCGTTGGATGGAGCGGCAGGCAGGGCAAGGGGTGGGGCGCGACATCGGCGGGGACCTGGCCTCCTGGCCGGCGGGTTCGCCCGCTCTCAATCGGCGCGATCCTTGGTCCACCCGGTGACCTTTTGCGATCAACCCGCAAGGGGTCCGGTCGCTTCGCTACGGCTTTTTGGGCCTCCAGCCAAAAAAGTGATCGCGGCCACCGGCCGGACACATCGGGCGCCTGTCGAGCGGGACGAACCCGCCGGCGCGCAAAGGAGCCTCGACATGTTCACCGACATCGCAATCGCTCGCCGCCACGCCTTCAGCCTCTCGCGCAGCCTCATGATGGTCACCTTCGTCATCGCGATCGGGCAGCATTACGGGGTTATCACCGCCGAAGACGCCGACGGCAGCGTCGCCATCGTCACCGAATTCGATCCCTTTGCCTGACGGCTCGACCGGGAGCCGCTCGGCTCCCGGTTATTCCCCGCGCTTCGCTCGCGGCTTGCGCCGAAGACGAGAACCGATTGTTCAGATGCCGCGACTATGCTGCGATAATGACGATTGAGGCTGCGATAGCGAATGCCGGCGATGATGCCCTGTGGGCGCGCGTCACCCAGGAGGTGAACGCCTGGCGCGGTGCCTGTCTGCAATGCTTCGCCGCGGTGGAGGTGGCCGTTACCGAGACTTTGCTGCATCTGAGCGCTCAGCCGGGACGAGGACAGTCGGTGAAGCTACGGCATTTGGTCGGGCAACGGCTCGATGACCTTGCTGCACTCGTCAATGAGGGCGGCCCCTTTTCCGTGGAGGGAAAGGGTGTCGCGAGCCTGCTGGCGGAATTTCGGCACCAGGAAGGGCTGCGCACGATGCTCGCCCATGGCCAGGCGAAGCTGACAGTCGAACGGACCAGTCGATGGGCCGCCATCTTTCGTGTGATCGCGATCCGGGCACGGCAGGCTGATCGTTCGACGCTCGTGATCGAAGAGAACGAGGCGGCGGAGAGGCTTCAGCAGCTCCGTAAGGTATCGCAGAAATTGTGTTCTGCACTTGGCAATCTGCGACGGGCGGTTGCCGTCTGAAAGTCGGATTTCTCTGCATCTATGCGCTGAGAATGGCGGCTCCGGCGCGGCCGGACCGGGCTCTAGGCTTCGCCCTGAGCCTTGTGCCAAGTCTCAGCCCATTCGGGTGACGATCCCTGCCGTGACTGCTCGCACTTCTCAACCCTGCGCGCAAACTATGGCCCGGCCGGTCGCGCCGCGCGCTGGAGGGCAGTTGGCCAGGCCCGCACGCAGGTGCTCATCGTGCAGCAATATGTGCCAGGGACGGTCATGGCCCCGCGCCGCGAGATAATAGGCCGCGCCGTCGCAGCCGACCATGCGGCATCGGGCCTGCCGGTCGATGAGGCTGGCGCCTGCTCCATGGAGCCCGATCAGGGCATCGACATCCTCGCGCATCAACGCACCGCAGCGGCGGCATTGCGATCGGACGAGGATCTGGCGCAGCCGCATCGCCTGGAGTGACGCGGTCCAGGCCGGGGCAAGGCGGAAGAGAGTGGCGCTGCTCGTCATGATGGGCGGAGGATAGCGCCGGGCTCTCCGCGGAGCCAGAGAATCAGGACACCGCGATCATCTCTTCGCGATCCCGCCCGCCAAGACCTTCCTCCTGTCGGCTTGCCTGGCCGGCGCGCGCGCCCGCGCAAGCCCGCTTTGCGGGCTTCTCCACTGCCGTTGCGACCCTGCCGGTGCGCGGCCGCGCTCTGCCGCCGGCCCTTGGCACGCCTGTCGGAAGGCCCCGGCGGGCGGGGCCGGACAGATCAGGAGCGTTCTCATGTCCCAATCCTCCCCGAATGCGATGAGCCAGGCCGAGCGGATCGCCCGCGTCGCCGAACTCAATGACGCGCTTCGCCGGTCCATCCATAGCCCGGGCCGCAACCAGATCGTGATGACTGCGGGCGTTGCGGCGCTGATCGGCGACGTCGCCCTGTTCCGCGGCTTTCGCCGCCGCGCGGAGATCCTCCGGATCGTGCGCGACTATGACAGCTTCACGCCCGACAACGATCCGATCGACGAGCATGATTTCGGCCGCTTCGAGTTCGAGGATGCGATCCTCTACTGGAAGATCGACTATTACGATCTCGAGCTCGCCTATGGCTCGCCGGATGCCGCGAACCCCGAGGTCACGACGCGCGTGCTCACTATCCTGCTGGCCGACGAATATTGATCCGGCGCAGCCATCCCCCCGACCGGGGGGATGGCCCGCATAGTCTGCTTGAGCAGACTATGCGGGCAACGGACGCCGCATCCGCAAATGCGGGAGGGGAGGGCGCGGGTCCGAGATGTCGCGCGATTGCGCGTGGCCGGCGCCAGTGGCGCCGTTCGCTTGCCCGTTCACTGGCTCCAAGGAGACTTATCATGGCCGCATATTTCGCCGCGCATCCCGATCACGCGTTTCTCTTCGCGTTCGGCTGCTTCGCCCTCACCGTCTATCTGTTCCGCTATGCCGGTCCCGGCATTGGGGGTGGCGGCGACTGGTCCTCGCGCGATCATTATGAGCGCAACCTGCGCGATGGTCCTGACGACTATTGCTGAGGTGCCGCGGTCATGAAGACGATCGTCGTCAGCCTGCTCAAGGGCGGGGTCGGCAAGACCTTCCTCGCCAGTCATCTCGCCTGGTATCTTGCTGAACCGCCTGAGCGCCGCGTCGCCTTCGTCGATCTCGACCCGCAGGGCAGCTCGACGCGGCGCCTGGGCGCCGAGCGGCAAGGCGGATTTTCCGCCGACCTGTTCGATCCTGCCGCTGCCCTGTGCGCCGACGGGCAGGCCGGGCTAACCGTGCTCGGTGCCGATCCCCGTCTCCAGATGGTCAAGGCGGCGCAGGATGTGCGCGACTTCATCGGCCGCTTCCCGGCGCTCCGCCCGCATTTCGACTATTGCGTTATCGATACCGGTCCCAAGTGGGACGAGCTCACCTTGAGCGCGATGGCGGTCGCCGATGCCGTGATCGCGCCGGTGCAGGTTGCCGAGGATTCGGTCGAATGCGCCAAGATGCTGCTGACCGCGCTGCGCAAGGCCGAGGCCGCGCGCGCCGGCCGCAAGATCGCTTTCCTCGGGCTCCTCCCCTCGATGGTCAATCCGTTCGACCGGCGCGAGATGGAGAATGCGGTGAAGCTGGCGCATGCGGTCGGCGAGAAGCTCATGTTCCCGGCCTTCATCAAGGCGCGGCCGACCTACAAGCATGCCGCGGAAAATCATCGTCCGGTATGGCAGGAGACCGGCAGCGGCGCCAAGGCGGCGGCCGAGGAGATCCGCGCGGTGCTCGCCGAGATCGAGGGGCGCATGACAAGCCAGGAGGTCGCGGCCGCCTGATGGGCAAGTTCGACGAGCGCATCGAGGAGTTCGGACTTCTTGTCGGCGACCATGAACGGGCGCGCCGGGTCGAGGATATCGAACTTGCGCGCATCCTGCCCGACCCCGGCAATCCCCGGCGCAGCTTCGACGATGACGCGCTCGCCGAGCTGGCCGCCTCGATCGCGTCGCGCGGCGTGCTGCAGCCGATCACGGTTACGCCGCCCGACGCGAACGGCATGCACCGGATACGTCTGGGCGAGCGCCGCTTCCGCGCATCGCAGCTGGCGGGCCTTGCCACGATCCCCGCGATCGTCGTGCCGGTCGGCGAGGGAGTGCAACTGCTGGCCGACCAGATCGTCGAGAACGACCAGCGCGCCAATCTGTCGTCGGTCGAGCTCGCCCATGCGATCGCCCGGATGCTGAAGGGCGGGATGAACCAGGTCGAGATCGCGGCGGCACTCGGCCGATCCAAGCAGTTCGTCTCGCTCTATGCCGCCTATGGCGACATGCCGGCCTATCTCAAGGCGGCCCTGCCGTTTGCGCCTATTCGCCTTCTCTATGATCTGCACCGGACGGCGAGGGACTACCCTGCCGAGGTCGAGGCCTATGTCGCCAGCTGGGGCGACGCCGGCGCAACGCTCGCCGCAGGATCGCGCTTCATCGCCGAACTCAAGCAGACGCACCCGGCGCCGGTCCCTCCGCGGGCGCCTGTGGCACAGCCATTGGCCCCCACCGACCGCGATCCGGTTCGATCGGGCCTCACGGACAAACCCTCCGCGCCGATCCGATCTCCTAGACTACCGGTCTTGGTCGACGGCTTCCCTGCGTGGCTCCCGCTGGCGCCTTTGGTCACGGTGATTTTCGAGGATGGCCGCGAGCGTGAAGTCGCTGCCTCGTCGATCGGTCCGACCGGCGAGAGAAGCGAGGCCTTGCCAACAACTGACCCGCCTCCTCCGCGTTCGTAGTTTATCTTGCACGATGGTTTGGGCCGTACCCTTCGGGGTGCGGCCCTTTTCGTGTCGATGGGCGGGGGCAGCGCCGAAGGCGCCGCCCCTTGCTGCGGACGATCGGTGTTCGAGAGGGGTTCGCTGGCCGAAGAACAATAGTCTGCCCAAGCAGACTATAAGATGAGTTGAGTAAAGGTAAGGGCCGGATAGGCTTGGCGCCGGGGATGTATGACAATAGCGTTGGGGACATGCCCGTCCTCACCTTTCGGCTCGACGATGATGTCGCCCAGCGTTTCGCCGCGCTCGCGGCGGTATCGGGCGGCCGCTCGGCGCTGCTGCGCCGCTTGATCGGTGACGCCTTGGCCATGGAGGCGGGGGAGGGGCATCAGGCGCCGCGCGCCCGCCAGCGCGCAACCTGCCGGGTCGAGGTTCGGCTGATCCCGGAAGAGATCGCCGCGCTCGACCGCGCGGCGGATGTGCTGGGGATGAAGCGTACCGACTGGATCACCACGTTGCTGGCGCGGCGCTTGCGCGCAAACGCGCCCTTGCCGCGCGAGGAGCGGGCGGCCGTCGCGCAGGCGTGGCGCGAGCTCAATCGGATCGGGATCAACCTCAACCAGGCGACCCGCGCGCTCAACGCCTCGGTGATGGTCGAATCCGGCCTCGACGTCGCGCGGGAAGCGGCCAGGGTCGCAAGCTTTAGGTCCGAGATCGTCGATGCGCTCGCCGGTCTCGGGGCCGCGCTCAAGGGCGATCTTCGCTACTGGGACATGGCCGATGCGTGAGGAGGAGGGGGTTCTCCCGCTTCCCAGCCTGATGGAGGCCTGGCGGCCGCCGGCAGGCGGCAAGCGGACCCTGCGCGGCGCCTATGTTCGGATCAAACCGGGCGGAAGCGGGGGCGGGGCCGCCCGGCCGATGTCGATGGGCCAGGGCGAGGCGCGCGCCAAGCTCGAGCGGATCGTGCGCAAGGCGCCCGAGGTGATGGTGAAGGTCTCCGGCAAGCAATATGGCGCTCATCATGTCGCCGAGCATTTCGGCTATGTGGCGCGCCACGGGAAGCTCGCCGTCCGATCGAGCGAGGGCGAGATTATCACCGAGCCGGATCGGCTCAAGGCGATCGCTCAGGACTGGGCGATGCTCGACGAGGCCATGAACGAACATGGCCGGGAACGGCCGACGTCGATGTCGCTGGTGCTGTCGATGCCCGGGGGATCGACCGACGCCGAGACGCTCCATGATGCGGCGCAGGCATTCGCGCGAATCCTGTTCGAGGGGAACCATGCCTATATGCTGGCGCTCCATACCGACACCGATCATCCCCACGTCCATCTGACGGTGGCGACCGAAGGGGCGGACGGAACCCGCTTCAATCCGCGCAAGGCGGATCTCCATCATATGCGTGAGACCTTCGCGCATGAGCTGCGCGCGCGCGGTGTCGCGGCGGAAGCGACACCCCGGCGGGCGCGCGGTCATGTCCAGAAGCGCGTGCGGTCAGCCGCGCTCCATCTCGATGCCCGGCTTGGGGCCGAGGGGCGCAGGCTCAATCTCGCGCAGCTCAACGAACTGCGGGCGCAAAGCTTCGTGCGTGCGGCCGACCAGGAGCGCCGGCCGGAAGATGTCATGGCGCTGGCGCGCCAGAAGCAGATCCGCGGCGCCTATGCCGAGGCCGCCGTCGCGCTCGCCGCCACCGGAAAACCGGAAGATCGGGCCTTGGGGCAGGAAATCGCCGGCTTTCTGGCGGCGATGCCGCCGGCGGTGTCGCGGCGGCTCGCGCGCGCACGGGAGATACTGCAATCCGAACGGCCGCCGCAGGAGCGCCGAAACGAGCCGGAGGGCGTTTCGCCGCCCACAGGTGCGGACGAGGGGCGGCCACCGCCTCACCGGGATCGGGAACGATGATGGCCGGCGCTCCCGCGGGCGGCTTGCCTACCTTGCCTGTGTGGCCTTGGCATCCTATCTGGATGCGATGCCAAAATATCTTGGAAAATAGCGAATTTAGGCGCTGATACGCGCTTCTAGCTTGTTAGAAAAAAGCGTGCTATTATCTAACAGATAGGAGCACAGCCAGTGTCTGCGGTAGCCGATCGGATCATGAAGCGCGTGCGCGGCAAGGGCCGCGGCTGGGTGTTCACGCCCAAGAGCTTCGTCGACTTCGGGACGCGTGGGTCGGTCGACATGGCGCTGTCGCGCCTCGTGACCGCCGGCGACATCCGGCGCATCGGCCGGGGTCTTTATGACTATCCGCGCCAGCATGACAAGCTCGGTGCGCTCAGTCCCGATCCCGCCAATGTCGCCAAGGCCCTCTCGACGCAGAGCGGGGACAAGCTCGCACCGTCGGGCGCGGCGGCGGCGAACAGGCTCGGGCTATCGACCCAGGTTCCCGCCCGGGCCAGCTATGCCACGACCGGCCGCACCCGGGTCAGGCAAGCGGGCGGGCGCAGCCTGACGCTCAAGCACAGCCGCGCACCGGTGCTCGACAATGCGCCGGACTCGGTCAACGCGGTCGTGCAGGCGCTCGCGCATCTGGGGAAGGACAATATCGATAGCGACAAGATCCGGCACTTCGCCGCCCGCCTCGATGATCGCGACATGCGGATGCTCGCCCAGGCCAGGGCCGAGATGCCCGGATGGATGGGCGACGTCGTCTTAAAGATCGGCGCCGCCCGCAATGGATGAGTTCGCACGCAGACCAGCCGAGGATCGGCGCGCCTTTATCGATGAAGCGGCGGCGCGGCGGGATCTGACGCCGATCATCATCGAGAAGGATTTCTGGGTCTGCTGGACGCTACGCCGCCTCGTCATGTGTCCCGACCTCGCCGGTCACATGACCTTCAAGGGCGGGACCTCGCTGTCGAAAGCCTATGGGATCATCGCGCGCTTCTCCGAAGATATCGACCTCACCATCAGCCGCGCGGCGCCGCTGCTCAGCGAAGTCGCCTCGCCGATGGACAGCGACATTACCGGCAAGGAGCGCGAGCGCCGGACCAAGGCGCTCAAGGCGGCGGCACAGGCTTATGTCGCCACGGTCGCCATGCCGATCCTGGCGCGCGAAATCGAAGTCGCTCTCGGCACGGCCGAGGGCTGGAGCCTGGCGCTCGATCCCGACGACAAGGACCAGCAGACGCTGCTCTTCGTCTATCCGCGCACCTCGGGTTACGGGCTCGCCTATGGCGAGAATTACGGCGGCGCGGATGAAAGCGGTTACATCAAGCCGCGCATCAAGCTGGAATTTGGCGCCCGCGGCGACACGGAACCGTTCGCGCTTCGACCGATCTTGCCCTATCTGGCCGAAGACTTTCCCGAGGAACTGCCGGATCCGGTGACCGAGGTGCCGACGCTGGCCGTTGCGCGGACCTTCTGGGAAAAGGTCACGATCCTTCATGCGCTCCATCATAACGGCAAGCTGCGCGAGGGCATGTCGCGCCATTATTATGACGTGCTGATGCTCGACCAGGCGGGCATCACGAACGAGGCGATGGGGCGGATCGATCTGCTCGAGCAGGTCGTGCACAACAAGAGCCTGATGTTCGCGGACAGGTCGGCCTCCTATGACACCGCCGTGGTTGGAACGCTGCGCCTGTCGCCCGATGGCGCGACTTGGGAGAAGCTTGAGCGGGACTATGGCGCGATGTCGGAGATGTTCATGGCCGCGCCGCCGAAATTCGAGGCGTTGATGAAGGGTCTGGCGGCGATCGAGGGGACGATCAACGGGCGTTGATGCCGGAGACCGCGAATGAGCAAGTAATCTAAGTATTTGAAATAGAACGATAAAAGACTGATAATATATCTTATGTTAAATCAGTGCCAGCATCGCACAAGCGAGTGGCGGCTCACGCACCGAAGTCTGGCGTCATAAGCCGAAGGCGCACCGAAAAGCTGCTCGGGCTGCCGAAACCCGACAGGTTGGCAACCAGCTGGGTTTCGTGCCTGCACAAAGATGGGCTAAATGCGGGACCAATGGAATCGAGCGAGGGAACTTGCATGATCACCGCCAAGCACATCCCTTGGGAGCCGATCGGCACTTTGCCGGAAGACCGGAAAGACGGCCGTCGCTTGCTGCTCTGGGAGGTTGACCTCCCTGTGATCGGGCGATGGGATAGCGACCGTGAGGGCTGGGAAAATCCCGAAAGCATGCATATCCTGGAAGAAGTCATCTACTGGGCCGACATCACCCCACCCGTGTGATGAGTGGATAGGAAGGGGTTACTTATCGGTATCCGCAGTTCGACTGATTCAATAGTGCGCCAGCGTCCGGCCGATGCCGATCCGTCTGAACGGCGGCTTGGTCTTAAAGATATCGATGAGATCGAAAGCGCCGAGCGCGAAAGCCGCGATGTCGTTGCCGGCCTTCAGGACGATGAGCTCGCCGGCATTGTGTCTCTTCGCGATCATGCTGTTGTTGGGATGAGAGGTGCTGTCTCCCGCGGCGGCTCCGCTTCGAGCCAAGAGAAAATCTGGCTAAGATCGTGGTCCGTTTAGGCAGCGATCGTCACCATCGGTGGTGCCTCTCCCTTGGTCATGGCGCGGCCCCGCCCGCGGGATCTGCTGGAAGCGGGATCACATTGGCCTCGCCGAACAAAGCTGTCACCTTCGCCATCGCGAGCTCGCTTAGAATCTGGGTGAACAACAGCGCCAATCGGCGCTTCGGTCTGGAGCACGCGACGTAGAACAGGTTGCGATTGCTCTCGAAGGATTCGACCTTGTCTGCCGGGGGGCCTGGGTCGAGCCGTTCCAGCATCTGCGCGAAATTATACTTGTTCCAGCCACGGCCGACGATGACGAGCACGTTCTCGAACTCCGCACCCTTCACGCCGTGCTTGGTGGCGAAGGGCGTGTGACCATCGATGAACGCAGCCACCGCCATCAGCTCGGTGTAGGCGACGTCCCGTAGCCTTCGCAGCTGGGCGATCCTCCGAGACTCGCCTTCGACCGGTTCGGGTCCGGCGTCGGCCAAGCGTTGCTCGCGGTCCAGCACCGCCTCGGGCAGATGCATGTGAGCCTGGCCTTTGATGAGGTCGATGACGGCGCCGATCGTGCCGGTCGCTCGCAATTGGATAAGCTGTTCGAGAGACTGCGTCCATGCGACCTTGTCGTGATGCCGACGGATGCACGGCCTGCCGGCGCCTAGGCTCTCAAACATCTCGCCATAGCGCTTCGCCTGAAAGGCCGCGCATGCTGGCTCGAGCTGGTCGGCCAGAAATTTGATGTGGGGGTCTTCTTTCTTGAGCCAGGCATCGTTGAACTGGCCATAAATGCTCTGGATGGTCGGATAGCCCTGTTCCTTCGCCAGCACGCTGTGGCTGAGCATCAGGATCTTGGTGCGTTCGACGGCAAAGTCCCAGCCCTCATCCGACAATCGCTGCTTCAGGTGATCGAGATAGGCGCGTGCCGCCTCGGGGCTCGTGTCGCCAGTCCAGTGACCACCGCCCTGGCCCGTTCGGCGCTGGCCCGGCCATGCATTCGTGTGAAAGATTCGAGCCTCACCCGGCGCATCCGGGTCGCTGGGGATCTGTTCGAGATCGGGTCGCATGCGATTGAGCACCGCGACGATGGGTTCGGCGGATCGGAAATTGGCGTTTTTGTCGATCACCTCGAGTGCTGCGTGCTCGACCGCACCGCATCCCTCACCGTAGATCTTCTGCCAATGGTCGCCGAACAGGCCAATGATAGGCCCCGTACCCGTACCTAGGAAATGCTGCTTTAGAGCCTCTACGAAGCCCGCATCGGTGTCCTGATATTCGTCAATCAGCAGCACGGGATAGCGCTTCGCTAGCACTAAGCGAAACTTGGGCCGTGCCAGCAGCTCCGTCATCAGCGTCAGCACGTCTTCGTGCTTCAATGACACCTCGTCTGGCGTCACCCGGGGATAGCCGAGGTCGTAATTGACCTTCCTCGCGCCTAGCCCCCCCACCCCGGCATCGGCGAGACGTTCTCCCCATCCCGGCAAGTCAGGCACGATCGCGCGGAGCTGGGGCTGAAAGTCCTGCAATACTGACCAACAAAATCCGTGAATGGTCTCCGGCCGAACCGCCGGGTGGGCCTGAACGCGCGCGATAATCTCATCCTTCGCCACGTTCGTGAACGTGATGCAACCAATCTGTTGGCGCTTACGCACAAGTTCCGTACCGCGAAGTTCGATCAGGCGGCGCAGCGCCTTTTCTAGGGAATATGTCTTGCCTGCGCCCGCGCCTGCCTCGAGCCGGAAGCTTTGTCCGGCATCGAAGCACGCATAGACACGCTCAAGTGCAAGGCGGCCGGCCGCGTCGGCGGCGGTCTCTTCGTCAGCCATCGACCTGGGCCCCATCAGCCGCGTCAATCACTTCGGCGACCAACTCGGCGGCGATCGCGTCTGGCCCGAGGGTCGGCGCTGGATTGCCTTGGGCAAGCCACCGCAACCCTTCGCCGATGTAGCGCGGCGTCCGCCACTCGGTGTTTACGATCGCATGTTCAAGCGCAAAGCTGGACTTTTTCTGTTCGGCCGCATGCTCATAGGCGAGCGTCGCCTGGTCGCCCTCGCCGAGATCGAAGAGTTCTGGATTGGCGAGGATGAAGGCATCCTCAAAGCTGCGAGCACATGGACCGCCATCCTGCTCGGGGATCTGATAGGCGAGCCGTCGTCCGCCGTCGGTCTTCTCCTCGGTCGACTTGTCGAGCAGCTGGGCTGGGCTCACGTCGGGCTCGTACCAGCTTTTGATACAGGCATTGCTGGTGAATGTGCCCTCGGCCACACGAACCGCCACGCGCTTGTTCTTGGCCCCGGGCGCAACGGAATCGATATCGGTGATGATCAGCGTGCGCAACTCGAGGAACGCCAGCAGGCCGAAGAAGCGATGGGCGTAGGCGCCGCCGACCTCCATGACAGTGAGGTACTGACTGCTTAGTTGCGGCTCGCCTTGCGCGGCAGCGTCGGTCTTGCGGATCATCGCCGGAAGGAGAAGGCGTTCAGCGGTTCCTTCGATCAGCACCGCCTTGTCCGCAAAGAAAAGGTCGCAGCGGGATAGCGTGAGATATTGATGAAGAAAATTGCGATCCTCTTCCGGCGCGCCGCCCATACCCTGCCGGAGATCCTTCACAACTGAGCGCCGGAGGCCCGGGCCGTCGGTAACCGACAGAAAATAGCGGAGGCTCTCGAAGCGGGCTTCGTTCGCCATGTGGGGCGAGTGGGTGGTGACGACGAACTGGACCGGCCACGGACGGTCGGCGTTCAATTGGGCGACGAACGCGTTGGCGATGTACTCCAGCTGGCGTATGAACACCTCCTGCATCTGGGGATGCAGATGCGCCTCGGGCTCCTCGATAAAGATTAGATGCACGCCGGCCGCTGTTGGCGTTCCCTGGAACTCGCGGAAGAAGCGCAGGAGCTGTAGTAGCATGTAAACGAGGTTGCGCGCGCCGAGGCCATTGTAGGTTTCGGGCAGGGTTACGCCGTTCACGCCCCGGTAGCGCAGGCGCGTGTGGTTGCTGAGCAGCTTGTCGACGTCGAAGCTGGTCTCTGTCACCAATCCCGGGTCTACAAGGCCAGGATATCCAAACAGGTCGAACGTGGGCAGCAGTGAGGTCAGCTTGGCGTTAAAACCGATATGCAGATCGCCCTGGATCTGATCGACCGCCTCCTTGAGCTGCTCGGCGGTGCTGCGTCGCGTTGGATCCAGTTCGTCCGTCAATGCCGATTGGAAGAGCACCTCGACCACCTTGCCGAGCACGTCGCGCTCGCGGAATGTATCGTCATCCAGCCCGCGCTGGGCATTGATGAAGCCGCCGCCGACGAGCGCGGACAGGATCTTTGGTTCCAGTGTCTTCCGGTTGGTCGGGTCGTTCGGATCGACCGCTTCCAGCGATCCGGCATAGGCCGAGGCAATGCGATTTCCGAGTTCGCGGTAGAGCCGGGCGCGGTCCGCCTCCGGATCTTCGAGCGGCTCCGTTAAATCAACGAACAACGCCTGTAGCGCATTGGCCTTCGGCGCGAACCGGAACTCCAGCCGGGCCTCGTGGCAATCGGGATTCAAGTCGATGATGCACTCGCTAAGCGGCCCAAGATCGGCCGCATCGACGTCATAGCCGATATCGAGCACGAGCTTGATTGCTGGCAACTGTCCGAGCGTCTCGGACGAATCTTGCTGCGCGCGGAAAGACACAAGCGATGTCCAAAAGCATTCGTGACACCCGAGCGAAAAATCTTCGAGGCGGAAACTCAGGGCGCGATCGGACAGCAAGCGCCGGAACAGCTCGGCGATCGACGTCTTGCCGCTGTTGTTGCGGCCAACGATGAGCGTCGTCTGTTCTTCGAAACCGATCTCCACGTCGCGGAGGAGCCTGAAGTTTTCAATCTTAGCTCGGTTGATGCGCATTTTCCCCCCTATTTTGGCGCTATATAACCCGGGCGATGAACCCTAGCGTCAGCGCGCCCGACGCCATCGGCTTGGGCGCCGATCACCTGGACGTCCGCACGGCGGAACCAAGGATCGGTCCCGAAGATGATCATGGCGCTGTCCTCTAGCCGCATCGCGTCAAGCGAGCTCGCACTTCGAGTGGAGGTCGTCACCGACAACGGACTTGGCAATCTCGACAAGGTGGGGATGGTGCGTGAAGAACAGGACCTGCGTGGAACAGGCCACCTCGGCGAGCACCCTGAACCCCGCTTCGGCGCGCTCGTCGTCGAAGTTCACGAACAAGTCATCGGCGAGAAACGGCAGGTTGACCCCAGCCTTCACCGATTGCTCCAGCGCCGCCAGCCTAAGGGCGAGGAAGAGCTGGTCGGTGGTGCCCTCGCTCATGGCGCCCACCTCCACCATTGTGCGTCGATCGTCCCTCAGGCCCAGCAGCCGCGGGACGCTTCCGTCGGCGTCCACTCGTAGCGCGGCATAGCGGCCGGCGGTCAGAATCGAGAACAAATCGCCGGCGCGCAACAGCAACGGATCTTGATGTCTTTCGCGGTATTTCTCGATCGCCCACTTCAACGTCAGCGCCTGAGCACGCTTCAGGATGTACTGTTCGGCAAGGACTTCAAGCTCGGCCTTCGCCTGTTCCGCGTCCGATGCCGCGTCCACCGCGGCTGTCCCGCCCGCGTCGAGGGCGGTGAAAGCAGATCTGGCGTGGCCATGCGCCGTAGCCGCTGCGGCCACCTCGTCGTTCAATTCCCCCAACCGTGCATCCAGCGACGAGACGTGGCTCGCGATTTGGTCAGGATTAGAAGCGGCGACTGCGGCGACGAGTTCGTCCAGCGTGAAGCCGTCCCCTTCCTCGACGATCCTGCGTTCTATGGCGGCCCGCTCCACCGTCAGCCGGCGCTTCGCGCGCGACCGTTCGATCGCTTCCGATAATTCCGCGCGATCCGTCGATTTGGTTTCAGCGAGCGCGGGGGCCAGCGCCGCGTCGGCCGTGGCGAGCTTCGCCGAAGCCTCCTCGAACTGATCCGCGCGGCGGCGCGCTTCCTCATCCAGCGAATCGATCAGCGTGGCGGCCGACCTGGCCGCCGTGAGGCAATTCCTTAGAGCGCCAAGCCGCGTCGCCGTGTCGCCCGCGGGAACGTTGGAGCCATCGGACAACTTCTCTACCCGCTCCATGTGATTGCTGGCGTCCCTGCGGATCGTCTCGACCCTCCTGCGCAGGTCTGCCTCTGCCGCGATGGCGCCACGAAGATCATCGAGTAGTTCCAGAACCGCACCGCAAGTGACGATGTCCAGCTGCAGACCGGCTTCGTCCATTACTTCTCGCCAGGAGGTGACGTTCGACGCGTCCTCATCGTCGAGGCGCTGGTGCCGCCGGTCGAGGGCGGAGGCCTCCGCGGCGATCTGGTCCAACTGTTCTGCGGCAAGACGGCGCTGTTGCGTAAAATCCTCGTATTCAGCCCGCTTCCGCTCGGCTGCCGCGAGTACCGGCGTTAACGGTCCGCCGGCGTCCGCAACCTCCAACGCCTGCGCCAGCGCGGCCCGGCACCGGTCACGCCGTCCGACAATGGAAGCGAGATCGGCCCGCAACGTCAAGCCATCGCGATGGGCCTCGACCGCCGCGTCCCGCGCCGACCGCCAGGTTAGGAAACGGGTGGGCTCGAGGGCTGGCAGGCCGGCCGCGGTCAATCGCGCCGCCCATGCCTCCGCTGCTTCTCCATAACGCTTGCGGGCATCTTCAATCCGGCCCTGCGCTTGTTTGGCCTGAAGATCGTGCGACGCCTTGGACCGCTCGAGCACGGAGAGGCGGCTCGACTCCTCGGCCAGCGAAAAACGGAGGACCATCTTCTCGTCCACACGGGACACGCTTGTCTCGTAGTCGGCTACGGCCGCTTCTGGAGACCCGAGTGGGGTCCCCGCAAGGACATTCTCACGGATGGGTTGCCAGCAGTCCTGGCGGCTCAAACGGACCGATGCGATCTCGTCCTCGGACACGACGGTGCCGGTCGCGAGTTGGCCAATCTCCAGCGCAACCTTCTCGGCCTCTTCGGTCCAGTGCCGGAGCTGCTCCTCTTCACGGCGAACTTGGCCGAGAATTTCGGCCAGTTCGCTACGTGCGGACTCGATCTCCTCGTCGCCCACCTCGGGTAGCACCAGCAGCTCGTCGATTCCGCCCGTCCACGGCGAAAGGCGGGTGAGCAGGGCGGGCAGCGACGATGCCAACGCTTCGACCCTAAGGCCGGCTCCTTCGCAACGAGCGTCGGCATCCGATCCGAGCGCGCGTGCGGCGTCGACCGCATCAATGAGCGCCTCGGAAGCCGCGGCGGCCGATGCACCATCGAGCCGGTCCTGCGCGCGCTTCCTTCGGTCGTCGAGATCGTTCCGGCTCTCGGCGATCTGCCTTCTCGCGGCGGCGTTCTCGCCGTGAGTCCGGGAGAGGTCGCGCAACTTTGCCGCCAAAGCGCGTGAAGGTGTGGCGTCCGCGTTGGGTCCCGCTTCGGCCCTCAAACGGCGAGTCAGCGCCTCCGCGACGACGAGCTCCGCCTCGCGCCGGACTAGATCCTGCGCGGCCTTCGCGACGGCGCCCCCGTCCGCGATGAGCTGGTCGATCTCGTCCGCCTTTTCCAAAAGGGTCGGATCGGCCTCGATTTTGTCCCGACGGTTTTCCGCGTCAGCCTTTAGCTGCTCTGCGGTCGACCTCTGGCGCTGGGCCTCCTCGGCCTCGCGGATCACGCGTTCCGCCTCGTCCTCGCGTTGCACACTGAGATCAACGATGGTTTCGTAGCCGAGCAGGGTCTCGGTCTGCTCGTCGCGCAGCCGTACGAGCGGGGCGAGCCGCCTTACGCGGTCTGCAGCCCTCAGCTCCGTTTGGACCACGTCGCGGGCGTCTCGAGCCAGATTGAGTGCGGCCTGTGCCTCCAGCATCGCGTTCCGTGCGTCAGACCAGGACTTGGGCTTGAGAGCTGCGTCTCGGATCGTCTTGGTGGCTTCGGCGAGCTGGCGGTGCGCGAAGGTAAAGCTGCGTCGCTGGGACGTCGTAGGCGCCCAGATGGCATCGGCCTCGCCTTCGAGCTTCTTGAGCTCGTCGGCGACGCCGGTGAGGCCAGAACCCGCGGCGAACAACGTGCGGCCGAGGTCGTTCTTGGCTTCTACCATTGCCTTGCCTCCCGAGCGCAGGGCATCCTGGTCGAGACTGAAGGAGAGGCTGAAGGTTTCGCGGGTCTGCCCTTTCAGCATCGAGGCAAGGGGAGCCTCGTCGATCGCTGCGTCATTCGTGTCAAGCAGCGTGCCGGCCGTACCCTTTTTCCGGCGGCACGCGAACGTCCGACTACCGTCCTCCAGTACCGCACCGACCCTGAGGAGGATGTAATCGAACATGAAGTTGTACGGCGACCGCTGGGGGAATCCGAAAAGGAGGTCTGACACCGCCGCCAGCGAGGTCGTCTTGCCGGCTTCGTTCGCCCCATAGATGATGTGGAGGTCGGGGTCGCCGGACCGAAAGTTTAGCTCGCAGTCCGCGAAGCGGCCGTAACGTTCGAGGGAAAGGCGGGAGAAACGCATTGTCAGGCTTCCGGCGTCAGGCGCGACCGCAACGCCGTTGATGCGGTGCCGAGGATTCCTGCCCAGTCGCCCTGTGCCGCTAACAGACGCAATTCACCGTCCTCCGACTCACCGAGCGCGCTCTTCGCCAGAACCATGAAGCGCTCCAGATCCGCCTCAATCGCCGCCGCTAGTCCGAGGTCCGAGGAGCCCTCGCCGATCAATTCATCGAGATCCTCGCCGAGCACGGCGTGTTGTTCCGTGGTCGGCTCCGACACCAGTACCTTCACCTTCTCGACATGAAGGTCTGGCGAGATCGACGTGGCGATGGCGCGCACGTCGTCCCGAATGGCCCCAGCCTTGTCGATGAGCGCGCCTGCGCCTGCGAGCTCGCCCCTCAGGCTCACGCGGACGATCATTGGCCGACCGGAGCCATCGGCGCCGTGGATGCGCGTCAGTTCGGCGCGGATCAGGTCCGGGAGGCCGCCCGGCGATGAGCCGGCGCAATCGATGTCGAGGCGGATCCAGCGCACAACGTCCAGATCGATGCGATCAATGGACGAAACCTCGCCATCCACCACCGTCACGATGACTGCACCCTTTGCGCCCGCCTCGCGTATAGTGCGGCCCTGCACGTTGCCTGGAAAGACGACATAGGGGTTGTCGTTGACGATTTCGAACTCGTGCACATGGCCGAGTGCCCAGTAGTCGTAGCCCTTCCCGCGTAAATCTTCGACGCCACAGGGCGCGTATTTGGCGTGCCCCGGCCGCCCCGCCAAGGCGGTGTGGAGTACGCCGATGTTGAACGAGTTCGCTTCTGCGGCCGGATAGGAGAGGACGAGGTTGTCGGTGACGGCCGGCGTGGAAAAGCTCTGGCCGTGCAGCGCCACAGCGAGGTTCGGCAGCCTGTGGGTTTCGGGACGCCTCGGTCCGAATTGGCGAACGTTTGGCGGCCAAGTCAACGTCCGCGAGATCGCCGAGGCGGCGTCGTGGTTGCCGGCAATAATGAACGCTGGAATGCCGGCCTGATCGAGACGGCCCATGGCCCGGGCAAAGTAGAGTCCCGTCCCCATATCGCGCCAGTCGCCATCGAATAGATCGCCGGCGATGACGACAAAGTCCACCGCCTCGTCGATCGCGCATTGGATGAGGTTGTCAAACGCGGATCGCGTGGCCGACCGGATCTCCTCGACGGGAAGTCCATCGTACCGCGATAGGCCATGCAATGGACTGTCCAAATGGATGTCCGCAGCATGCAGGAAGCGGAAACTCGACACGGTGATGTTCCCCCCTGGCAGTCAGTGCCTACCGTTTATGAAGATAAGAGCGGCAAATGGAGACGTTGGCCATTTGCCGAAGCGCAGCTTCTCAGGCCGCATAGCGGCCGTCCTCAAGCTTTCGTACCATCCCCATTCCTGCAAGCGCATCAAGCACTGGCGCGACTGTAGAGGCGCGTTTCCCTTTGAATGCACGGGCAACATCTTTGGGCGCCAATGGTTTGGCGGACCGCGCCACGACGCTTGCGACGGCAACCACTTGTTCTGGAAGGGCGCTTGGCCAATCCCGCTCCACCTTCTTTGCCTTGGTGCCTCTGCGAAGTTGCAGGACGACTTGGGCCGGCTTCTTTCGGAGGGATTTCGCCTGGAAAGAGGGCCGAACCCACCGGATCTGCCCCGCACGCTCCTCCTCGGCTCGCTCGTCATTCAAAGCAACAAGCCTGACCAGCATTTCCTCATGTTCCAAGTCGCGCGGCCAACCGTATGCTTCAGCGACAGCCTCATCTATCTGTTGGTGATAATGGCGGATGAGCGAGACTTCGCCGCGTTCGGCGATGGACCGGTATTTGGGATCAAGAACTCCACCCTTGGCATCTCGCATACGGGCGAGCGTGGTATAAAGTGCTGTCAGGGTCAGATCCGAATGGCGCGCTAGAACCTTCCGGCGCAACCTGTCCAATTTGCGCGCTGCAATCCGAATCCTCTGCTCCAGTTCCGGCACGCTCGGCGGAAAGGGAAACGGATCAAAACAGGTTTCATTTTGATAACGCGGATCGTCGCCCGACCCCATCCGCCCGCCCGCACGAAGCGCCCACACGGTGTGCGCTGTGCTCGAGACCACGCCGAGAACATAGGGGTCGTCGGACGCAATCGCTATAACTGAGCCATCCACGAGACGGCCCGCACTGGGAATAAACTTGAAGAACCTCTCCGTAGCTGTTTCGCTGGTGACGATGTAGCGCCGGAGACCGCTGATGGCTGCACGAAGCCTCGGTCGAGGTTCTGCGAAGCGCCACCAATTGAGGCGGTACTGCTCCCTGTCGTTTTCATCGCGCTCTGGCTTCACATGATCGAACAGGTAGCGGTGCACGCCAGGGAAGCGATCATGCAACTCGTCCTCAGTCTCGATGTCGAAGAAGTCGAGAGCGTAAGTGTTACTTTGAGACTCAGTCACATCCGTGCCGGCCACAACCAGCGGCATTCGTTCCGGCGGCACGCCATCGGCGATGAAGCGGGCTCGCTGCTCGGTATTGATTTTGAATCCGTCACCGGACATTTTCACACCCATACGACAGATGTTGCCGTTGGCTCTGAGTGAGGTGGCGCCGGCGACGTTGGCGCCGGTAGTCAGATCGATGTTAATCGGCGCAACTTGCTCCTCAAACTCGAGCAGTGTTTCACCTTTTTTGCGCTTCTCCAGTGAAACGCTCGACAGCCGTCCTGCGCCTTGTCCGGCAGCAGCCGCAGTCATCGCGATCCGCACCGCAGCGGTTGTTTCCTGATCGTGCCACGGATGGTTCGGAATCGCGAAGGTCAGGTAGAGTTTGCCACCGCGCTCAGGATCGAGATAGCGGCTAAGCACCGAGCGATTACTCGATTGGGCAATAGTCTTCGTCGTGATGAGACCAAATCCTCGAACAGAGCCATTCGCTACCTGCTCGGCACTTCGTGCCCACCAATAGGTCACGAAATCGATCTCGCCAGAAAGGTCGCCGTACACGCTCCGGAGCGTATCGACGTAGGGCGACCCGAGGCGCTTGCGCATTCGGCGGCATCCGATGAAGGGCGGGTTCCCGATGATGAAGTCTGCCTCCGGCCAGACTTGCCGCCGCGGATTGACGTACCGATATACCGTTAGCCGACCGGAGTGATCGGGAACGGGTCGCCCGGTCACTGGATGCGGCTTCATCGACGTACCATCCCAGATCGTCTTTGGCTCGCCGTTCTCCATCTCAGGAAGCTTCTCGTCCCAATCAAGCAGGGCATCGGCTGGGATGATCGTTCTGACATCACGCAAAACGGGGGGCTCGGGCATCCGATCTTCTCCGTTCACACGAAAATGCCATTGAAGATAGCCAATCCAGAGCACGAGTTGAGCGATCTGTGCAGCCCGAGGATTGATTTCGAGGCCATGGAAGTTGGCAGGAGTAATCGTGTGGCTGCCGAGCTCAAGAAGATAGCGCTCATCGCCGAGTGCTTCGAGCAATTCGAGCACCTCTCCTTCCAACTCCTTAAGTCGCGCAAGCGCGACATAAAGGAAATTGCCCGTTCCGCAGGCCGGGTCTAGAATGACGATGTTTGCGAGCTTGGTGTGAAAGCGTTCGACCTCAAGACGCGCGGTCTCCTTGTCGCCTGCTTCCGCAGCCAAGGTTGCTGCGGTTCGCGCACCTTCCCAATCAGCGCGCAGGGGTTCCATTACGGTGGGGCCGACCAGTCGCTCTACATAGGCGCGCGGAGTGAAATGCGCGCCAAGCTTGGCGCGTTCTTTGGCATTCAGCGCACGCTCAAGCAAGGTTCCGAAAATTGCTGGCTCGACCTGGCGCCAGTCCGATGCCGCTGCGTCGATGAGGACGTTGATCTCACGCTGATCAAGCGCCAGCGCACTGGCATCCTTAAAGAGGTATCCATTGAACTGACGCACAACCTCCCCTGCCTCACCAAGGCCAAACGCAAGGCCACCGGTATCCATCGCCTCCCATAGCTGACTGAGTTGGGGGGCCAGGAGTTCGGGGCGATCGCGGACTTTTTTCAAGAGCGCGCTGAAACTCGCCTTCGGAATAAGACCAGTGTCCTCCGCGAACATGGTAAAGAGGAGACGCATAAGGAAGGCCGCCACGCGATCCGGGTCCTGCTCTCGAGCTTCGATACCCTGGGCTAGAACAGCCAGATGATCCGCAATTTTTCGCGTAACCCGTGCCGCCTCGGCCGAGGGGTCGAGCGACATTGGCATGGTCCAAATTGCCGCCAGGCGCTCCCGGACTGTCTTGTCGCGCAGTTCATCGAGGGTAATTCGATACCGACGACGGTCGGGAAATGGCGCATAGCCTTTCCCGTTGCGTTGAAAGTCCGCATAGACGTCGATGCAATATCCAACGTCGCTGACCAGCAGGAAAGGTGGCCAGCCATGTGAGCGGGGCAAATTCTTAGCGTAGCCCTCCGCTTGACTTGCAGCTCGCTGCATAGCGCCGGTCCATGCAGCGGTGTCTCGACGAGCCATGCCGCGCTTGAAGCGGTCCTCCGCAGTCTGGCCAAAGAAGTCGCGAAGCGAGTAACCTTGACCAGCGTCGACTGCCGCCAGGTCGGCACTGCTACCTTGCTTAGCCTCTAAGATGAAACTGCCACGCTTATAGCAATCAATCCAGCCGTTGGATGTAGCGCCATCAATCTCGGTTTTGATGACATGACGTTCGAAGACGTAATCATTCTGCGCTGTGTCACTTAGCGTTGGCCGCGGGGCCTCTACGCCGAGCAGTTGACACAGATCGGTTAGAAACAATTGTGTGTTGGCTCGCTCGTTGCCACCTGCGGGTGCCCACTTCGCAATAAAATCTTCGACGTCCACAGGCCCCCCTTGCTCTGAGTCTTTTGGGGCTCAGGACGATGAGGATCAAGCTATTCCGTGCGAGCGGTTTCAGTCGCGCCTATCGACTGCGAGATCGCTGGATAGGTGGGTGAACCTTAGACGATTCCTGTCGGCCGGACGCGACTTTGACAGGCCCCCGTTCCCGTGTATCCCTGACCGTGGCAGGACGAATTTGATGACCCTGTTCGACGTGGTTTCGCAGTTTCGTGGTCGCGACCTTCATAACACGCGAGATCGCTTCGGGATTGTCGAACAATGCGGTTCGCACGACCGCCTCGATCACTCGCAACTGACTTTGCGCGGCTCGCTCGTTTCTGTCTCCGGGCGCCTCAGGTCGGGATCGCGTCGGTCGCTCGCGAGCCTGTGACTGACCTCGGCCGGACTCCAGGCTGATTGATGGAACGGCAGCCGGCGCAATACTGTTGCGGCTCTTGTCTCGCCGTAGCCGATCCAATTCTTGTAGGTCGCGTTCGTTCGGCCGATATCCTCGTACTTCCAATCCTTGGCGACTGGCCTCGAGCCATGCTGCCCGGCGGAAGGCTTCGCTGCCAGTAAGATGAACATTCGACCATCCGCGATGCCGGGCGATGGCGACGAGATCACGCACGACCTCCTCACTCTCGCTCGAGGTGACAAGACGCCGCCCTTGGTCCCGAAATGCAGGCTCTTTTGCCTGCGCCGTCGTGAAGTAGGCCGGTTCGCCCGACCATTTGCCGGTCGACGAAAAGTAGCGCTTTCGCAGGGGCTCCGGTATGTCGCCGGCAGAAATTGATCGGGGCTCGACCCCTGCCCCCTCCTTGCCTTTGTTAGGGGTGCCGGGATCCTTGGGAATGTCGTCCCGCGTGTCTTTCCCAGAACGCGGTGCGGACTGACCTTCACCGATTGAAATGGCATTGGCGCGCTTCCTGGCGCCCCGCGAATTCTCGGACTTCTCAGCGGACATGGGCTGTCCTTTCCTGGATAATGGATGTGGATGGCTGCCCGACCGATGGCAAAAGTGCCCGCTCGACCATCGCCGACACGAACGCGATCGCGGCGGCCTCGTCGCCCGGGGGCGGCAGTTCGGCCAGGTCGCCCAGAACCAGCATGTCATCCGTGATCTTGGCCGCACCTGCCAGCTCGGCGTCGGTCATTTCCCGCATCACAATTTCCTCCTGTATGGTCTCGCCCGAGCTTGTCGCCGGCTGCTGTGGGGCGCCGCTCAGACCGGGTGTACCAGCGCCCTGCCGCGCTGAAGCCGGCGTAGGTGGGGAAAGCATTGCCGCGATTGGACGGGCGGACGGCACAGGCGGAGCAACCACCCGCCGAGTGAAGCGCGGCATCCGGTAATAGGCGATCTTGCGCCCTCGAATTGGGGGGATGCCGGCGCGAAGGAGCAGGAGCTCGTTCTTCGGCAGCTGCATGAGCTCTTGCGGCAGCAGGAGCGCGCGGCGCTGATCAGATTCCGAGATGCTCCGGTTCGCCAGTAGCCCGTGGATGGTACGGCTGCGGGATTTCACGTTCATCGTGAAAAAGCCGAGCCGTTCGGAAAGTTCGTTCGCGACCTTCAGCTCCTTAGGCGTGAAGACAACCTCGAGGCCGCAATTGGCGATGATCTCGTCGGTGACATCGGGACCGTAGATTGCGCGAAGCTGGGATCGGCTCTGAATGACCGGAACCAGGCGCAGGCCATAGCCGGCGACGTAGGAGAAGCCGCTCGCAATCACCGAGGCTTTGCCGAGCCTGGCGAACTCGTCGAGCAGGACCAGGACCGGGACATTGCTAGCGCCCTCAGGAAGGTCGCGGGTGTTGAGATCCACGAGTTGCTGCAGGAACAGACTGTAGATCGGCGCGATGCGGTCGATATTGTCAGGCGACACGCCAAGGTAAATCGACATGCGCCGACGCCGCACCTCGCGCAGGTCGAAGTCGCTCTCCGAGGTGGCGGTATCCACCATGGGGTTGAGCCAGAGATTGAGCCGTGCGGTGATGGTCTGCTTGATCCCGGAAAAGGTGTTGTCCGAGGCCGAGGTGAAATCTTGGATCGCGGACACGCAAGCTTGGCTGAGGCGCTGGCCCACCCTGCGAGCTTCCTGAAGCGCTGCGGGAAGGTCGCTCTTGGGATCCCCGCTCGTGAGGCGGCGGTATATCTCGCCGATGGTGAAGGGCAGGCCCGGGTTGGATGCGACCAGGGCGCCGACGCCGACAAAGGCCGCTCGCGCGGCCTCCGCCCAGAAGGGATCGGATCGCTCGGGCGCGGGGAACAGCATGCCCGCGATCTTCTGCAGCTCGTTGATGACTTCGGTGTCATCAGTCCGCCTGATGTGCGCCAGGGGGTTGTACCGCGCCGTCCGCCCCTCCGCGTCGAGCGGATCGAACAGATGCACTGCTTGGCCGGCCCGTGCCCGATAGCCGGCGCTTGCGCCCCAGTTCTCCCGCTTCACGTCGAGCACGATCACCGAATCTGGCCAGGTCAGCAGATTGGGAATGACGACGCCCACGCCCTTGCCCGCTCGCGTGGGCGCCTCGAGCAGAACATGCTCGCTCCCGCCGAATATCAGGAAACGTCCAGCCTTGCGGCCGACAACGATGCCGGCAGCGTCGCGAAGGCCCTCCCGCCGGATCTCGCCTTCGCGCGCAAACCGGGCGGTGCCGTGCAATGCCGGCCCGCGGCGCAGAATCCCGATTGCGAGGAGCCCGACCACAACAGCGCCCGCCAGAGCCCCGCGCTTTAGCCAAAGAATAAGCAGCGGGTCCGCCCGATAGTACCACAACCATGCGGGCAAGGCCGTGATGTCGGTGTTCGGGCCGATCTGGCCCATCCCAAAGAGGGCAACTGGCACGGCGATGGCGCAGCACAATAAGGTGCCGCCGGCAACGGACAGGCCGATGATCCAGAAGTTACGCTGCACCGGCATCGCCCACCTTCGGGTGGAAGTAGACCTCTTCGACCTCAAAGCGACCGCCATGGCGCCGGGTCTGGACGACCACATCGATGAGCATTCGCAAAAGTCCGCGGATATCATCGCGCGCGAGATCGCGGCCGCCCTCGGATTCCTTGACGAGCAATGTCAGCTGCTCGAAGGCGCCCGCCGCAGAGCCAGCATGGACGGTGGTGATCGACCCAGGGTGCCCCGAGTTGACGTTGCGCAGGTAGAAGAAGGCGGTGCCGTCGCGCAGCTCCTGCAGCAGGATCCGGTCCGGGCGCATGCGCAGCGCGCTCTCGAGCAGCTGCTTGGGACCGACCTTCGCACGGCCCTGCCCTTCGCCCGAATAGACCATGTGAACGACATTGCGATGGGGCACGATGAGTTCGCGCGTGTCCTCGATCGTAAGCAGCCGCTCGTCGGGCGGGATGAGCTGGATAAGCGCTTTCGCCAAGGTCGTCTTGCCGGACCCGGTCGCCCCGCTGACCAGGATATTCTTGCGCGCGGCGACCGCGACCTTGAAAAAGGCTGGCCAGTCGCCCGCGTCGCGAAGTGCCACCAACTCGGCGTCGGTTTCGGTAAGGTCCCGGGCGCTCGCGCGCGTCGTGTCAAAGAGGCCAGCGCGTGCGAGCTGGTCGATCGGCAGGGTTACGGTCGAGGGCTTGCGTATCGTAAAGGACGGGCAGCCGCTCGGCGTCACCGACGGGATCACGATCTGGCAGCGCTCGCCGCCTGGGAGGACGGTCGAACAGATCGGCGTCTGCCCATCGATGTCCTGGTGCGTGAAGCTTGCCGCGGCGACGGCGAGCGTTCCAAGCCACTCGCTGTCCAGTTCAGGCAACTCATGCCATCGCCACCCCTGCCGGTCCTCGATCCCCGCCTCGCCCGGGCGGTTGATGACGAGCTCGGTTACATCATCCGGCTCCAGCAACGGAAGAAGCGGTTCGAGATAATGGCGGAGGACGGCGGTATCGCGCATGGCTTACCGCCGCAGCTCCAGATTGTAGACATCGGCGAAGTTGAAGTCCTTGGCGACGAAGATACCGACCTCCTCGCCCTGGTTCTTTTTCAGCACCGGCCGGATGTTGATGTTGTTCTGGAGCGCGATCGCGGCCCCTTCGCTCGGCGCACGCGTGACATTGTTGAAATTGCCGTTGCCGCTCGATGCGGCCTGCCCGGCAATATAGGCGGCGTCATCGACGAGCGAGAGTAGGAGCGCGCCGCCGAACCGTGCCCAGAAGAAGCTGTCGACCGCTCCGGCGAGCCCGGCGCGGCCGAGCGCGTCTGACCCAGGCGAGGCAAGGTCGATGCGGACGCCTTGTGGCGTCACCGCCCGGGTCCAAAGCACAAAGAGGCGGTTCTGCCCCTGTTGGATGCCCCCGCGATACTCGCCGAGTACGCGCGTGCCCTTTTCCATGAGCACGACCCGGCCATTCTCGGAATACACGTCCCGTGGAATCAGGCAGGACGTGTATCCAGGCTGTGCGGAATTGATGGCCGTCTGAAGGGTGCAGGGAATCAATGTCCCCGCAGTGATCAGAAAATTGCGATTGGGGAGCATCGAGGCTCGCGCTTCGCCTACGGCTGAGCTTTGTCGCAGCAAGTCCAGCGCATTGGGCGCACCGCCCTCCGTACTCCCTGGCGTTCCTGAATTTTCGGTCGGTTGCGCGCTCGAGGCCGCCGCCGGGCCTTGCGAGGTCTCTCCACCGAGATCGCGCCCGCCATAGGCGATGAGTGTCGACCGTCGCGCCTGGTCGGCCAGGTTCGGCCGGGCGCCTGACGGGCCGGGCGCTGCACCGGGCTGCATGGCAGGGACGATCTGACCGTCGGGGCCAGGAACCCCGGCTGCGGGATTGAGCACCGGTGCGTTGGGATCGTTCCCGCCTGCGCCGAGCGGTCTCGGCTGCGGCGCGACCGCCGCGTAATCGACGGTTTCCCGGGCCACGATATCGCGCCGCTCTTGGGCCGCCCCGCCCGGTGCAGTGAGGTCACGATTGGAGGCCTGTTGGCTCGTTCCGGAATTAACCCACAGGATGCCGAGTACCATCGCCGTGCCGGCAAAGATGAGGGCGGTATTACGCTTGGAAGGCGTCATCCCCCCGATCGGCTCGATACCGCGCTCGTGCAGGATCTCGTCTTTTTCTGGCGTGAGATCGGCGCTCGGCAGAGGGCGCGAAACGGAGGATGGATCTTCAACCATGGCTCATTCCTGCGGATGTGTGATGGTGCGCTCGACATGGGGCGACCCGGTGTTCGTCCCATGATCGACCCCATAGGGTTCTGGCGCCTGATTATAGATGCACAGCACCTCGCCGCCCCGCCGAAGGCGCAGCTGACGCGCCACCAGATGGACGACGACGAATTCGTCACGGACGTCGAAGGGAACCAGCGTCTCAGACCCGTCTGGTCGCACCAGATATATAGCCGGCACCTCGCGGTTCGCTGGGAAACGCAACACCGTGAACTGCCCGTTATCGGAGACCTCCGACGGCTGAAGCTCGCTGGAGCCCTGCACCTTGTAGTTCATGTTGCGAGGCCCTTCGACGACCCCATGATCGAGAGCGCCGCGAACGGCCCGGCTCTCCAGGGCAGCCGCCTGCATGGCAATCTGCGCGGCCCTGAGACGCGCGGCGCGGTCTGCATCGTCCCTGGGATATCGGAACCGCACCTGAAAATAGGCTTGGCCGTTGCGGCCCGTGATCGGACCGCTGCGAGCGGTCAACTCGAACGCATAGCTGCGCAATTCGCCTCCGCGCGACGTGGTGACGATGAGATTGGTCGGTCCGGCACGCTCACGCGGCTTGAGGAACAGGATGTGCCCGGCGACGGCGACCTCCCAAGATACGGTGTCGCCCAGCGCGACGTGCTGGATCGTCTCATCGTCGCTCAGGACAATCTGTGTTGCGGTCCGGAACGTGCCGACGATCCGATAGACCTCGGTCTCTTCATATTCGACGAACTTGACGCGCGGGTCGGACGGACCACCTCGCGGAACTTCGACCGCGTGCGCCGCCGTTACAGGCACCAGCGCGCAAATGATGGCGGCGGAGAGCGCCCTCATCGGATCACCTCCGGATCGGCACGATAGTTTTCGACCTGGAATCCCAGCGGGTTCCGGTAGCGATCGCCTTCCGCCATGGGCGCGTTGGCGTAGGCGAACGTGATCGTGGCGATCCAATCGCTGTTCTGGATGTCGGTCTCGGTCTGGACTGTCCGCGTGAACCGGACATTGGCGACGCGATCGTTGATGAAGGCGATGTTGCGCACGCGCGCCTGCACAACTGCGTTCTTGCCCCAGACATTTTGGGGACTGGCACCATTGTTGCTACTGTAGAAGCGCGCCCAGCGCTGCTGTTCGGTCGGCTGCGAGAGGATCGTCACGAACCGAAAATTTTCTTCGGCCGCTGCCGGGATCCAGCTTTCGCGGGTTCTCACATACTGGGCGAGGAAGTATTTGGTGACCGCCTCATCGTAGCGCATCGGCCGCTGCGTGAGCGCGGTCTGGACATCCACCGCGCCGGTGGTCTGGTTGACGCGAATAACATAGGGCACGACAGTCTTGAGAGGCGTCAGAGCCGCAACTGCGAAGATCGAGGCCGCGGCCAGGAGTGAGGCGATGGCCGCGATGCTCCAAGCGATGCGGGTCGAGCGCAGCGCGTTCCGGATCCTGTCCTGATCCCAGCTTCGTGCGTCCCGGAAATAGCGCTGCAGCCCCGATGCCGGCACCGCCTCCGAGCGGTCATCAGCAGCTCGCATAATGCGGTCCCCTTGGTGCGAACGATACTTTGTCTCCGGAAGATGACGCGGAAGGCACGGCGGGCGGTGGGGGTGGATCGCCGTCTCTTGGATGCGATAGCGGCGGTATGGGCGGCGCAGCTCTCGGCGCCGTGGTCGCAGGCACAGGTGAGCCCGGTAAGACGCTTCCATAGATGTTCACGTCGCGCAGGTGATGGCCATTGCAAACCGCGAGCTTCTTTGGACCGGATGCACAGCCGACGACGCCGAGCGCAGCCAGAACAACGCCCAGGCAGGTGACGCTACGGCGGAAGCTAGGCGCGAATATTGGTGAAGAAAAAGCCATGAGATGCCTCGCTACGCCGCTTCGATGGTGCCGCCGCGGTGAGCGGCGCGCTCCAAGTTGCGGCTGTTGCGCATGACGCGACGCTGTCGGAAGGGAGATGCCATCGTGCCCCAGGCCGTTCCGGCGAAGGCACCCACGCCGGCAGCGGCTCCCCCGGCTATTCCCGTTGCAATGGCTGGAGCCTGGAAGAAGAAGATCGTGCCCAAAAATATGTACGCTGCAAACAGGACAGCACCGAAAGCCGTATCCACGACGCCTTCAGATGCTGCTGTTGCAGCCGCTCCGAGGTCTGTGATCAGGGTCGTGATGGCTATGATTACAGCAAGGAGAACGATATAGTTGAATACTTGCCCCAGCCAGCCGTGGAAAAAACGCCTCGTTGGCTCGAAGAGAGCTAGAGCGATGAAGATGGGGCCAAGTGCGATAATGATCGCCAACGCAACTTTGGCAAATATAGTAATAGCAAATCCAACCGCTGCCGAGAGCCCAGCTAATGCCTTCAGCCCCAGGCTCAGCGCATAGAGGACCAGTTTATATGGGTTAATGTCGCTGTACGTTGCGGCTTCAGTCTCTATCCGTGCAACTATAGCATCACTTTGAGTGTAATAGTCGTCGAAGGCCTCTCCTACTGTGTCGATCGTCTTACCGGCGAGAGCTTGGGAGATCGCATCGGGCATTCCGTGGAAGAGCGGCGTCGTGATCCAATCGGAATAGGCGACCGTCGTCGCAGCAACATACAGCAGACAGAGCTTCACCATCCGATAGAATAGCTCACCCCATGGTTCGCTGATGATGCCCCGCATCACCATGTACCCGAACAGGGCGATGTAGATAACCAGCCCGACAGCGAGCGGACCACGGACAACCTCTACGACGTTTTGGAGACGCTCGTTGAGGAAAAGATCAAGCTTCCCATCAACGTTCGCGTAAAGTGAATTGAACATGTCCGTGGCCATGCGAAGCTCCAAGGCGCTGGATTATTTCGAAAGCGACCGCATCTTGTTGTCGAGAATCCGGAGGCTTTCAGCGTTGGAACACTCCTGTTCGTTGGGATGTGATCCGTCGGCACAGGCCTTGACGAGTCCTCTGAGCTCTTCCGGGTGAGAGGTTAGATAGTCCTTCCCGCGCGGTGCCCGCTCGCATCCTGCGAGCATTCCCGCTGCGGCAAACCCAAGCAGCAAAGCTCTCGCGGTCATTGCGACAAGCTTTCTAGCTTCGTCGCCAGTATCGCTTCGCTTTCGCGCTGTGATCGCAACTGGACGTCTGCTTCTTGCCGCATTCGCAGCGCCTGCAATTGCAAGGCGTCGTTCTGGATATGGGCATTCTCGACCCCTACCCTCGCCTGGATATCCATGACCTGCTTGGCGTCCGAAGCCGTATCCAGCGAGGTTCTCAGTTCTTCGAGCCCGGCGGTACGCTGGGCCGACACGCCATAGGCCGCCTCCGCGATCGCGGCATCGCGCGCTGCGAGGTCGCCGTTCCGCAAGAGGTTGTCGCGGGAAGCGCGCTCATACGCCGACGCACCTGGTCGCAATTCCGGCAAAGCGATACGGTTGGCGTCCCGGATACGGGTCGCGGAGCTCCCGAGCGAGCCCAGGCTGGCATTGTCCGACGACATCAGCCGGCTGATGTCACGGGCCTCCCGCGGCAGAAGGTGGCGCATGGCATCGGTGGAAAGAGATGATGCGATGCCGTTGACGTCGGTGACCTGGTTGAAGCTGCCATAGAGCTGCTTCGCTTCTGCGATCTGCTCCTTCCCCTGATCGATCATCGACAGGGTGTTCTTCACCGTGGCCAGCGCCTGCAGATAGCCGGAGCTGTCGTAGACGGGGATACCTTGCGCGACTGCAGGCCCCGCCATTCCAAGGGCGATGGCGCCAAGTGCTGCGTATATGCCCTTACCCATAGCTCATCCTTTCCTGATCGATGCAGACCGACGCTGCTGGTGAAAAAGAGCCAACCATTTCGCCGGGTCGTCGCCGACATCAGCGCGAATGGCATCGAGGAGCGTCACGGTTTCCGTGGTGCCCGAGAGCACCGCGAGCTCGTCGGAGAGGCCGCCCAGGTCCAGTTCCACCACGATCGAGTCATGACCCTGCTTGATGAGGAAGCGGCGAGATTCCGGGTTCAGGTCGTGACGGACGAGCTTGAATTCCGCCTGGGTCAGGCCCAGCCCGTCGATATAATCCGTTTCACGCCCATAGGGGTTGGGCAGCAGGATCTTGGTCGCGACCTGCTCCATGATACTGTGCGAGATATCCGAGCGCAGCGCATCGGCCGGGCTCTGCGTGCCGAAAACCAGGAAGGCGTTCTGCTTGCGGTAGGTCTTCAGGCCATCCTGGGCAAAGGCGCGGAAAGCGTCATCACCCAGCGCCTTCCAGAACTCATCGATGTCGATCACCAGTCGTCGGCCATCCAGAAGGCCGTCGATGCGATGGAACATGTACATCATGATCGGCGTGCGAACTTCCGGATTGTCGAGGAAGTCGGTCATGTCGAAGCCGAGGAACGGCGCATCGAGCGACAAAGCATCGATCTCGTTGTCGAACACCCAACCCAGCGATCCGCCTCGCGACCATTTCTCAAGCCGAGCGCCGATGCCTTCCGGATCGCGCTGGCCGAGCAGCTGGCGCAGGGCCAGAATGGATCGGTTCTCCGGTGCGAGCCGCCCGAGCGACGCCAAGCCTTCGTCGATCATGCGCTCCTGGGTGACGCCCAGCGTGCCGCCGGGCGGCGTCACCAGCTGCCGGATCAGACGACCGAGAAAGACGAGGTTGCGCGGCCCATATTCGAGCGCCCGCAGCGGCGCGAAGCCGGTTGGCTCCCCGTTCTTCAGCGTCAGATAGATCCCGCCAGCAGACCGCACGTAGATCTCGGCGCCGCGATCCTTGTCGATGAAGATCTGCTGCGCGCCCGTCTTCTCGAGCTGCGCCATCAGGAAGTTCTGAACGACCGTTTTGCCCGCGCCCGAGGGACCGATGATGAGCGTGTGGCCGAGATCCCCGACATGGAAGTTGAAATAGTAGGGCGATTGCGCGGCCGTTTTCATCAGCGCGATCGCCGGACCCCAATGATTTCCGCTCGGCCGGCCTGCGGGGTAGGTATGAAAAGGTGCCAATGCGGCGAAATTCCGCGATGTGATTGCCGCCGGCCGCGCCCGCCACGCGAAGTTACCGGGAAGCTGAGCCCAGAAGGCTGCTTCGAGCGCCGGCCCTTCCCTCGCTGATACCAAACCAGCGTCCGCGAGCGCCGCCCGCGCGGCCGACAGATTATCGGCGAGTCGCCTCTGGCTTTCGGCAAACACCCCAAGCGAGAAATGATGTTCGCCAAGGACGAACCGATTGCTTTGAAGATCGTCGGCGGCGTCTTCGAGGTCGAGCGCCTGGCTTGCTGCCGCGTCCTCGGTCGAAGCCATCTGGTTCTGTCGCCGGCGCAGCCTTTCGGCTGCGCGCGCCTTCCCCATGAAGGTGAAGGACTGCGAGACGACGAACGCGAAATCCTGGCCGAGCAGAGCGTTCATCTGACCGGGACGGGTGAGCGCGGGATATTCCCGGATGCCGAAAATGCCCAACCAGCGGCTCGCATCATGGGCGCGGATCTCGACCGTCTCGCGTCCGAAGATCACCCGCTCGCCGTAGAGGGCTGATCCAAGATGGCCTCGGACCAGCGGGACCTTGGCCTTTGCGCCCATCATGACTTGCTCGAGCACTTCGAGCGGCCTGGAGAATAGGAGGCCATTCTGCTCATAAAGAGCGAGCCGCGCGGGGCTGCACCGCCGAAGCAGCTTTTCGATATCGCGCGCCTTCTCCTCGAAGCGGGCCAACTCGTCGGGGTCGACTTCCTCATCGGCCGCCCTGGCCTTGGCGATGCGCTTGAGGAGAAGCCCGGTCCGATCGGCCGAGCCGACCGCCGGCCGCATGATCAGCGTCAGATAATGCTCGTTGACGAACATGCGCTTGGCAGTCACCCGCGCGCGATATTTTTCGTCCAGATCGGCCGCGAAGTCCGAGCGGAATTGGCCTTCGGGATAGTCATCGACCGGGCGGCGAACGATGTGCGTCCAGAGCGCGAGCCGATCGTCGGCAATGTTGCGCCAGGTGCCGTTGAGCTTCTCGTGCCAGTCATTGAGGTGGATCGGATCCGCGGTCTCGAACGCAAGCCCTTCAAGGCGGAACATCATCATGAGGTCGCCGCTATCGAGCGCGATCACCTCCGATGTCACGTGGCGCACGTAGGGCAGATAGCGACCCGGCTCGGCCTCTTGCCGCAATATGCGCCACGGCGTCTTGCGCGGCGGAAGCTGGGCAGCCGCGCTAGCCACGCGCAAAGCCCTTGCGTTTCAGCCCGGCAACCGGGAGCGGCGAATAGGAACTGCCGCCCCACCAGGCGCGGTTCCGGCTGCGCGCCTTGGTCATGGTCCACAGCCACAGCAGCCGGAAGGCATTGGCATCGTGCCGCACGATGAGCCGCGCCACGGCAAGACAGGCGCCTCCGATGGCGCCGGCATAGAGCGGGTTGCCGCTGACGATCAAAGTGAGACAGGCGGCAAGCGCGATCGGCAACGAGGCTTCGAGCGGCACGCCGAGCCACATCGTCGGCCGCGTGACCGCCAGGAACAGCGTCTCCTCGCGCAGCCGCTCGTCCAGGGCGGCGCTCTCCTTCACGCACCACCTGTGATGGTGTCGACGATCCACTGCGCACTGAAGACGATGAAGATGCCAACGATGACCGTCACCAGAAGGCCGAGGCTGGCGCGCCCGGTGAAAAACATGAACCCAACGATCACGACCGCGATCACCGCGATGGTCTTGGCGAAGGTCCCGGTGAGCCAGGTCTTGATGTTCTCCGCCATGGACGTGATGCCGTCGGCACCTTGCGCGTGTGCAGGATCGCTCAGCAGCATCGAGACAAGCAGCGCCAATGCCATCACGCCGATGACGCGCAGCAGAAGTCGCGCCCATTGGGGCCGTCCGCCCGGGTGGGCGGTGATTGCTGTCATGGATGCTGTCCTTTCTGAGATGCGGCCCCGTCGCCGAACACCATGAGCGAGGCCTGGCTCGCCCTCGCCGCTGTATTCCACCCAGCTGCGGCCGGTGGCGAAACAGGGGTGTCGGGTGGCGGAGCGAAGGTGGGCAGAGATTGAGGAATCGCTGGTGCGGCAGCCACCGGCGCCGTGCCACGGATCAGCGGAATGACGGCCGACGCGCTGGCATAGACCCTGGCGACATAGCCATTGCGAAAGCCGCGCTGCCGGTCGCCGGTATTGTACATCGACAGGGCGGTCGCGATCGCATGATCCCGGCTCGGGGCAAGGCGCGCGACCGCCTGGTAGTTGGTCGCGAGGACACGCGCGGCGGCGGCCAGATTGGAGCAGGGTTCGAACGCATTTTCGACCGAAAGCCCCAGCCAGCCGAGATTGGCGCTGTTAATCTGTCCCAGGCCGAGATCGATGTTGTAGCCTCGACCAATCAGGCTGCGCGCCGCAGCGATTGCCTGCGCCTTGGTCGCGGGCTTTGGCGCGCGCACGCCGGGACTATTGACCCCGATTGCGAGACTGTTGAACCGGCTCTCCGTGTGGACGATCGAAATGAGCGTCTCAGGCGCCACCGTCGGTGCGCAAGCTCCTGCAAGCGAAAGAAGGGTGGCGACATCGAGGATCATCGGCGGCCGCCGTCCAAACGCTCGATGCCGGCCAGCGAGAAGGTCTGGCTGCGGCCGTCGTTGAACGTGATGACCACCCGGCGGCGAGTTGTGGAATCGCGATCATAGACCTTCGTGCGGGCGACGCCGCCGCTACAGCCGGGAAAGGCGCCGCCGGTGGCCAAGCGTTGCCATAGCTTGGTCATCGGCGACACGCATTGCGCGTATTGGGTCGCGCCACCGGGATTGGAAAGACACAGGAGAACCTGGCAGCCCAGGTCATTCGCCGCTGCCGGTGCGCTTGGAAGGGCTGTGGCGAGGGCGAGCATCGCCATGCCGAATATTGCACGTTGCATCGGGTCTTCCCCCGCGAGAGACAGCTCCCGCGTCGGGAAATGCCGTCAGCTATCCGTTGGATTTCACCTCTCTTTTGTTCCGACCGCGCTCGATTTCGGCAATCCCCCTAGCCGGGGGGGGAGTTGATCGGTTTGCTGCCGCAGGAATTCGGACAGAGCGCCTTCCTGGTCGGGCCGGAGAGCATCGATTGCGGCGAGATGGTCTGGCGGATCGCCGCCGAGCAGGATGGACGGGCACTGCCCGTCATAATTGCCGAGATTGGGGCGGTGCTGCTGGTAGCCGACCAGCGCGGCAAGCTCGGGATAGAATGCGCTGGCCACCTCGGGCGGATAGGTCAGCCACTGGTTCTCATAGGGCTTCAGCCAGCCGAGGCAGTAGCTGACGATGATGCCTCGGCGCACCGCGTTTGAACGATTCGCGCCGGCGCCATGGAGGGTCGATCCCAGGAATATGATCGCCGATCCCGGATCCGCTTCGATGGCGACCGGCTCCGCGCCGTCGTCGCCCTGCCCGCCATTGTGGCTCCCCGGCCAGACCAGCGTCGCCCCATTTTCGGCCTTGAACGGCGAAATCGGCCACATGACGTTGACGAAATATTCGAGCTCGCCGGTCGGACCGCGCCACATGTCCTGATCCCGGTGCGGAAATTGCGCTGGCGCCCCCGGGTGCAGCTCGAGCGCTTGCGTGAGGTTGAGCTGGACCGTGTCGCACCAGGGCTCGAGGATAGCGTGGACGAGGCGCATGACAACAGGGTTTTGGACAAGACTTTCAACCGTCGGCGCGCGCTTCAGCAGGCCACCGAAGCGTTTTGTCCGAGGGCCGTAGAATCCGCCCTGGCAGAAAGGCGTGGCGGCAAAACGCGGATGGAGGGATCGATTGATCTCCTCGATGCGTGACCGAGACTCGACATCCCGCAGGATGCAGAAGCCGTGCTGCCGCAGATTTTCGTCGGCTTTGGTCGCGGCGGAGACGCCGCGCCGTGCGATCGTGGCCATGATCGCCCTCCTCATGCTGCGGCGGGAAGATCGGCAAGGCCGACAGGGCGGAAAATGCCGCTCGCGCGCAGCTGCTCGCGCGTTCGGTCGTCCACATCGATTTGCAAGGCGACGAGACTTCGCCCTTGCTCGGACGTGGGAAGACCCAATGGTCGGCAAGTCCAGCCGAAACCCAGGATCTGCTGGAACCACGGCCACTCGGCGACCCCGGTGAAGCTGTGGATCTGGTTGGCGAGGGCATATTCGACGAGCGCGGTGACCAGCTGATTGCGCAGCTCGAGACGCTCCCGGGCGCGCAATTTTCGCGCAAGGCAAAAGCGGGTGATTTCCAGGATAGCACTGCCGCGCGGCGGCGCTTCCTCGCAAAGATCCGGGAAGATCGTGCCGAGAATATGCTCGTGCGTGGTCGGCAGAAGCCGTGCGGAGGCCCGGTGTTCCCCGTCGTCCCCGGTAACAACGATGTAGACGGCGCGATCATTGTCGAACTGATCGATCTCGTAGCGACCGGCGATGACCGGAACGTCCCAGCGAAGAAGATCGACGAAGACCCGCTTGCGCTCCTCGAACATGGAGCGAAACAGGCGGTGTTCCATGGCTTGCGAAAAGCCGGTCCCGATGTGCATGACAGCCTCCTTTTGGTGAGGCCTGTCAGTCGATCAGAGGCGGCTTTTTTGCGTTATCCCCAGTTCTGGGGAGATCATCGGCCGAACACATCGGCAAAGCTGATTTGCCCTTCGAACAAGGCGCGAATGGCGAGGAGGGTGCGCTTGGTGACGCCATAGCGGTCGCGCGCATCCTTCACATGCTGGATCACCGTTTCCTGGCCGATGCCGAGGATCTGGCTGATCTCCCAATCGGTCTTGCCCCGCGCGACCAGCGCCACGCATTCGGCCTGCCTTTCGGTCAGGCTCGGGCATTCGGATTGCGGCGCGTGGATCCGGGAAATCTTGCGTGCCGCTTCGAACGCGAAGCTGCCGACGAGCTGCACGAACGGCAGCTGCCGATGGTCGAGCATCTCGCCCGCCGCCATCGCGAAGGAACAGGATCCATTGAGCTCGCCAGGAATATGGGCCGGAACGGTGAAGCCGTCGCCCAGCCCGGCCTCGTAGGCTTCTGCCAGGATCGAGCGATCGGCGGCCGTCAGAGAGATGATCGACTGAACCGCCGACCAGGCAAAGCCCACATTGGTGCGATGGCTGGCGCGGTGGATCGGGTCGCTCGCATAGAGGCGTCTCGCCTGGAAGCGCTCCACCCAGTCTTGCGGATAGTCGACGATGTGGACCGAGCGAACCGCAGGCTTCAGGTCGACATGATGGACCAGGGCATAGTGCCGAAAGCCCATGGCCTTCGTGATTTCGGCCATCAGGTCAGACAAGGCCGTAGCGTCCTTGATCGCGCCAGCGACAGCGCAGAAATCCTGAACTTGCCCAAGCCCGATCATCATATGGCCGGCGAGATCAGAGCAGCGCTTCCATGTTGAGATGACCATCGCGAACCGCGCGCAGCACCAGCTGCGTGCGTCGTCGCACGCCATAACGCCTGCGGGCCGATTCAACATATTCGTGCACGGTATCGCGGCTGAGGCCGAGGATCTGGCCGATCTCCCAGTCGCTTTTGCCTTGCGCGACGAGCGCGATGCATTCGACCTGGCGAGGACTGAGAGGGACGCAGGCCAATGGCCCTGCCCTTTCGCCAAGCAGCTCGCGCGCCCGATCATAAGCGACCGAGCCGAGCAGACGGGCGGTCAGAACCTCTTCTGCACTCAGCGGCTCGTCGCGTGATCGGGCCGCAGTGAAGATCGCCTCGGGCTCGCCCGGGGTCCGGATCGGCAAACTGTAGCCCGATGCAAGGTCATGATCCCGGGCGCGGTCAAGGATGCCTCGCTGGCGCGGCGTGAGCTCCAGCACGTCGCCGACACGGTCCCAGGCCAGTCCAGAGGGCGTACGTGCGCAGGCCGCATGGATGGGATCTTCGAGATAATGGCGCTCTTCGAGCACTTCCTCGAGCCAGGCCGACGGATAGGTTGTGAGGAACAGGCTTTGCTCGTCGCCGCGCCGAAGGTCGATATTGTGAAGCAGCGTGAACCAGCGGAAGCCAAGATCGCGCACGGCGGCATCGATCGTGCCATGCAGATCGCCAAGGGTTTCAGCACGCTGACAGTCCGTCGCAAAGCGCGTGAGATCATCAAGGCGGCCGCAGTCTTTTATCCTGTTCGCCATAGGCGACGGAAGCTCGTTCGCGAGGAGACGGCTCGTCCACACCTAAGCGGCGAGCGCCATGATTATCAGGATGAGTTGAGAACGATTCGCAACAATCTACGATTAGAATGGATCGCCTATGACACTTTATCCGCCGGCAAAGTGTCATAGCTGACAACCCGTCTGTGGCCGCCGATTTGGGATTCACATTGATCCTGCTTTGTGCTTGATTCCATCATGTTATGTTTCATGCAGGCAAGCCTCTTGAACCCTCCATTGGCTGTGATGTCGCGGCCGTGCTCGAGACGCTGGCGACCGTATCGAGCCGGCCCCGTTATGCCTTCATGCTGCTCAACCTGATCGCCCAGGTGGCGGGGCCAGATGGAAGCGCCGGTCCCTGGGTCAGGCGGAACGATGGGCTCGTTTCCCTGCGCGATTGGCTATGCGACGCATTGACCCCGATGGCCCAGCGTGGTCCGCGCAGCATTACGCTGGCCGAGCGGGTCGAGAGCGACCTCGCTAGAAACGGACTGCTCCCCGGCGATCCGGAGAAAAGGCGCGGCGTGATCGCGGAGGAAATGCGGGCACGCATTCGCACAGCCGGCAAGAGTAATCTCAGTCGCGCCGTTTCCGAACTGGTGAATGCAGGCCTGCTCCGCCGACATTATCAGGGCTATCGCGTCGACCATCGGAACCGTGGCGGCCAGCGCCACGCCGTCTATACCTTGATCGGCGATGCTCTGCGTCTAGTGCCGGGCATCAGCTCCACACCGAATCTGCCCGTGCAAGGCGAACTTGCCCTCCCAAGATGATTGCGCAGTCGAACCGGGATTGCTGCAGTAGTGTGCTGTGAGGTCGGGTAACGATGTCCGAATAATAAGGCCAGTCAGAACGTCAGCATTGACCTTGCCGGCAATTACATCAGCCATTCCCGTCAAGGATCGCCATGGCCTTCTTCGACGCGAATGGATTGTCAGATTCGGAATGAAGCCGGGCACGCGAGCCATATAATCGCGGTAAACCTCGCCGAAGTTGGCTAGCGCCTCCTTTTCCTCATGCCGAGCCAGCCGAATATACATCACGACGAGCACCGGAAACATAGCAAGGGTCAAAAGGGTCGGCCATTGTAGCAAAAAGCCGAGCATGACGAGAATGAAGCCGACATATTGCGGGTGCCGGATCCGGGCATAAATCCCAGTAAGGGCCAATTGGTGTTTGCGCTGACTCAAGTGAAGGGCCGTCCATGCAACCGAGATCAGCCAGTAACCCACGCCGATCAGCACAAAGCTGGCGATGTGGAATGGACCGTAATGGGGATTAACTCGCCAGCCGAACATCATCTCCAGGAGATGTCCAGCATCGTGGCTCCACCAGTCGACAGCGGGGAAATACGACTGGAGCCACCCCGAAAGCACGAAGATCGTGAGCGGGAAGCCATACATTTCCGCGAAGAGCGCTATGATGAAAGCGCTGAACGCCCCCAAACTGCGCCAGTCTCGTTTAGTTGCCGGCTTGAAGAAGCTGAACGCAAAGAGGATGAAAACGGCGGCGTTAACCAGCGCGAGCCCCCACAGACCATAGCCATAGTCGGCGTGCGTCATCGCGACTCTCCTTCGATGCGGCCGTTGGGATTGGCCGGTAAGCCGGCGGGTGCCTGACCGGGCTCATGGCCATGCTGATGCCCACCATGGCCGCGGTGCATGAACAGGTGCATGAGCGGGCAGGCGAGCAGGATGAGATAGGGCAGCACACCCAGGAAGTGCGCGGTATGCTCGGTGAGGAGGAAGAAGCTAGCGACGAGCAGGAAGCCGATCAGAACGATCTTGCCGCGCTTGCGCATGCGATGGTCATGTTCGCCCATATGCCGTCCTCTTCTGGTCAACGTCCGGGCAGCATAGGCTCGAGTCCAAGGAGCAAGGTATAAGTAGAGACCGAAGTCCCCCGGGCATCGCGCAGGCATGGGTAAGGCGATCGATGGGATCGGCCATCGGCGTTCGGGCGACGCAGCTGTCGGGGAGCAGCAGTCGTGCTGCGGATTTTGCGTATAGGCGTGCGGCGTCCGCGAACCAATGCTGCGCTCACGAACATAATCGTGAGAGGCAGGCCCGCGTCCATGCAAAAGAGAAAGAAACGGCACCATTCCCGCGTGACCATCTTCGAGCGTGAAGCAAGGATCGATCTGGCCAAGCGCCCGGCCGATGGTCTCGGCGTTGCCTTTCTCGGCGCATCGGGAACGGTCACAGGGTCGCGTTATCTGGTGGACGATGGTGAAACTCAGATCGTGGTCGATTCCGGCCTGTTTCAGGGACCCAGGGATCTGCGCCGCCTTAATTGGGCATCGATCCCACCCGAAGTCGCGGATGTCGGCCAGGTGCTGCTGACCCACGCCCATCTCGATCACTCGGGCGCACTACCGCGCATGGCGCGCCTGGGCTGGGACGGGACCGTCCTTGCCACGCGGGCGACCGCGGCCCTGTGCGAGCTCCTTCTTCCCGACAGCGGCCATCTGCAGGAAAAGGATGCGGAGTTCGCCAACCAGCACGGCTTCTCCAGGCACCAGCCGGCGCTGCCCCTCTACACCCAGGCCGACGCGCGTCTGGCATTGCAGCTCTTCCGCCCGATCGAGTTCGGAGCGTGGCATGCAGTCACGGACGGCATCAGGGTGCGCTACCATCGCGCCGGCCACATCCTCGGCGCGGCGTCGATCGAGATCGACTGGAAGGGGCGGACAATCCTCTTCTCAGGCGATATCGGCCGTTACGGCGATGCGGTGATGAAGGATCCCGAGCCGCCCGCGCGCGCCGACTATGTCCTGGTGGAATCGACCTATGGCGATCGGCGCCACGAGCAGGTCGATCCGACAAAGACGCTTGGAGATCATGTCGAGCGATGCGTCGAGAGAGGCGGGACGGTGGTGATCCCGGCCTTCGCCGTGGGACGGGTTCAGTCGCTTCTCTATCATTTCTCGCGTCTGCGCGCGCAGGGACGCCTCCGCGACATCCCGATCTTCCTCGACAGCCCGATGGCGATCAACGCGAGCGGGCTGATGTGCGATTTCATGGACGAGCATCGCCTGGCTCGCGCCGAGTGCGAAGCGGCGTGCAGCGTCGCGCACTATGTGCGCGAAGTGGAGGAATCCAAGGAACTCACCGCCAACCCCACCCCCAAGGTCATCATCTCGGCCAGTGGAATGGCAACGGGCGGCCGCGTGCTCCACCATCTCAAGCGCTTCGCGCCGGATGGGAAGAACCTCATCCTCTTCTCGGGCTTCCAGGCGGCGGGCACCCGCGGCGCCGCCATGATCGGCGGCGCCCGGACGATCAAGATCCACGGCGAGTATATCCCGGTCGAAGCCGAGGTCGCCAACCTGACGATGCTCTCGGCGCATGCCGACAGCGACGAACTCATGCGCTGGCTCGGGTCGCTGCACGAGGCCCCGCGCCACGTCTATGTCACCCATGGCGAGCCGACCGGCGCCCAGGTCCTGGCGAAGCGTGTCTCGGAGGAACTGGGTTGGGCATGCAGCGTACCGGCGCTGGGTAGCTGGGGCATGCTCGCGTGAAGCCCGGGATCATCGAGGACGCCGAAGCAGAGCCTGTCGCGACGACGCTGCGGGCACGCCGCATCGGCCTGTCGGCTGCCGGAAGCGATCTGATCGCGGTCATGCGCCACGACTGTCCCGTCTGCCGCTCGGAAGGTCTTGCGTCCCGCGCGCAGGTCGCGCTGCGCGCCGGCGGGCGGGAAATCGTCGTCTCGCTGCTGCACAGCTCCGCGGAGACTCCAGCGCCCGGCGAGATCGGCCTCTCCGAATCCGCATGGCAGCGGCTCGGCGTCAGCGATGGCGATCCGGTCGAGATCGCGCACGCCCAGCCTCTCGCCTCGCTCGCCGAAGTGCGTCGGCGCATCTATGGCAATCGTCTCAGTGACGGGGCTTTTTCAGCGATCATCACCGACATCGCCGAGCGACGCTATAGCGATGTCCATCTCTCGGCGTTCGTCACGGCCTGCTCAGCGGTCCCGCTCGATACGGACGAAACGATCAGCCTGACCAGGGCGATGGTCGATGTCGGCGAGCGATTGCAGTGGCCCGGAACGGTCATCGTCGACAAGCATAGCGTCGGTGGCTTGCCGGGCAATCGCACCACGCCGATCATCGTCTCGATCATGGCCGCGGAGGGCCTGATCATGCCCAAGACATCGTCGCGGGCGATCACCTCACCGGCCGGCACGGCGGACACGATGGAGGTGCTGGCACCTGTCGACCTCGACGTTTCCGCAATCCGCAAGGTGGTCGAGCGCGAAGGCGGCTGCATCGCCTGGGGCGGCGCCGTCAACCTCAGCCCTGCCGACGATGTGATCATCGGCGTGGAACGGGTGCTCGATATCGATGCCGTCGGGCAGATGGTCGCCTCGGTGCTGTCCAAGAAAATCGCGGCCGGTGCGACCCATCTGGTCATCGACATCCCGGTCGGGCCGACCGCCAAGGTACGCGGCGCCGATGCCGCCGACACGCTCGAGCGGGCGCTGAGCTCTGTCGCCCAAGCCTTCGGGCTTCGCACGCGCGTGATGCGCGGCCCCGGCGCCGAGCCGATCGGACGGGGCATCGGTCCGGCGCTCGAGGCGCAGGATATCCTTGCCGTGCTCCAGGGGCAGCCGGGCGCCGAGGATCTCGCCCACCGGGCCTGCGAGCTGGCGGGAGGACTGCTTGAGCTCGCGGACGCAGCCCCGGCCCGCGAAGGTTATGCGCGTGCGCGGGCGTGCCTCGAAAGCGGCCGGGCCTGGGCCAAGTTCCAACGTATCTGCGAAGCGCAGGGCGGCATGCGGGCTCCACCGGTCGCCCGGTTCCAACAGGATATGATCGCTCCCTATAGCGGCCGCCTGGTGAGTATCGACAATCGCAAGCTCGCGACGGTCGCGAAGCTTGCCGGCGCGCCGATGGCCAAGGCCGCCGGCGTCGCGCTGCAGTGTCGGCTGAACCAGATGGTGGATGCCGGGGCTCCCTTGTGTAGCATTCATGCCGAGAGCCCGGGCGAGCTCGACTATGCGGCGGCCTATGCGGTGAGCGACGGGCCGATCTTCGGGATTGAAGCGCTATGAACCGTCCCGTGCTGTTCGCGCTGTCTGGCAGCGAGGCCCTGGCACAGCCGCTATCCGCCGCGCTCGATGCAGAGGTCGGCACGATCGAGCATCGTCAGTTTCCTGACGGGGAAACCTATCTCAGGGTCGGAAACG
>NZ_FXUI01000019.1:0-49762 GCF_900182875.1 Novosphingobium panipatense
GAATACATCTTATCTGGATCTCCGGATAAGACGTATTCTTTGCAGTCGAGATTTATGTCGAGTGGTTCGCGCGCGGGCGCAGGTTTCCGTGATGAAGACATCGTTTCTACTCCAGATAATTAAGGTTGTGGGCGATGTCGGAGGCGAGAGACCTCCGGAGCTATGCTCGTTTCCGAACGTCGTTGAGCATCATGATCAGCGGGTCAGCCGGAGGCCTGAACCGGCCTGGCTTGATCGCTGGCGAGCCGTGTGCGGCGAGGATGTGCAGCTTTTCTTCCGGATCGGCGCGCAGGTAGGCTTCAGTGCTCTGGATGCTGGCATGGCCGAGCCAGAGCGCTACTTTGCGAATGTCGCCGGTCGCAGCGAGCGTGTGCATTGCGCAGGAATGCCGTAGCACATGAGGCGTGGCCCGCTTGCGCAGCAGCGACGGCTGCTTCTTTGCCGCCGTGGCGACATGCAAGGCCAGCCTGAACGCAAATCCATCGCGCGTCATTGGCTCGCCTTTGGCGTTGAGGAATATCTCCGCCGCCTGACATGGCGGCCTGACGGCGAGCCAAGCCCGCAATGCTGCCTGCGTCTCGCGCCACAGGGGCAAGACGCGCTCGCGTCTGCCCTTGCCGATAATGTGAACCGTCGCGAGCGAGCGTTCTGGAAAGTCTTGTATCTGCAGCGACAGCAACTCGGCGACCCGCAGGCCACCGGCATAGGCAAGGTGCAGCATCGCCCGATCTCGAGTGCCCAGGCGGGACCGAGGATCAGGTGCGTCGAGCACCGCAGTAATCTCATCTCGTGTCAGATAGTCGATGAGGGTCGTGTCGGTCCGCTTTGTCGGCACGGCACGAACACGCAGCGCCAGGTCGAGGCATGCTGGGACGCGATACTCGACGTAACGGAAGAACGCCCGGATCGCCGCGAGCCGGGCATTGCGAGTTCTGGGGCTGTTCTTGCGCGCATCTTCCGTATGGTCGAGGAACGCCATGATCAGCTCGGGATCGAAATCCTCGATCGTGAGGTCAGTTGGCCTTCGCCTGAGCCGATCGGCTGCGAACCGGACCAAAAGCGCGAAGCAGTTCGCATAGGTCGTCACCGTATGCGGGCTGACATTACGCTCGCGGGGAAGATGATCCCGCAGGAACGCGGCGAGATGGGGAGCGAGCGCGGTCATGCTGCACCTCCCAGGAAAAGCTGCTCACCCGCGACAGCGATGTCGCGAAGCAGCACCGGCGTGGCTTCGAGATACCAGTATGTGTTGGCCACGTCCGTGTGGCCCAGATAGGAGCTGAGCGCTGCCATATGATGTCGGATCGCTTCCCAATCGCGAGGACAGGACTCCAGCGACCGAACGGCGAACGTGTGCCGTAGGTCATGGACGCGCATGCCGGGATCTCCGGGCGGGCCACGAAAACCCAACTCGCGCGCTAATCTGACGAACATTATATAGGCGCGCGTTGTGCTGGGGGCGTGCCCTCGGATGTGAACGAACAGATCATTGCCGTGGGCGCCGAGCTTCCGCCGAACAGCGAGATAAGCCTCCAACGCCTTGCGCGTTGATGGCTGGATCGGCAGGAGGCGTTGCTTACCGAACTTCCCGTTGCGGATGATCAGGCCGTCGGCGGTGAAATCCTCGCGCTGCAATGCGAGCGCTTCGGAAAGTCGTAACCCGGTTGTTGCGAGCAGCCCGAACAAATAGTGGTAGGTGTGTGGGCTAATCTTGCCCTTGGGCGGAAGATCAAGGGCGGCCTGCATGATCGCCTGAACTTGCTCGGGCTCGATGATGTGAGGCGTCGGGCGACGTCGCTTCCCTCTCCCGAATACGCCAGCTGGGGGCACCCGATGCTGCCGATCCTCAGCATGAGCATAAAGACAGAAGCGACGTAGATGGTCGAACCTGTCCCTGGCCACGTTCTGGGAACTCGCCGACCGGCACCAATCGTAGAGCCGCTCGACTGTGACGTGCCGGTCGCCGAAACCACGAGCATAGGCGGCGAAGAGTCGGAGCAATTGCTCCTGCACCTCAAACTTGCGGCCGAAGCTGCGATGCAGCGCGACATACCGCTCGATCTGGGCGTTCATCATGCCCTGTCTCCGGGCCAATCTTGGGCAACCTTGAGCAGCATCGGAACGTCGACCTTGGCGTAGATGGCCGTCGTCGCTGGGGACCGATGGCGCAGGATCGTGCCGACCGACTCAAGGCCGGCGCCGGCGCGCAGCATCCGTGTGGCCAGCGAATGGCGGAAGGCGTGGGCGCCCGTCGGCACGCCTTCGATGGCGCCCCGATCCAAGACACGCGCGACGATGCCGGCGATCTCAGCCGACGAACTGAACGGCCGAAAAGGAGCTTGCACCCGAACGAACAACACCTCCTCGGCGATCGGAGGGCGGGACCGCTCGATATAATCGAGGATCGCGTCCCCGGCATCCTGTGGCAATGGCAGGCGGTCGGGCCGTCTGCTCTTGCCGCTCACCCGAAGATATCCGTCGTTCCAATCGATATCGGTCAAGCGCAACTGGCAGATATCGCCAGCCCGCAATCCGAGTCTGGCGAGTAGCAGGATGATAGCCTTGTCGCGGATCTCCACCGCGGTATCGGCCTGGCAGGACGCAATGATCTTCTCGATCGTTGCATCATCCATGTAGCGTGGCAGGGTGCCGAGACGATAGCGCCTGATCGGTGGAAAGGCGTGTTGGAGCGCCGGCTCGCACTCCCCCCGCGAGACGAGAAAACGCACATAGCTCCGCATGATGCTAGTGATGGTCGAAGCGGAACCCGGCGCCTGAGCGATGCGATGACCGACGATCCGCCTGATGATGCCCGCGTTCAGCTCCGAGGGCTTGGTCAGCTCCGGCAGCCAGTGCTTCACCTCGCCGCAATAGCGCCGGATCGTCTCGGCCGAGCTGCCGCAATGCGCCTTCAGCCACGTCTTGTAGGGGGCCAGAGCATCATCCTGGTGATCCCAGCGGTCGACTTGCGAGAGAATGTTCCGATCGCGAAGAAACCCAAGGAAGCGCCGGGCTCCCTTGCTACGGCGTAGCGGCCCGAAATGACCGACCAGCGTCCCGCGCTTGCGGTAGACCGGACAACGACAGCTGTGGCCGGCATATAGGGCAACATGATCGTCGGTGACATCCTGCCACCGCAGACGAGAAAAGCGGACCCATGCGGCAAAGTGCGCCGCTTCCGAACGGTAGCTCTTGATGACCGCGGCGCTGTAGTGCTCCTGTACCAGGAATACCGCATAGTCCGCCAACAGCGTGTCCAGGCGGTCCACGTCGTCGGGCACGTCGATAACGCCCTGGTCCTCCAGGAAACGGACGAAACGCCGGACTTTACTGGTGAAGCCTGGTCGGTCAGGCTTGTGCAGGGGAAAGCCCTGACAGCGACACCGATGCTTCTCGAAACGTCGGACGACAGCGTCATCGACGGTCGATACCGCGATGCCCTGTTGTTCGATCCAGAACAGGAAATGGCGAGCGGCAGCTTTGTAAAGCGCTGCTGATCCTGCCGCACTCCCCAGAAGAGAAGAGTGGAAGGCGGTGGATAGAGCTTCTGAGGTGGGAGCGTCTCCCGTCCAGGGCTTGGGCCGTCCGTACGAAACGACCGTCTTTGGCAACGTCATAGATCCTCCAGCTTGTTGGTGCTGGGGGCACTTTAATTATCTGGAGTAGAAACGATGTCTTCATCACGGAAACCTGCGCCCGCGCGCGAACCACTCGACATAAATCTCGACTGCAAAGAATATATCATCGACTATCTCGAGCGTGCGTTCCCGACGCGGCAGATGCAGATCTTCAAAGACGACACCGGCACGCCGCGGTCACTGCCGATGACCGACGAGCACGGCAACCCCGTCTACAATCCGGAGGCCGAAGCGGCGCGGGCCGAGCTGATCGAAAAGCTCTGCGCGATGCCTCCCATCATGTCGGCGCTTGATGCGCTGCTCGAACATTTCGGGCACGAGACCGTCGCCGAAGTCACGGGCCGTACCAAGCGCCTGATCACCGCGAGCGATGGCAGGCAGAAACTGGAGAGCCGGTCGGCGCGCACGAGCCAGGCGGAGGCTGCCGCATTCCAGGCGGGGCGCAAGCGGATACTCGTCTTCTCCGATGCCGGCGGCACGGGGCGCAGCTATCATGCCTCGCTCGACGCGGCGAACCAGGAGCAGCGCGTCCATCTTCTTCTGGAACCCGGCTGGCGCGCGGATCGTGCGATCCAGGGGCTAGGACGGACGCACCGCACACATCAGGCGGCGACGCCGCTGTTCCGGCCGGTGACGACCGACTGCAAGGGCGAGTTGCGCTTCACCAGCACGATCGCGCGCCGCCTCGACAGCTTGGGGGCGCTCACGCGCGGCCAGCGCCAGACCGGCGGACAAGGACTGTTCGACCCCGCCGACAATCTCGAGAGCGAATATGCCTGCGCTGCTCTCCTGAGCTGGTTCGACCTGTTGGCGGCAGGCAAGCTTGCCAGCACCAGCCTCGACGAATTCCAGCACCGCACCGGTCTCGAGCTGGTCGACAAGGATGGCGTTCTCAAGGATGAAATGCCGCCTATACAGCGATGGCTCAACCGCATCCTCGCGCTACCGATCGCACTCCAGAACAGCATCTTCGACGAGTTCCTCGCCCTGATCGAGACCCGCGTCTCGGCGGCGCGCGATGCCGGGCGCCTCGATGTCGGGGTCGAAACGATCCTCGTCGATCGGGCGACACTCATTGATGATATCATATTGCGCACCGATCCGCTCACCGGCGCGACGTCGCACCTCCTCACCATCGAAATCGCGCGCCGCCGCAATCCGGTCACACTGGAGCGCATCCTGCGGATCGCCGATGGCGATGCCAGTGCCCGCTTCATGATCAATCGGAAGTCCGGCAAGTCCGCGCTCCGGACCCGGGCGCGGGCCCTGATGGAGGAGAAGGAAGGCACGCCGATCCCGCGTGTCGAGATGATGCGGCCGACGCGCAACGAATATATGCGCGAAGACGATCTTTATGAATCGTCCTGGGAGGAAGTGACACGCGAGACGTTCAGCACAACCTGGGCAGGCGAGGTGGAAGCGGCCCGCCAAGCCGTGGACAGCGAGACGATCCGGCTGGCCACCGGCCTGCTTCTGCCCATCTGGTCGGCGCTGCCGAGCGACCATCTTGCAGTCAACCGCATCGTCGATGGGGAAGGACGATCATGGTTGGGCCGCCTCGTCTTCGACGATCATGTTCCCCCACTCTTCGCCAGGCTCGGCATCGACCGCGCTGAGGCCCTACCGGCGGACGCTGTGGTCAAGGCGGTGACGGCAGGGCGGAGCATCGATGTCTCGCAACCGTTCCCCCTCACGATCAAGCGTTCGCTCGTCAACGGCTCGCCTCGCATCGAACTGGTCGGCTGTCCGCATGATCGCCTGCCGTGGCTCAAGTCGATCGGCTGCTTTACCGAAGTAATACAATATCGGACCCGTGTGTTCGTGCCGGTGCCATCGGCCGAGACAGTTTTGTCGGGCCTCTTCGAAGAGCCAAGTTGATGGCTCTTCGACGGTCCGGCGGCACGGCCTGTCAGTCGATCAAAGTCTTTGAGTTCTTCGGGTTTGACAGTGAACAACATCCCTCCTTTCTGACTGTCGTGCAGAGAGTTGAAAAGTAGGTTCATGAATGAAACGACCGAAGGTCAGGCCCCGCCGGCGTGAAGGGGTTCGATGTCCATACAGTGCCGCGCGCCCCGTCCCATGTTGCGATCGCTCGGTGCGCTGAAAAAATGTGCGCGGTTCACTGTGGTTGCCCAAAAGTTGGTCGAACCGGGGACTCGATTCTGCGATGGAATCTCCATGAGCAACAAATTCCCATTCGGGCCTGACAGCCCGTTGTATGAAGCCATGAAGCTGCAGCGCGAGCAGTCGGACCTTATCAAGCGGGCGATGGGCCCGAACTTTGCCCTGCCGAGCGCGATCAAGCCGCTGCCGAGCGTCTTCACGGCGCTGGACGCAGTCGAGAAGTCCGGTATCCTCAAGACCGCGGCGATGCTGAAGGGTACGCGCGTTAGCGACACGATAGCGGCAGCCGAGGCGCTGCGCATGAGTCGCGTCCCCGTGCTGAAGGACTTCGCCTCCACGAGCTGGTTGTTGCAGATCCAGAGGACCGCCATGGGGATTAACCGTGATCCCACCGGCATTCTGGCGGCACAAAAGCTGCTGATTGGCTCGACGATCGCGGACATGGTGAAGCTTGGCAGCATGTTCGAGGCGAACAGGGCGATAATCGGAAAGCTGATGGCTGGCTCGCAGGTCGGCGATCAGATCAAGGCGCTGAGCGAGCGCATGGCGCCCAGCCTTGGCATCCTGAAGGTCGCGGCGGAGCGAGCGCGCACGATCGACATGATGACCTTGCGCGCCACGGCCGAGGCTGTGGCGACGAGCAGCGCGGTCGTCATGGCCGAGCAGGTGATCGAGGCCCACCGCCTGATCGAAGCGATCGGCCACGCTGAAGATCCGGCACAGAGTGTCGACCTGCTGGCGGCATTCATGCAGCTGATAGGCGTGATCTTCTCGACGTTCGGCGATAACACACTGAAGGAGCTCCGCAATGTCGGTGCGATCGCGCTCATCGGCTTCATCATGACCGTCTATGGCATCTACAAGGAGGTCGTCCCTGCAGACCTGACGCCAGCAGAGCAGAAGGTCCATGCCGAGATGAAAGTCCAAGTCGAGACCCTGCAGGAGAAGATCGACAAGATCATCGCCGCCAATCAGAAGGCAGACGAAGCCTATGTCGCGAACCTCCCCCGCGCAGAGCTGAAGCGTGACGCGCCGATCCGTCGCGAGCCGCAGGGCAAGGCGCAGATACTGATGCGCGGCGATGCCGGCACCTTGCTTGCCGTGAAGGATAGCCGCGGTAAGTGGCGGCTCGTGGTCTATCGCGATCCGCTCACCGACCAGCTCTCCGAAGGCTGGGTCTTCGCGCCGGCAGGCGAGCTGCTGAACATACCGGAACAGTAACCTTCAACGACTGAAGGGCCGCGCGCAGGCGCCGCCCGGCGCGCTCAGAAGGAGTCGATATTCTCGGCGATGATTAATCGGCATAAGCAAGGCTTATTACGCCGAGCTGCAACGGGCCAGCCAGAGCAACCGGATCGATGACCGGCTGGGTTGGTTCGCCGGTATCGTGCTGGAGGCGCATGGGCGAACGATCGAGAGTATCCGTTTCTTGATCGAGAAGACGTTGATCCGCATGACGGCCTAATGGCCGGACGGCTTCGCTGGGGGGCTGAGCGCGCGCGACTATCGGCACGATCCCGGATGCCGCTTCGGCGACCGCCACGCGCGATCTGGCAGGGCTGGTCGAACTGAGCGCATTAAAGCGGGTCGGCGAGCGGCGATTGCGCGTTATCATCTGGCGATCGTCACCAGCGCCCGCGAAGCTGTTGGATGGCACCTTAAGGTGCGCGTCGTGTGCTCAGAGGTCATTCAGTGTATTTATTGCGTTGCAGATGCCAGCGAGTCGGGGAAACTTCTCGGGACCGGAGAAGTTCATAGATCCGAGGCACAATTGAAACCTTAGGGGGTAATGTGCAACGCTTCATCCTGCACGAAAACTTGAAGAAATTCAGGGCCTGCCTGGGCGCAGACGTTGCCGACACCGAGCGCAGCTATCTGCTGCAGCAGATCCGTTCAATTCAACGCGAGCTTGCATTGCTCAACGCCGCCGCACTTGGCGTGCAGAGATATCCTATTGAATTTGGCGCGCTATCATCATGTGATCGGAGCCTTTTTCAACGCCTGACGGAGACCTCTACCCAGCCTACGATGATCATCGATCCGAGGGCTGGTATGCGAATCCTCGACGTCAACGATGCGCATACTGCCATCACCTATACCGAGCGCAGCAGAGTGGCCGGAGAAAGGCTCTTTGACGTCTTTCCGGATAATCCGGATCTTGAGGATGCAACCGGCGTCGCAGGCTTGTTTGATTCCATCCGCATCGCGGCACAGGGACGGCGCCAGCATGCCATGAAAGCACAGCGCTATGACCTGCGGGGTTCCGATGGCCGGTTTCTCGAGCGCTATTGGCAGACGGTGTCCGTTCCGATCCTGAATGACGAAGCGCAGCTGGTGTGCATTCTGCATCAAGCACGAGATGTCACCGAAACAGTCGGCACTGCGGGTTTCGTTGGTCATTGACACCCTCTAATGACGTCTCATCGGCGGTCAGCGCCGCTCTCACAGGAGAAGTCCGTCACATTCAGATTGTGAAGCATCGCGTAGCGGTGACGACGTTTACCTCGAGATCGGGGGGAGGGCGTGTCCAAAGCGGCGAGGATAGCTTCGCGAGTGGTGCGCCATTGGTATTCCGAAACTCGGGGCGGTTTCAGCCCACAGTGAGTTTCATGATTTCATGATGGGTAACTCGGCAAGGCTGTTTCTCAGGCGCAGCATGTCCCATGGCAGATGTTCGGCGATGGCAAGGCCAACCATATCCACTGCCGCGCCGATCTCTTTCAACAGGCGCACCACCTGGTCCAGCTGCATACGGCCTTGCTCTATTCCATCGAAGGCCCCCTCCGGCATGCCCGGCCTGTTGAACAGCAGCGGAGAAAAATGAGCCGGATCGAGGACATCGAGGTCGAAATGTACCGCAAGATGCGTGATTCCCTCGGTCTCGATCCAGTCGAGGATCGGCCGGCTGCTGTCAGCAAGGACGGCTGGCGGGATATGCCGGATGCCCAGTTCCTTCAGGATCAGGTCTTCATCCGCGTTCCATCCCTGCATGCCGGCGATCATCACACGCCGGGCGTCCAGCTTGCGGGGCACTTCTGCCGTGAAAGCCTCGTCGCCCCGGCCAAGCAGCAGGGCAAGCACATGGGCATGGGCGTGCGAAAACTCGGCAGCGCTCATCACGTCGGGATGGGCATCGAGCCAGAGAACGCCCAGCTTTTCACCATATCTGCGGCTTAGATACGCCATCGGCGCAAGATCGACCAGGCAGTCGCCGCCAAGCGTCACGATCCGATCGGGCGCATGCCGCTCGATGGCTTCGCGCGCCGCTCTTGCTTGAGACAAGAGGGCGGCGCACCACTTGATGCCACGGCTAACCGGCGGGGAGCTTCCGTCCGGTTCCGGAACCGCCACGGTTTCCTCGGGGCCGTCATGCGGCGGGGCAAGCCAGCGCAACAATTCGGAACCAAAGCTATAGGCGGGTTCATCGCCACCCTGCCATTGCGGCATGTTCAAACGGAGCGTCGTGGAGGTCACCGCAGATCATATTCTTTCGAGGCCGGAAGAGAAGACAATGTAGGTTGTCCGGCGGAAAAAAGCCACGCCCACGGGGCGCCCCGGGGTTCGAGAGGGAAGGGGGAGTGATGCTGGTGTCCGGGCTGATCCGGATGCCAGAAGGAGTTCCTCCGATGACCACGACCGTTAAGCTCTCGAAGCTTACGCTTTCTCCCATCAATGTCCGCAGGCGGCCCGACGACCTGCTGGAAATACCGCAGATGGCCGCCGATCTCGAAGCTCGCGGCGTACTCCAGAACCTGCTCGTCACGCCTGTGAAAAAGCCGCGCGGCACTTTCGAGGTCTTCGATGGCGGTCGCCGCCTGCGCGGTCTGCTCATGCTCGCCGAGCGCGGCACCATCGACCCTGAAACCTACGATGTTCCCGTCAAGGTTCTCGTCGGCGACGAGGCGACCCTGTCCGAGACCTCGACCGCGGCCAACTTCCATCAGCTCAAGATGACGCCTGCCGAGGAATGCCGCGCGTTCCAGTATTTCATCGGTCTCAATAATGATATCGACGGTGTCGCCAAGCGCTTCGGCCTCACCCGTCGGTTCGTCGAGGGCCGCCTGCGGCTCGCGACCCTGGCCGAGCCCATCTTCGAGGCGCTGAGCGAAGGCACCATCACGCTGGACGTCGCCAAGGCCTATGCCTCGACCGAAAACCAGGAGAAGCAGCTTCTCGTCTGGAACAGCTACGGCACCAGCTATGCCAATGCCGACACTATCCGCCGCGTCATCGCCAACGAAACGATGAAGTCGACCGATCCGGTCGCGATCCTGGTCGGCGAGGACCGCTATGCCGAGGCTGGCGGCAAGATCGACCGCGACCTTTTCAGCGACAGCGGCGACAAGTGGGTGAACCCCGAGATCGCGCAGCGGCTCGCCGCGGACATCATGGAAGCGGAAGCCAAGCGGATCGGCGAGGAACTCGGTCTCGCCTGGATCCGGCCGATTGCGTCGAACTACACGCATAGCGCGGCGACCGGCCTCTACCGGGTGATCCTGCCGCAGCCTGATTTCACCGAGGCGCAGCTGGCCCGCCTCGATGCGATTGCACAGCGGCAGGAAGCCATCGCCGAGGAGATGGATGACGAGACCATCGATGAGGATGCCTACAAGGCGCTCGACCAGGAATATGATGCCCTGTCCGAGGAAGAACACGCGCTCCACAACATCCCGCCGGTGCTGCCTGACGAGATCAAGCCGCTCGTCGGCGCGTTTCTCAAGCTGACGCCCAGAGGCGAGATGGTCCTCGACACCGAATATTATAGCGAGGAACCGGTCAGCATCGGCGGCGCTGATGAAAACGGCGAGGACGACCACGGCGATGGTGCCGGCGGTGGCGGTTCGACCGGCCCGGGCGGCAGCTACACGCCGCCTGCTCCGCCGCCCGAAGCGATCGCCCCGGGCGGCAAGCCGCTCAGCGCCCGGCTCTACGATGAGCTGGCGATGCAGCGGCGCGACGTGCTCGCAGCGACCCTGCTCAGCCATCCGGCCCTGGCGCTCGACTATGCGCTCTTCGTCATGATTGACGATCGCGCCAGCACGTTCAGCGCCTATGGCTCGACCATTCGCGCTCGCTCGCCGCAGGATCCGGTGAGTGGCGACCAGCCGACGACCCGCGCGCGGGGCTATCTCGCCGAAGCCCATGACGGGCTCGATGCGAGTTGGCTGGAGCACAAGTCCGAGGTCGACCGGTTCGAGGCGTTCCGGGCGCTCGACGACGACAGCAAGGCGGCCTGGCTCGCCTACATCGTGGCGATGTCGCTCGAAGCGAAGGCGAGCTACCGCGCCGAGCAGTGTCCGCTCCACAACCGGTTGGCGACGATCATGGATGTCGATGTCGCAAGCTGGTGGCGGCCGACATCCGAGAACTTCTTCGACCGCATCAGCAAGGGCTCGATCCTGACGCTGCTCGCCGATGTCGGCGGCGCGGCGCTGACCGCGCGCCACGCGACGATGAAGAAGTCGGAGATCTCGGAATCGTGCGCGAAGCTCTTCGCGGGCGAAGCGATCGTCGAGCCCGAGGTCCGGGACGCGGCGCTTGCCTGGGTGCCCGACGCCATGCGCTTCCTCGACAAGACCGAGGCGGACGATCTCGAACCCGCCGAAGGCGATCCTGAAGAGCAGGCGATCGTCGAGCCCGAGGATGCCGAAGAGGTTGGCGTGGCTGGCGTCGACGAGACAGTGTCCGGTGCCTGCGAAATCGAAGCGGAATCGCCCGATCAGGACGCTCTCGCGGCCTGACGCCGCTTTCTCCTGGATGCCTTGCCGCCGGCGCGTGGTCCCGTGCCGGCGGCCTTTTCCCCTTCCGCACGGAGAAGCGCCATGTCCCTTGCGAAACGCACGAGCCGCGATGTCGCCGCCGAAATCACCGACCTCATCATCCGCAAGCTCGAGGAGGGTGTTCCGCCCTGGTCGAGGCCCTGGCGGCTGAACGGGGCGGGCGGACGCCCGCTGCGTCATTGCGGCACGCCGTATCAGGGCATCAATACGCTTTATCTCTGGGCGCTCGGCGATGCCCAGGGTTATCGTTCGCGTTACTGGATGACCTGGCGCCAGGCGGAAACGCTAGGCGGGCACGTCCGCAAGGGTCAAACCGGCGCGCTTTCGGTTTATTATTCCTCGTTCAAGAAGCGTGAGGAGCACCCCGAAACCGGCAAGCAAGTGGAGCGGAGCATCCGGTTCCTGCGCCATTACATCGTGTTCAACGCCGATCAGATCGACGGTCTTCCAGCCTATTTCTACCCCTCTGACGAACCGGAGCAGCCTCTGATCCCGTCCGAGCGGCAGGCGGCGATCGACGCCTTCTTCACGGGAATCCCTGCCGACGTTCGCCATGGCGGAAACCAAGCCTACTTCACACCGACCTTCGATCATATCCAGCTGCCGAACCGAACGGCCTTCCGCAGCATGGATCACTATGCGTCCACGCGTTGCCACGAGACGGTTCACTGGTCGGGCCATTCCAGCCGACTCGCACGGACCTTCGGCAAGCGCTTCGGCGACAAGGCCTATGCGTTCGAAGAACTGGTCGCGGAGATCGGGGCGGGGCTCTGCTGTGCTGACCTTGGTCTGCCCAACGTCCTCCATGACAGTCATGCGAGCTATGTGGCGCATTGGCTCGGTATCCTCCGCGGCGACAAGACCGCGATCATCCACGCTGCCGCCAAGGCTGAACAGGCTTTCGCGTATCTCAAAAGCTTCGGCGCGGCGAGCAAGGCGCAGCCGGCAGCCGACCGGATGCACGTCCATCGGGGCCACCCCCACGCCGAGGTTCAGTATTTCAGGCCGGTATCACAAAGCACCGTTGCCACGACGGCATCAGCCGTCAACCGCCCCGATGCCAGCAGCTTTGCCGCGGCGCAGACGTTCGCAGCGGCAGAATAGCCGACGTACAGGCCCTCGCGATGGGCCAGAGTACGCCGCCACTCTTCAGCTTCATCATCGCTGATGCCGACACTCATATCCATCAGCGACGGATCCCAGTGCGGCGGAACCGTGCCATAACCGATGCCCTGGAGTTTATGCCGGGCGTCGAGCACCGGTTCTCCGGCCAGCGGCCGCGCGTTCAGCGGTTCGACAGCGGCGCAGACCGTACCGGGATTGGCGCGCTTCAACGCCTTTGCAACGCCCACGAAGGTGCAGCCCGTGCCGACCGCTGCAACCCATCCGTCGACCGGGCCACCGAACTGCGCCAGGATCTCCGGGCCTGTCGTGGTCTCGTGCGCTGCGATCCCCTCTGCAGCGTTGAACTGATCGACGTAGAAACCGTCACGCGCCCGGGCGATCGCGCAAGCCGCCTGTGCGGCAGCATTGACATCGGAACCCGTCACCTGGCCCGGGCTTCCATCCACCTGGGCGATGAGCACCACTTCGGCGCCGAGTCCTTCGAGCATCTTCGCTCGCGCCGGACTGTTGCCTGCCGACATCGTGACGACGAGGGGATGGCCGAGCGCGGCGCATGCCACCGCCAGTCCGGCGCCCATGTTTCCGCTCGTCATTTCCACGACCGGCATTCCCGGCTTCAGCCGGCCATCCTCTCTTGCGGCAAGCAGGATCGCCTTGGCGGCACGGTCCTTCACACTTCCCCCGGGCAGCAGGAACTCGGCCTTGGCGATGATGCGACCAGGACCCGTGTAGATGCGATCCAGTGCGATCAAAGGCGTGCCGCCGATTATCTCAATGGCCGACGCGGCGAGCATGACTTCTCCGACAATGACGGGTGCGGAAGGTCACATCCGCACGACATGAAAATACTGCGACTTTGATACGCGGGCGTTCGCCTGCTGACCAGCGCTCGCGGCCCGACGATCCTCAAACCGGAAACGGCCAGCGGCCGGTTTCCTTCCTCAAGAAAGGACTCATCATGGGATGGCTCTTCATGCCCTTTACGTCGATGGGCGGCCACAAGACCGCCAAATCCTATCTCGACGCGCAGCTTACCTACGAAAACACGCTCGAGGACGGCACGAAACGCGGCCTCAGGGTGCTCGCGTCCTCCTGTCCGGGAAATCGGACCTATTACGCCGCAGCCCAGGAAATCGTGGACGGCATTGCCGGCAACGTTTTCGCGGTAGTGTGCCTGGTGCGCTGGAATCCACGCTCGCGCGATGGCCACCAGTTCGGGTACAAGGATATGACCGAAAATATGGGGCCATGCGAGGCCGACTGCCCCGCGGCGATCCTCGATCTGCTGAGCCCGACCGAGCATGAATATGCGCTCGATTGGCGCGCACGTTGCCGGGCGAACCTTGCGCACCGCGCGCGCAAACTCGCGGACGGGGATCGCATCCGGCTTCCCGAGCCGGTGACCTTCACCGACGGTAATGTCGCGCAGGAGTTCGTCGTCTGCAAGCGCGGCCGGAGGCTCGTGCTTCGCGATCCGCAGAATGGCTGCTTCTACCGGATCAGTCGCCTCATGACGCGCGCCTGGGTGGTCGTACCGGTCACCAAGATCCACAAGACGCTGTTTGCATGAGCGTCAATCCTCGAGGAGAAAGGGATCAGGTCATGACGACGGCCATCGACAGGCGTTGTCTGTCTCCCAAACGCCAGTTGCTCTGCAGCCGCGAGAATGCCCTGCGCGTCGCCAGCCGGATTTTCGATCATTCGCAGGGTAAGGTAAGCATCCTGCGCACTACCGATCCGCTGCAGCCTTTCCGCATCTCTACCGACCCTGCGTCGTCGGGCCTGATCGTCCTCGAGATGGTCGCCTGAAGCCCTCTCCATTCATGTCTTCCGGAGCAAAGCCCATCCGCATGCTGACCGCCGCTGCAACGCAGCCAGGCCCATGATCCCGCCGCTCGCGACCCATGGCAAGAGGGAAGGGGGATGAATGACGGTGTTCTCCAAGCTGGAAGGATCCGCCATGGACACTAACTTTTACATTACCGCGCGGTCTTCGAAATTCCCCCTCGACTACGCACACAGCAGGGAGGACGCAGCCGCGCTGCTCGCGCGTCACCGCGATCGCCATCCCGACGCTGTTGTCGAGTCCACCAACGCCTATTTCGAACGCACGCGCGCCGAAACATTGGCGTCATTTCCTCTCAGCCGGATCACGCAGCGTTTCTACGACGCTATGCTGGGCGTTCTCCCGCCACAATATATCAAGGGCGTTGCGGGCTTCTTTCTCTCCGAAGCGGCGACCCAGAACATCCACGCCCAGTTCATCGTGCATGGCGGCTGCACCTACGGTGGTTACGCGGACCTGGCGCGCGAATCCCGCAAGATCTGGACCATTGCCGACGTCCTTGAACTCGAAAGCCGGGCCGGCGCGCGCACCTTGACGTTCGACTGGTTTCCTGGGGACTGAACTTCGTGTTCGACGCAATGGAAAAGATCAGCGCCCTTTGTCATAGACATCGAATGTATCGTTTTCTGTGTTTCCTATTCCTTGTCTCCGCATGCGACGTCCGGGGTGCTCCCGTCAATGAGCCGGGGTTTACCGCATCCGCTCGCGCGCTCGATGGCGACACGATTGCAGCCGATTTCCGTCTCCTTGGTGTCGATGCGTTCGAGCGCCGTCAGCTCTGTGAACGGGCGCGGTCGTGCTGGGAATGTGGCAAGGCGGCTCAGGATCATGCCGCGCGGATTCTGGGCGAAGCCGACGCCCAAATCCGGCTCACCAACCGCTCGAGCTATGGTCGGCCGGTGGCGACTGTGACCGTGAAAGGCCGCGATCTCGGAGAGACGCTGATCCGCGCGGGTCTCGCCATTCCCCAACCCCAATTCCTGAAAACCGATCCGGCGCGTGCGAAGCAATATACCGAAGCCTTTGCCGCCGCGCAGCGAAACAAGGCTGGCGCGTTCGCTGGCCAGTGGATCGAGCCGGCTCGGTGGCGGCGCGGCGACCGCCTCGCGTGTGAGCGGTGATCTCCAAGGCTGGAGCGGCGTACCGCGCGGTCCCGTCAGGCAGTGAGGCCGGGATCGGCCCACCAGGAACGGCCTTGCCTGAAGTTCTCGGTTGAGGCGACGACAGGGCCATCCGGTTCGTCAGCTACATAAGGCGAGACCAGCGGACGTGCCCTGATTTTCCGGCGGTGGATGCTGCCCGCGACGCGGCCGCGCGCTTCGAGCAGCTCTTCGAGCCACATCAGATCGTCGAGCATCTCGACGATGCCGCGGCCAGCGAGGCAGAAATAGATGCAGCGCTGGAAATCGTCGCCTGCCGGATTGCTCAGGATGGACGCGAGCTTGCGCTTGCCGCCCGTCTCACCCTCATGGACCCAGGACATCGCCTCGCGCAGTTCGCGCACCGAATAATAGGCATCCTCGACATGCATACCGATCGCCGCATTGGCCAGCATGCGGCGGGTGGGGCGGTTTTGATCGTCAAGCGCGGCATCGCGCAGCGTCACATCGAGATCGAACGGTTCAAAATAGCGGGCGGCCTGCTCGGTCATTAAAAATCTCCCTTGAATGGAACATAACATGAACAATTATCCGGTCAAGTCACGCTCGATCGCTGTCATGGTGGGACTGCCGCACCTTGCTGATGGGGTGCTCCTGCGGCGCGCCCGACAGCTTCAGCAGCCCGTCCTGATTTCCGCCAATGCCCTGTCGCGCTGGTCGACGAAGCGAGGTTGGCGCGAATGGCCGGCTGGACGACGCGGCCACTCATGAATGCGCATGGTCTTCGCAGCCTCAGCCTCGACAGCGCGGGGTTCAGCGCAATGGTCACCTATGGGCGCTATCCCTGGACGGTCGATGATTATGTCGGCCTGGCCGCAGCCTATCCATTCCGCTGGTGGGCAAGCCTCGACTATTGCGTCGAGCAGGAAGTGGCCAGCGATCGCAACGAGGTGCTCGACCGCATGTCCCGTACCATCCGGGCCAACATCGAATGCCGGCTGCGCGCTGAAGATGCCGGGATCGATGCGACCTTCATGCCGGTCATTCAGGGACGTCATCCCGGTGATTATGAACGCTGTGCAGTGGCGCTCGCGCATATGATCGAGCGCGCCGGGCTTGTCGGTGTCGGCAGCATGTGCCGGCGCCCTGTCCATGGCGCGGATGGACTGATCGCCGTCGTTGATCGTCTCGACCAGGTGCTGCCAAGGCAGACCCGTCTGCATCTCTTCGGCGTCAAGGGCGCCGCCATCCCCTATCTCACCGCCTTCGCCCATCGTATCGCCTCGATCGACAGCCAGGCCTATGGGGTCAGCGCGCGCATCGCCGCGCGACGTTGTGGTCAAGCCAAGACCGACCGCTTGGTGGCGGACCATATGACGCAGTGGTTGCACAGACAGCATGCTCGCCTTGATCGGCCTTCGCGACAGTTGCCGGTGCAACCTGAGGTGCCGCCACCTCCCGAACCGGCAGACCCCTGGGAGCGGGTGATCGCACAGGCGCGCCGCGAGATACGCGATCTCATCGAAACCGGCGATCTCGACCATGACGAGATGACGGCCCTGTGGACCGAGCAATGGGCAGCGGACATCTACGGCGCAGCATCAGCGGACTGAAGGTGAGGAGAGGGGGAACGGAGGTGTGAGCGGCCGAACCGCTCGAGACCCGGAGACTCTCATGAATTATGATCTCGCCTTCCGCTACAGTCAGGCTCTCGATCCCAGCGCGCTGATCACGATCGGCACGGCGCTGCATGCGATCCACGCCGCCATCACCGATTGCCGCAACGCCGGCATCGATCTCGAACGTGATCCGGCGGTTATTCTGCTTGCGCGCCATCTGGGGACGGTGTGCGAAACGCGTGCACCGGACGCGGATCTGCGGCGCGACTGCATCGCGCGGATCGCCGAGCTGCGGAACCGGCCGGTTCTGAAGACGCTCGCCTATCGCGGCGTTGCCCATGACGAGCCCGCCAAGCGCCTGTTTCATTCGGAGGGGCGCGCCGCCATGCGCCGCCTGGCCGACGCCCTCGCGCTCGACGAGGGCAGTTTCGATATCCGGTCCAACAAGGGTGGTCCCGCCGTGTCAGGCGAAGTGACGCTGCACGGCGAGGATGTCTGGGTGCAACTCTCGCTCGGCCTCTCCGGTCCCGATCGGGAAGTGTGCTTTCGCAAGGTGCAGGGCCGCGACGATCATCTTGGAGACCGTAATTGTTGGGCGTCAATCCGCGAACTTGTCGACCCGGGCCGCTTCGCCGCACGAATCCGGCGGGAGCTTCGCTTGTCCACATCGCAGCCCGTTGTTCCCCGTCTCGTCGCCTGAACGAAGGCGATCATGCGCATTCTTTTCGTCCGCGTCAGGATTGGCGTCCAGGAGTCGGGCTATTCCTATCGCCTCTATATACCTTTCACGGAAAGTTCGTTCGAACGGCAAGCGTTGATCTCGGTGCATTCCGATTTCGGGCGCGGGCTTGCGCGCGCGTATGCCAGTTGTGGGTGTGATCGAGAAACTGTCGGAGCGGTACGCTGTCCCCTCCGACCATCGCCGCCACGTCTCCTGGGATTCGCATCGAAGGAGACCGATGATGTCAGAGCCGTTTGACCCCGCTGACACCGACGCATGGATTGCCCATGGTCGAAGCCCGGTACAAGCAGCGGCGCTCGCTGATGCCTGGCGCCGCTTCCCGGACCTTGCGAACGATTCCCCACTCGATCAGCGCATGGCACGTATGCGCGAGCGTGTCACGGCACTGCGGCCGGTGATGGAAGCGATGGCGCACATGGTCGAGGCGGAACGACAGGCCCGCAATTTCGCCTTCACCGCAAGACGAGTCGCCGAGGGACGGGGGGATGATCGCGATCGTGCCATTCTGCGCGCGCGCGATCTCCATGGCCATGACTGGGATCGATCGGTCCGCTATGCCGATGGCTGGTATGCCGCGCATGCGGGCTGGGATCCCGAATGCCGCAAGCCTGGCCCACTCGATGCGGGCGCCGAAGCCTATGATCACGGCTTTTGCGATGGTGGCGGCAACCGCGATGACCTCTTCGACACCGCGCGCCGCGCCTTGATGGTGGATCGCACACCAACGTCTTCGGCCATTTTGCCCGCGCGGCCTCGTCCCAGCGAATGGCTCAAGCCGACTGACGTGCCGCGGCCGGCACGCTGGCATCGTCGCCTCCTCCTGATCGGTGCGCCCGAAGCCGGACTGGTCGCCGCGCCGGCAAAAACGGCCCTGCTTCGTCCGGCTCTCGATTCCTGCTCGGGCTGCGGGGAGGCGACCATCGTCGTCATTTCCGGAGCCGGTTTTCACCCTCTCGATAGAGCCGATACGGCGCTGCCCCTCGGTGGTCCCGAAGCACTGGAGGTACTCGCGTCCGATCGCGCACTCCAGGCCTGCTTGCGGGCGCTGCTCGGTGATCGCGACTTTGATGACATCCTTGTCGCTGCCCAAGGGTATTATCTGGCTTTGCTCGATGCACATGCTGCAGCGCTTCCGCTTTGCCGGACAATGGAACGAACGCGGAACACCGCGCTCCAGCAACGGACGCACTTTCGTATCTGGCTCGACCGTGGGTTTCTCGCGGGCCAGACGGTCGGGGCAGGCCACATTCGTTGGGGCAAGGCCGTCAATGGCCTGACGGGCCGGCTCGGAGAATTTACGGCCCGTTATGCCGGCAAGCTTCCCCCGCGCGGCCACCGCATCGTCATCGAAACCGCCGACGGTAAGCCTGCCGCGGGCTTCGTCACGGCGCGAGGCGAGCCATTGGCATGGGAAACCGTCATCGCAAATCGCGCCCGTCTGCGCAGCACGATGGCAGCGCGCCTGCGGGCATTCGGCGGTGCAACGCGGCTGGCATGGCCAAGGCCAGCAAACACGTCAATCCAGGGAAGGAACGATGATGAAAATCCGAAAGGTGACTATTGGCGTCACGCTGTTGATGCATGACAGCGATGAGGATCGCCTCTCGACCATGAGCCTCGCCCGTATCGGCGAGGAAATGGACTTCGGTGACATGGTTGGCGCCTTCGCCATCACATCCGTCGACGATGTCCCACCCCATGCCCTGCAGGCTGAACTCACCGCGCTCGGCAACGACGGCACCTTCTTTGACGACAGGATGGAGCACGCAGATGACTGACGGATCGTCCATGACGAAAGCATGCACAGTCGCCGCAGTGCTGTGCGAGTTGCTCGAGACCCACATGCAGGCATGCGACGTGGGAGGGCGGCCGTCAGGGGATCACCACCATCATATCGTCTCGGCTGTGCATGGAACCCGTGCTGACGTGGAAATCCTCTCCAGCTGTGAAAATGAAGACGGTGTCGAGATCGGGTTGACGCTCAATGATGGCGCCACCTTCCGGATACAGGTTGAGAGCCTGTCCGCATCTCCTGGTCAGGAATAGCCCCATGACCGAGGACGAATTCGATCAACTCGTTGATGATGCGACGCATGCAGTCAACAATCTAATCCCGGATCTCTATCTCGACGGCATGGGCGACACTGCCCATAGCGGTGTGCTTTACGCGATCAATGATGCCCTCAGCACTATATTGCGGGACGTCATCGAACCCCGCTGATGACTTCGGCCTCGATCGGGGCTGACGATGTCGGCCGTGCGCCAAGGCATCTGGGCCTGTCACCCGCGATCATTCCAATGCCTCAAAGGGAGATCAGCATGTCTGCGCCAACCCATTTCGTTCACGTCTATGCCACCGTGCGCGTCAAACTGGGCGTGACCGCACATGACCAGTTTGCAGCAATGAAGGAGGCAGATCGCCTTCTCTTTGCCAACGGTTTCGGTGTTCGTCTGATTCCGAGTGCTACAGGAGTGCTTGAAGCGGACTACGCCGAAGAAGTGTCCGGCTATCTTGTCGACGAAGCGGGCGACCACGAATACGACCGGAGCCGGACCTATGCTGCCGATGGTGCACCCATTTCGTGAAATATGTCACGCTGCGAGGCCTGACACTATCGAATTTGGGTAATGCTCGTCAGGCTTTCGTCAGACTTGTCGGCGATGTTCGCATGCGCCGAGCAAGGGGTTCTGCCTTCTTGTCCGAAATCAATCCCACAGCTGGGCCGATCGCTACAGGGCGAAGGGAACAATTGACGCAAGGGCCGGACAAGGATCGAAATGCGCAACCTGCGACTGACATTCTGGGGCCTGGCCGCCTTGGTCACCATGTTGTGGCTTCTTGCGGACCTGTCCATATTCCGGTCGTCCGGCTTTTTCGCGATCCGCAGCGCGGCGGTGCAGTATAGCGGCGCGCTGGCGATCGCCTGCATGAGCGTCGCGATGATGCTCGCCATCCGCCCCCGCTGGCCCGAACATGGGCTGGGCGGACTGGACAAGATGTATCGTCTCCACAAATGGCTCGGCATCGCGGCACTGGTCACGGCCATCGCGCACTGGCTGTGGGCGAAGGGTCCGAAATGGGCCGTGGGGTGGGGCTGGCTCGAACGACCGTCGCGTGGCCCGCAACCGCCCGCAAGCAATCCTGTCGAGGCCCTGTTCGCCAGTCTCCGCCACACGGCGGAGGGTCTGGGCGAGTGGGCCTTTTATGCCGTGGTTGCGCTGATCGCCGTCGCGCTCATCCAGCGCATTCCCTACCGCTTCTTCTATCGAACGCATCGGCTTCTGGCGCTGGCCTATCTCGTGCTGGTCTTTCATGCCGTGATCCTGACGACGTTCAGCTACTGGCTGTCTCCGTACGGCCTCACGCTGGCGGCGCTGCTTGCTTGCGGCACCGGGGCGGCGATCCTCATTCTGTCGCGCCGCGCAGGCCGGGACCGGCAGGTGCCGGGCAGGATTGCCGCCATCCACCATTATCCGGGCGTGCGGGCGCTCGAGACCATCGTCGACATGGGGGAGGGGTGGCCCGGCCACCGACCCGGCCAGTTCGCCTTTGCCGTGTCGGACCCGGCCGAAGGGCCGCATCCCTATACCATCGCGTCCGCCTGGCGCGAGGATGAGCGGCGGATCACCTTCATCACCAAGGGACTGGGGGATCATACGCGGCGCCTGCCCGAAAAACTCCATGTCGGCCAGGAGATCAGGATCGAGGGGCCTTATGGATGCTTCACATTCGACGATGATAGCGCCCGTCAGATCTGGATCGGTGGCGGGATCGGTATCACGCCGTTCATCGCCCGCATGAAGTATCTGGCCCAGAGTCCCGAAGGCGCGCGCGCGGAGATTGATCTCTTCCACTGCACGGCCGAAGTCGACGAGGAGGCTCTGGGCAAGCTGCAAGCGGATGCGGCGGCTGCCCATATTCGCCTGCATGTTCTGGTCGATGCACGCGATGGCCGCCTCGATGGCGAGCGAATACGCGCCGCCGTGCCGGAATGGCGGGAGGCGAGCCTCTGGTTTTGCGGCCCCCTTGGATTTGGTGAAACGCTGCGCCGGGACTTTGCCGCGCTGGGCTTTCCGGTAGCGAAACGTTTCCATCAGGAGCTGTTCGCGATGCGCTAAGTCAAGGCGATGTATGCGAAAAAATCCGACTTGTCACCTCGACATCAGCAGGACCGATTTCTAAAGACCGCTCCCGTGACCATGATCCGCTCCTTCCTTGCCCGGCATCGCTGGCTGGCCATCTGGCTGGCCGGGGCCGCGCTCATGCTGAAGGTGCTGGTGCCGGCCGGGTTCATGCCGACCGTCTCTTCGGGTACGATATTGGTCCAGCTCTGCTCGGGCCAGGGTCCGCAAACGGTCATGATGGAGCTTCCGGGCAGGTCCGGCGATCATGATCCCGCGGATCACAAGCAGGCCGACATGCCTTGCGCTTTCTCGGGTCTGTCGTCGCCGGCGCTCGCCGCCGCCGACCCGATCCTGCTGGCGCTCGCCATTGCCTTCATCCTGGCGATGGGCTTTCTTGGCCTATCTTTCGCCCTGCCCGGTGCCTCGCCATTTCTGCGGCCTCCGCCAATAGGACCGCCAACAGCCGCCTGATCCCTTTCGCCGTTCGTTTTCAACGGCGCGCGGACCGCCGCGCGCCCGGATCAGGATCCATCCATGTCTGTCATTTCCAAAGCCGCGAGCGCGGCTGCAATATTCTATGGCCTGTCGGCCGCGAGTGCCTTTGCGCAGGATACACAGGTTCTTCCGTCCATCGGGATCGATTCCGAGGATCGCCCTGCCGGTCCCGTGTCGTCCGAGATCCTTTTGCGTGACAAGGTCGCACCCCTGCAATCGGGAACAAGCGATACGGCGGCGCTGATCGGCCGCCTGCCGGGGGGCAGCAGCTTCGGCGCCGGTGGCTTTTCCAGCCTGCCGGTGATCCGGGGCCTCGAAAGCCAGCGGCTGACCATATTGGTCGACGGCGTGCCGATCGACATCGCCTGCACGAATGCGATGAACCCGCCTTTGTCCTACACCGATCCGCAGACGATCGACGCGATCAGCGTCATCACGGGCGTGACGCCGGTCAGCATGGGCGGTGACAGCATCGGCGGCGCGATTTCGGTGGAAACCCTGACACCGCGCTTCGCCAAGGCGGGCAAACGATTGCTGACGGGCGAACTGTCCACCTTCTACCGCAGTAACGGCGACGGCTTCGGCGGCGCACTTTCGATCACGGCGGCAAGCGACCGGCTCAGCCTCAGCTATGCCGGTTCCTTCACCCAGTCCGACAATTACAAGGGCGGCGGCCGTGACGGCACCGTCCGTTCGACTGAATACAAGAAGACGGACCATGCGCTGAGCCTGGCCGCGCAGACCGATATCGGGCTGTTCGAACTGAAGGGCGGCTACCATTTCTCGCCGTACGAGGGCTTTCCCAACCAGTATATGGACATGACATCCAACAAGAGTTGGTATCTGAACGGTCACTGGAAGGGCGCCTTCGACTGGGGCGATCTGGACCTGCGCGCCTTCTATCGCGACACCGATCATCGGATGAACTTCCTGGCGGACAAGGGCGGCACCGCGACCGGCGGCATGCCCATGAACACCGAGGTTCATAGCGCCGGCTATACGCTCAAGGGCGACATTATGCTGTCCAATCGCGACACGCTGCGTCTCGGGAGCGAATTCCACCACCAATGGCTCAATGATTACTGGCCGGCGGTCGCGGGCCACATGATGATGGGGCCCAACACCTATATCAATGTGAACGGCGCGAAGCGCGACCGGCTTGGCACCTTTGCCGAATGGGAGGCGAAGTGGACGCCGCAGCTCACCACGCTGGTCGGCGTGCGCAACGATCAGGTCTGGATGAACACCGGCGAGGTCCAGCCCTATTCCACCTCGATGATGAATATGGCCGACGCGATGGCGGCCACCGCGTTCAACGCCGCGGATCGCAAACGGCATGACAGCAACTGGAGCGCCACGGCCCTTGTCCGCTATGCGCCGAGCGATCAGGCGACGCTCGAATTGGGCTATGCGCGCAAGAGCCGTTCACCGGGCGTCTATGAGCGCTACAGCTGGGGACGCGGTTCGATGTCGAGCCGGATGATCGGCTGGTTCGGTGATGGCAACGGCTATGTCGGCGATCCCACCCTGAAGCCCGAAAGGGCTGATACGATAAGTGCCGCGGTCAGTCTGAAAGGCGCCGGCGCCAATGGCTGGACGCTCAGGATCGCACCCTATTACACGCGCGTCCATGATTATATCGATGTCGTGAAGCTGGCCGATTTCACCAATATGATGGGCACGCCGACGGGGTTCGTGCAGCTTCGGTTCGCCAACCGCGAAGCCGAGCTATATGGCGTCGATGTCTCGGGTTCGCTTGCGCTGTGGCAGTCGTCATCGGCCGGCACGGCGAAACTGACCGCAACGGCAAGCTGGTTGCGCGGGCGCAATCTGGACGACGGCGGGTCGCTCTACCATCAGATGCCGTTCAACGCGACGTTTGCGCTGGAGCATCGGCTCGGGGGCTGGGAGAGCGCGGTCGAACTGACGGTCGTGGCGGACAAGAACCGGGTCGACGCCACGCGCAACGAACCCCGAACGGACGACTATGCGCTCGTCAATCTTCGGACCGGCTATGCCTGGGGCAATTACCGGCTGGGCCTGGATGTCCAGAACCTGTTCGACAAGGGCTATGATCTGCCGCTGGGCGGCATGTCGCTCGGCGATTACAAGGCGACCGGCGACTTGCGGCCGGTGCCTGGTCGTGGCCGCTCCTTCAACATCGGCCTGACTGCGAAATTCTGAGGCATGGCCGCCAGTCCAGCATACCGGCTGGCCCAGGCGAGCGATACGAGGGCTTTCGGGTTCCTCGTGTCGCTTGCCCTGCATGCGGGTGTTCTTGCGGCCTATGGCCTGTGGAGCCACAGTCCGCGTCTAATCCCCGAAAGGCGGGAGGAACCCCGCACGGTCACGATCATGACGCTGCCTTCGCTCGAAACCGAACAGCCGTCTGCCCGCCGGCCGAAAGCTGCCCCCAGACCGGCAAATCAGCTGACGCCCCCCAGTACAACGCCAGCGACACGCGCGCGGCAAGGGCCGCAGGCGTCGCCCGACCGGCCTGCCTCCGATCAGGCTGCCTTGACGCTACCTGTCGCACCGTCGCCCTTGCCTGCCCGCATGAACGTCGACATGCCGCATCCCCAACCTGCTTCGCCGCAGGCTGCGTCATCAACGCTCAGCACTGCGCGTGCGGCCTATCTTCGGCGGTTGTGGGAATGGATTGCCGCCAGACGCCCGGCGGGCCTTCATCTTGAGGGTGAGGCGCTGATTAATTTTTCCATCGGTGCTGACGGCGCCTTGCGCGAGATCTCGCTCGCGCAATCCAGCGGCAATGCGCAGCTTGACCGGCTCGCCCTTCGCACGGTTCGCCTGGCGGCGCCCTTTCCGCGCCCGCCTGAAAGTCTCGGCGTGGGAACGCTCGATTGCGTCCTGCCTTTCCATTTCAATTAGCGCCGGAAATCACATTGCGTCAGGAGCTGGTCAGCAAATGCGGTCATGGTCTTGTGCCGACCCTTGGCTGGAGGACCCATGACCCGCTTGCACGCTCACCCCGAACGACATGCGGTATCACGTATCGGCTGGCTCCGCGCGGCGGTCCTTGGCGCCAATGACGGTATCGTTTCCACAGGAAGCCTCATTGTCGGCGTCGCCGCTTCGGGAACGGACCGATCAGGCATCCTCGTTGCCGGCATCGCGGCGCTTGTCGCCGGCGCCATGTCGATGGCCGCCGGCGAATATGTCTCGGTCAGCTCGCAGGCCGATACCGAGAAGGCGGACCTCGCCCGCGAAACGGCGGAACTGACAACGCAGCCCGGGCTCGAGCGGCAGGAACTGGCGGACATCTATATGGCGCGCGGCCTGGACCCCGATCTTGCGCTCAAGGTTGCCGACCAGCTCATGGCGGACGATGCGCTTGGGGCGCATGCCCGCGATGAGCTGGGAATTTCCGACATATCCACGGCGCGGCCGTTGCAGGCGGCATTCACATCCGCCGCGACGTTCAGCGCCGGGGCGATCATGCCGCTGGCGGTGGTTGCCGCCGCGCCGGGACAGCAATTGATACCGCTCGTCGTCGCCGTTTCGCTTCTGTGCCTCGTGCTGCTCGGGGCGCTTGGCGCGAAGGCGGGCGGGGCCCCTGTCATGCGGTCGATCGTCCGCGTCACGTTCTGGGGCGCCCTGGCGATGGCGTTGACGGCAGGCGTGGGCAGCCTGTTCGGAGCGGCTGTCTGACGTGATCGCTGCCCCGCGTTCGTCAGCGCGCCGTCAGCAATCTCTCTTATGGCCAAAGGCCAAGGAGACAAATGATGCTCATGGCAAAAACGAGCTACAGTGATAGTTTCAGGGTTTGGGATGCCCCGCTCAGGCTTTTCCACTGGCTGCTGGTCGCGGCGATCACGATTGCCTTTTTGTCCTCGGAAGGAGACAGCGGAATCGCGGACTGGCACATGGCGGCAGGCTGGACCGCCGCTGTCCTGCTTGTCTTTCGTCTTGTCTGGGGGTTTATCGGCGGCGAGCATGCGCGTTTTGCCAATTTCGTGCGACCGTCACGCCTTCTGTCCCACGTCCGGGAACTTGTGACGGGTCATCCACAACGCACGATCGGGCACAATCCGCTGGGGGCGCTCGCTGTTCTGGCCATGCTCATTGCAACCGGCGCGGTGCTGTGGACCGGCATCCAGGTCGACGCGGGGCAGGCCGACGAGGATCTTCATGAGGCGATTGCCTATGGCCTGCTGGCGCTCATCGGCGTTCATGTCGCAGCGGTGGTCCTGATGTCCGTCTTCACCCGCGAAAATCTCGCGCGCGCCATGGTTACTGGCCGCAAGAGCGTCGCTCTGCACCCTGGCGCCCACGATGCCCGTCGGCCGGCCGTCGTCGCGGTGCTGCTGGCCGTCCTGGTGATCGGGATGACGGTGTTTGGCATCCTGCGCTACGATTCCGCGGCGTTCAGTGCGCAGTCGCACGGCGAGGCAAAGCAAGGGCATGAAATCGAAGGTGGAACAGCCGTTCAAGGCGAGGATAATGACCGGGATTGAGACGGCCTCTTTCGATCCCCGCGCGGGACTGGTCAGATTGCAGGGCGGGAATTGAGGCGGGATCGTGCTAGGAAAGCCGGCATAGATGCGCGTTCTTGTCATAGAGGATAATGACCGGCTGGCGAAGCTGGTTGCGGACGGCCTTCAGCGCCGGGGCTTTTCGTGCGACATCGCCACGACCCTGTCCGATGCGGACAGCGCACTGGGTGGCGCGGTCTATGACGCGATCATACTCGATCTCGGCCTGCCGGACGGCGATGGCGTCGCCTGGCTGGCGAACCGTCGCCAGTATCGGCAAATGCCGCCCGCGATCATCCAGACCGCGCGCGGCGCGCTGGAGGACCGGGTCACGGGGCTTGACGCCGGCGCCGACGATTATGTCGTCAAGCCTGTCGAGATCGATGAACTGGCCGCGCGCATTCGCGCGTTGCTCCGCCGCCCCGGCCCGCGCGCGCAACCTGTGCTGGAAGCGGGCTGCCTGCGGTTCGACACGGCGGCGCGCACGGCGCACTGCGGGGACTACGCCATCGATCTGTCCCGCAGGGAGGCCGACCTCCTGGAATTGCTGCTACGGCGGGCGGGAACCGTCGTCCGCCGCGAGACGATCGAGGATGCGCTCTACAATTTCAACGAGCCGGTGACGCCCAATGCCGTGGAAGCGGCGGTCTCCCGCTTGCGCCGGAAGCTGGACGAGGCTGGTGCCACTGGCGCGCTCCACACCATCCGCGGCGTCGGCTATATGCTGAAGGATGTCGCGGCGTGACCTATCGGCGCTCCGTGTCGCGCAAACTTGCGCGAGGGCTTGCTCTCGTCGGCCTTGTCGGCACCATCTTGTTGCTTGCAGCGGTCGTCTTTTTCTACAGCCTGACATTCGACGATCTGACGGCGCAGGACGCGCTGATCAAGGCCGTGCGCGAGATGCTGGAGCATGTCGCGCTTCCACTGGTCGTGCTGATGGTGCCCGTCGCCTTCGTCGTGCGGCGCGTGATCCGACAGGCTTTTGGCTCCCTTGAGGAAGCCGCAACCGCGATCGAGGCCGCGCGTGGGCACGAACGCGGCTTTCGCATAGACACGTCCCATCTGCCGGCCGAAGCCCTGCCGTTCACGGATGCCGTCAATGATCTGCTCGGCCGGCTTGACGACGCCGCCATGCGCCAGGAAGCCTTTGCCGCCGATGTCGCGCATGAACTGCGCACGCCGCTCGCGGTGCTGTCGCTCGAATTCGACCGGCTCGATCATGACGACGCCGCGCGCCTCAAGAACGATGTCGCCGGGATGCGCCGCCTGGTCGACCAGCTCATGCTGCTAGCCCAGGTTGATGCCACAGCTGCCGCACAATTCCCGCTGGAATCCGTGTCCCTTGTCGAGATTGCGCGCGATGTCGTCAGCCTTCTTGCCCCGGCCATCATCGCGGAAGGGAAAGCCATCACGCTCGATGTGGGCAGCGGGATCCCAATGGCGCGGGGCCGGCGTGAAGCAATCGCGGCCGCCTTGCGGAACCTTATCGAGAATGCTGTCCGGGTGACGCCGTTGGGAGGCACGGTGAATATACGGGTTGGCCCGGATCCGGTGATTGCGGTGGGCGATGGCGGAGAGGGCCTTTCACCCGAACGCCTTCGCGAACTTGTGCGGCGGCACAGCCGGGCGGACCATGCCAGCACCAACGGCGCCGGGCTTGGCCTGGCGATCGTCGACCGGATCATGGCGGCGCACGGCGGACGGCTGACCACCGATCCCGCCGTGCGGGAATTGTCCCTGCATTTCCCCAGCGCCTGAAGCGCCGAGCATTGCGACCCGTCAGGGTCTCGTCAGTTTCGCGCACTAGGCGAAGCCCATGTCGAAGCGGAATTATATCCTTGCCGGCTTTGCCGTCATCGCGCTGGCGCTTGGGATCTGGTGGCTTGCCGGGTCCGGCACGGCGCCTGAACCAGCCCCTTCATCCCCCGAAGCCGGGAAAGCGGCGCCGGGCGTTCTGCCCGTTGACCGCAGGCAGGCCGCGCAGCTTGGTATCCGCCTGGCGCCCGCCCTCACCGCGAGCGAAGCCCCCATCGCCGTCATTCCGGCGGTGATCCAGCCGCCCGCCAATGCGCGCGTGGCCGTGGCCGCGACCTTTCCCGGCGTGGTCATGCGGACGCTGGTGGTTGAAGGCGATACCGTCCGGCAGGGCCAGCCGCTCGCGGTTATTTCCAGCCGCGACGTGCTGACGATGGGGGCCGACCTGACGCGCGCCAATGCGCGGGCAGGGGTCGCGCGGTCGAACGCGGCCCGGCTCTCGCAGCTTGCCCGCGAAGGCATCATCGCCGGCGCGCGCGCTGATGAAGCCCATGCACTGGCGGCCGAAGCAGGCGCCGATGTCGCCGAAAAGGCGCGCATCCTCAAAATGGTCAATGGCGAGGGGAGGGGCGGCACCTATACGCTGACCGCGCCGATCGCCGGGCGCGTCACGACCGCCAACATCCAGACGGGCAATCCCGTGGACGGAACCACCGCGCCTTATGTGATCGACGCCGCCAACCGCTATGAGGTTGTCGGCCAGTTGCCCGAGCGGCTCGTCGGCGCGGTCCGGCCCGGCATGACCGTAGTGATCGAACCCGACATCGCCGGGCGCGTCACCGCCGTTGGCTCGACGATAGACCCCGCCACCCGTTCCGCCATGCTCAAGGCCGAGATTCCCGCCGGGCCGGGCATCGTCGCGGGGCGCACGACCAGCATGTCGCTGTCCGGCCCGGCGCCGGCCGGCGCCGTCAGCGTGCCTTCCGGCGCGACCGCCATGATCGGGGACAAGACTATCGTCTTCGTCGCCACCGGCGGCGGATATGCGATCCGCGACGTGAAGATAGGCGGTTCCGTTGGGGGACAGACCGTGCTGCTGTCCGGCGTCAGGCCGGGCGAGCAGGTGGTCGTTTCCGGCACGAGCGCGCTCAAGGCGCTCGCTTTGTCGCGATAGGTCCGGGCCATGTTGCGTTCGCTGGTCGCCGCCTCGCTCTCCTGGCGCCTGCTCGTCATCGCGCTGGCGCTGGCCGTTGCCGGGCTGGGCACCTGGGCCTTCATGACGCTTCCCGTCGATGCCTATCCGAACATCGCCCAGACGCAGGTGAAGATCATCCTCAAGGCGCCGGGCATGACGCCCGAGGAGGTGGAAAGCCGCGTCATCACACCGATCGAGATGGAAATGCTCGGCATTCCCGATCAGGCGATCCTGCGCTCCACCGCCAAATACGCCATCGCCGACATCACCATCGATTTTGTCGACGGCACCGACATCTATTGGGCGCGCCAGCAGGTGGCGGAGCGACTGTCGAATGTGATGCGCGATCTGCCCGCGTCGGTCAGCGGCGGCCTTGCGCCGATCTCTACGCCGCTTTCGGACATCTACATGTTCACGATCGAGGGGCCGCTCTCGCTACAGGAGAAGCGCGAACTGCTCGACTGGACCATCCGTCCGGCGCTGCGCACCGTTCCCGGCGTCGCTGACGTGAACGCGCTGGGCGGCTATGTGCGGACCTTCGAGGTCAGGCCCGATCCTGTTGCGCTTGCGGCGGCAGGCCTCTCCATCGCGGACATCGAGACGGCGATCGAAAGCGGCAACCGCAACGATGGCGCGGGACGCCTGAAAAGCGGCGAGGAATCTCTGATCGTGCGCGCGGTCGGCGCAATCCGGTCGGTCGAGGATCTCCAGCAACTCGTTGTCGTCAGCCGGAACGACCGCATCGTTCGGCTGGGCGATGTCGCGACGGTCGGCACCGGCAGTCTGACGCGCTATGGCGCGGTGAGCAAGAATGGGCGGGCCGAAGCCGTGCAGGGGCTGGTGATCGCACTGCGCGGGGCCGATGCGCGGCAGGTGGTCGATGGTGTCCGCGCCCGCCTCGCGGAAATCGAAAGCACATTGCCCGCCGGCACCCATGTCGATGTCTTTTACGATCGGTCCGACCTGATCGCGCGCGCCGTCGGCACGGTCGAGAAAGCCCTGCTCGAAGCGGCCGTCCTTGTCGTCGTGCTGCTCATTCTGTTCCTGGGCGACTGGCGCGCGGCGGCGATTGTCGCCGTCACCCTGCCGCTGGCGGCGCTCATCACCTTTCTGTTCATGCAGGGCATGGGCCTGTCCGCCAATCTCATGAGCCTTGGGGGCCTGGCTATCGCCATCGGCCTGCTGGTCGACGGGTCGATCGTGGTGGTGGAAAATATCGTCGAACGGCTCGGCCGGGCGCATGAGGAGGGAACCCCGCGCCTTAACCTCGTCTATCAGGCGGCAAGCGAAGTCATCGTGCCGGTCTCGGCCGGGATCGCCATCATTGCGCTGGTCTTCCTGCCGCTGCTGTCATTGCAGGGCCTCGAAGGCAAATTGTTCGCGCCGGTTGCGCTCACCATCGTCTTCGCGCTCGCCGGTTCGCTGCTGCTCGCGCTCACCCTGGTCCCCGTGCTTGCATCCTTTGGCCTTAAAAGCGGCCATCATGGCGAGCCGTGGCTGATGCGCCAGCTCGGCCCTCGCTACCGGGGGCTTCTCGACGGCGCCTTCGCGCGCAAGCGGCTGGTCTACGGGCTGTCGGCGGCGGGGCTCGTCCTCGCCGGCATCGCCTATGGCGCGGTCGGCAAGACCTTCATGCCGACGATGGATGAAGGGTCGATCATCGTCCAGCTCACCAAGCTGCCCTCCATCGATCTCGACCAGTCGGTCCAGGGCGACATGGCCGCGCAGCGCGCGCTGATGCGCGTGCCGGAAGTGCAGGACGTGATTGCGCGCGTCGGATCGGACGAAATCGGCCTCGATCCGATGAGCCCCAATGAAACCGACAACTTCGTCCGCCTGAAGCCGCGCTCCGAATGGCGCGGCGACAAGGATCTCATCGTCGAGGACATGCGCAAGGCGATGGCGGACCTGCCCGGCATCGAGCCGAGCTTCACCCAGCCGATCGAGATGCGCGTTTCCGAAATGCTGACCGGCGCGCGCGGCGATCTTGCCGTCAAGATCTTCGGGCCGGATCTGGCGACGCTGGGCGAACTTGCAGATCAGGTGCAGCAGATATTGTCGAACGTCGATGGCGCCTCCGAAGTGCTGACCGTCGCCAATGACCGCGTTGATTATCTCCAGCTCGACATCGACCGCGCCGCCGCCGGGCGCTTCGGGATGCCGGTCGACCGCATACAGGATGCGCTGCGCGCGCAGGTCGAAGGCGCCCATGTCGGTATCGTCGCCGATGGCCAGAAGCGCGTGCCGATCGTCATTCGCGGCGACGAGGCGCTGCGCGCCGATCCCGCCCGTTTTGCCGATCTGCAATTGCATACGCCGACCGGCATAGTCGCCCGGGTCAGCGACATGGCGCGGATCGAGCGGACCGAGGGGCCGGTCAAGCTCGACCATGAGAACGGGTCGCGCTTTGCGCTGGTGCAGGCGTTCGTCTCGGGGCGCGACCTGGTCGGCTATGTCGATGAAGCGAGAGGCGAGGTCGGCGCGAAGGTCAAACTGCCCGCCGGCTACAGCATCGTCTGGGGCGGGCAGTTCGAAAACCAGCAGCGCGCCTCGGCCCGGCTGGCGGTCGTGATCCCGATCGCGCTGCTCCTGATCTTCTTCGTTCTGCTGGCGACGCTGCGCTCGATGCGCGCCTCGGTGCTCATCCTTGTCAACATCCCCTTCGCCATGGTCGGCGGGATCGTCTCGCTCTGGGCTTCGGGAGAATATCTGTCGGTTCCCGCCTCGGTGGGCTTTATCGCCCTGCTCGGCATCGCGGTGCTCAACGGACTGGTCATGGTCACCTATTTCCGCCAGCTCCGCGCCGATGGGCGGAGCATGACCGAGACGGTGCGCCTCGGCGCCGAACGGCGCCTGCGTCCCGTCCTGATGACCGCCAGCATCACGGCCTTCGGCCTTGTGCCGCTGCTGTTCGCGACCGGCCCGGGATCGGAGATCCAGCGCCCCCTCGCCATCGTCGTGATCGGCGGCCTCATCACCTCCACCCTGCTGACGCTCATTCTGCTGCCGATCCTGTTCGAGCGTTTCGGCGAAAGCGCGGGAGAAACCGACAATGGCTGACATCCTGCTGACCTTCCATTGCGCCTCGCATGACGCCGATAGCGTGACTGACGCACTCCGCGCCGCCTGCGACGCGCCGATCCATATCGCCGAGCAGGCGGTGCGCGGCTGGGACTTCGGCGACGCCAGCACGGCGGAACGGGTGTCGGGCCTTCTGCGCCGCAACGCGCTGGAACTGATTGTCGATGAGGACGCTCTGGGGACACTGGTTGACGCGGTCACCCAATCGAAGCGGTCGCTGCCAGTGCGCTGGCACGTAGTCCCGGTGTCAGCCCGGGGGAGGATCGCATGAGATCGCCGATCATCCTCGGGGCGCTTGTCGCATTGCTCACACCCGCTGGGGCGCTTGCCCAGCGCGCCGATTTGCCGCCGAGCGAAAAGGTTGCCGAAGCGCTGGACAATCATCCGGCCGTGGCGGCCGCGCGGGCACGGGTGGACGCCGCCCGTGCCGACCGCGACATGCTGGCGAAGGGGACCCATGAGATTGCCGTTACCGGCAGCTATGTTCGCCGCAGCGTGGACAGGGAAGGCGGCTATGACGAGTTCGACGCCACGATCGCCCGACCGTTCCGCCTGCCGGGCAAGGCGGCGCTCGATCGCGAGGCGGGCGCCCTGGGCATAGAGGTCGCGGAAAACCGGATGGAGGATGCCCGGCATCAGACGGCTTTGCTGCTCTCCGGCTATTGGAACGACTGGCTGGTCGCCGGCGCGCTGTATCGCAACGACCTCGATACGGTGCGCTGGCTGGAAAAGGAGCTGTCCGCGCTGCGCCGGCGCGTGGCGCTGCGCGATGCGGCGGCGCTCGATGTTGATCAGGCCATGGCGGCAATGGCTCAGGCCCAGGCCCAGGCCGCGAACTCGCTCGCGGCGCGCGAACAGGCGCGTGTGGCGCTTGCCGCGAATTTTCCAGAAATACCGCTGCCCATCGAGCCGCCGGAAACGTCCGTCGCGATGGTTCCGGCCCAGAGACTTGCGGCGATGCGGGATCTGGTGATCGAACGCAGCCATGAAATCCGCGCCGCCGAGCGCGAGGCGCAGCGGCTGGCGGTCGTTGCGCAGCGTGTTCGCGCGGACCGGATTGCCGATCCGTCCTTCGGCGTCCGGCTGTTCAGTGAGCGGAGCGGCATGGAGCAGGGCGCGGGGGTGGTCATGTCGATGCCGCTGGGCGGCGGTCACAGACGCGCGGCGGCGGACCGGGCTTCCGCGGAAGGCAATGCCGCGCAGCTTGAGCATATGTCCGTCCAGCGGACCGTGAGGGCCATCGCGGATGCCGATCTGTCCAGCGCCACATTGCGGCTGGAGGCGTGGAAAAACACGGATCTGTCAGCGCAAAGCGCCGCTAGTGCGCTGGCCCGAACCGAACGTGGCTACCAGCTCGGCCAGATCGACCTTGCCGACCTGCTCTATGCCCGCCGTCAGGCGGGTGAAGCGCGCCGGTCCGAGATCATGGCGCGATCGGAAGCGGCCCGCGCCCTGCTCAAGCTGGAAATCGATTCGCATAGCCTGTGGGTGGTTCACGATGAGGATGGCGGTTGACGCCAGGTCACGCGCGGGCGCTCACCAGCCAGGCTTTCGCGCCCATGCGAACACCTTCATTATCGCAATTGCGCTCGAACAGTTCGACCAGGCTGCGGTGAACGGCTGCGCGTGTGTCGTCCCCGCTCGCCCGGACGAGATCGCCGACCTGCATGCCGTCGAGCACGAAGCGGGTGGCGCTCTCGGGATCGCTGCCGGGTCCGCCGACGCGCTGCTCGCCCGTCCAGGCGTCGAACGATATGTCACAGAAGCCGGCGCTTTGCAGAAGATCGGTGACATAATCCTGCTCGCCCAGCGCGAAGGGGCCGGGCTCGCGCGGCTGCGGCGTGGGCAGGTCGATATGCCGGCGGATCGCGGCCATGACATTGCGCTGCCACGGATTGTCGGCGATCGGCGCCCACACCGCGATGTCGAGCCGTCCACCGGCACGCAGCATCCGGCGCAGATTGGCGAATGCGGCATAGGGTTCGGGAAAGAACATCGTGCCGAAGCGGGAATGCAGCCGGTCGAAGGGGGCTTCTTCGGGCATGGCCGTCGCGGCGTCGCCTTGTTCGAAGCGGATGTTGGCAAGACCGGCGCGCTGCGCCCGATCCGTTGCCGCCGCCACCAGTTCGGGCGATATGTCGAGGCCGAGCGCCAATCCCGTGTTGCCCGTCCTTTCGGCGATCCGCCTCGTCGTCCAGCCGCCGCCGCAGCCGATATCGACCACCTTCTCCCCGGCAACATAGGCTGCTCGCGCGAGCAGCGCTGCGCCGATCGGTTCGATCATGCTCTCGAAACGGTCGAGCTGGGCGAGCCAGCGTGTGCCCGCTTCCCCCGCCCAGTCGTGCGCGGCCGGTTCCTTGCTGTTCCCGTCAGCGTCATTCATTGCCCTTCTCCCACTGTGGCACCAATTGAAACGTGTTTGGAAGTCGGCGCATCGGGCAAGTCCCAGCCCCCACCGATCGCCTTGTACAACGCCACCAGTTGCACCGCCGTTGTGGCATGCGCGCGGGCACAGGCGGTTTCAGCTTCGTGCAGGAGGCGCTCGGCCGCAAGCAGTTCAATCCCCGCGATATCGCCGGCGGCAAAACGGGCCTCGGCGTGGCCGACACTTCGACGCGCAGCGTCCAGCGCCGTTTGACGCCGCGCGAGCGCATCGCGTCCGGCGTCATAGTCGCTCAAGGCGCGCTCCGCGTCGCCCAATGCGGCCAGGACGGCCTGTTCATAGCCCAGCGCGGCCTGCCGCTGAACGGCCTCCCGCGCGCGTATCTCCGCGCGCACGCGGCCGCCGTCGAACAAGCGCCAGGAAATGAGCGGCAGGATGGAGTAGCGGGTGCTGGAGGTGTCGAACCAGTCGCCCGTGCTAAGCGCCTGAAATCCGCCGCCCGCTGCGATAGAGAGCTTGGGAAACAGTTCGGTGGTCGCCACGCCGATATCGGCGGTGCTGGCGGCGAGGCGCCGTTCGGCAGCCAGAACATCGGGGCGACGCCGCAATATATCGGCCCGTTCCCCCACGGGCAGCGCCGGCAGTATGAGAGACGATGCAGTTGCATCGAGCAGCTTGAGTTCACGTTCCGGCGGTGAGCCGAGCAGGACACCAAGGCCGAGCACTGCCGCACGCTGCCGCGCCTCTATGCCCGGCAGCAGGGCGTTGGCGGCGGCCCAGCGTTCATGGGTTGCGTCCACGTCGGCACCGGCAACATCGCCGAGCGCCGCGCGACCGCGCATGAGTTCCAGCGTCTGGTGCAGCGTCGCCACCGTCGCCCGCTGCGCGCGTAATTCTTCTCTGGCGCCGGTCGCCTCGAACCATGCGCGTGCGACTTCGGCCGCGATCCGCATACGCACGCCCTGCGCCTCCGCTTCACTTGCCTGCAAGCGGGCGTTCGCGCCTTCCAGCGCCCGCCGGTTCGCGCCGAACAGGTCGAGTTCCCAGGCCGCGTCGAAGCCGGCATCGTAGATCGTCTGAGACGCATCGAGGCCGGGAATGGACCCAACGGGCAGCGGGCCGTTCTCGCTTTGCCGACGCTGGTTCACACTGGCGCCAGCAGAAACCGTGGGCAGTTGCCGGCCAGCGGCGCGGTCTCGCAGCGCGCGCGCCTCGTCGATCCGTGCGGTGGCTTGACGGATATCGAGATTTTGCGCCAGTGCGGTATCGACCAGCCTCTCCAGTTCGGGATCGCCCAGGGCCCTCCACCAGCGGTCCAGGTCCGTTGGCGCCGACGCTTCCCCAACCGGCCGGCTCCAGCCACTACCCGTGTCAACGGCAGGTGGCGCCCGGTAGTTGGGGCCGACCATACAGGCCGTCAACGAACTGCAGCCAGCTATCAATATTGCGTAGCGCGACCATCGCGGGGAACGTCCGCCCGTATCAGACAATGACGGCGCATGACTGTGGCGGGGCGATCTCATTGCAGGCGTCCTCGAACGAAGATGGTGGCCATGGTGAGCGACACCAGGGCGATCATCGCCAATGGCCAGAGGCTGGCAAATATGTCGCCCGGCGCCATGGCTTTGAGAAAGCTGCCCTCGACGATGACCAGGAAATGGGTGAGTGGAATCGCCTGCGCCAGCCATTGCAGCAGCATGGGCATGTTCTCGACCGGCGTGGCAAATCCCGACATCAGGACGGATGGCACGCCGATGGCGAAGGCGCCCAGGATGGCCTGTTGCTGGGTCGCGCTGATCGCCGAAATCATCAGACCGATGCCCACCACCGACAGGATGAACAGGACCAGGCTGACAAACAGCAGCGCGAACGACCCGTTGAACGGAATCCGGAACGGTCCCGCGGCCGCGGCCATCATCAGAAGTCCGAGCATGGTGCCGATGACCAGCGCCGGCAAGGATTTGGACAGGATGATTTCCGGCGTGGAGGTTGGTGAGACCAGCAACTGGTCGAAGGTTCCCAGTTCGCGTTCACGGGCGATCGACAGCGAGGTTATGAGCAGTGCGCTGAAGAACGCCAGGATGCCGGAGAGGCCCGGGACGATGAACCAGCGATACGTCAGATTGGGATTGAACCAGTTGCGTACCGCCACTGGCGTCGCAGGACCTGTGCCGGGGTTGGCCTCCGCGCCGACTTCGGCGGCGATGGCGGAGAGATAACTGGCGGTGATCTGTCCCGAATTGCTGCGCCGGCCGTCGATCAACAGCTGGATACGGCCGCTGTCTCCGGCAGCGATTGCGCGCGAAAAGTCCGGCTGGATGTCGAGCGCCGCGATCACCTTGCCCTGGTCGATCAGGCGTCCCAGTTCCTGACCGTCGGTCACGCGATAGACCTGGGTAATGAAGTCGGCCCGATCGAGCCGCGCGATCAGTTCATGCGACCAGCGGCCCGCATCCTGATTATGCACGGCAATATCGACGTTGCGCACTTCGAGCGTCGCGGCGAAGGCGAACACCAGCAGTTGCAGCAGCGGCGGCATGAACACCACCATGCGGCTGCGCGGATCGCGCAGGATGCTCAGCACTTCCTTGACGAACTGGGCTCGCAGCCGGGTGAAAGAGAGATAGCCATTGTGCCGCGTCATGGCTCGTCACTCCAGATTCTTGCGCGTGGCGCGCTTGGCCAGGAGGAAAAACAGGACGCCGATGGCGCCCATCGCCAGCAGGTTCGGCACGAAGACGGCCCAGATGTCGCCGGCCAGAAAGACGGTTTTTAGCGAAGAGACGAAATAGCGCGCCGGTATCGCCCAGGTGATGGCCCGGATCGGCGCGGGCATCGCGTCGATCTCATAGAGAAAGCCCGACAGCATGAAGGCCGGCAGAAAACCGGAGAACAAGGCGATCTGCGCGGCCAGGAACTGGTTGCGGGTGACAGACGAAATCAGCAGCCCTTGGCCCAGCGCCGGCACCATGAAGGTGGCCGAAAGCAGCAGGAGCGCCGCCAGCGATCCGCGCAGCGGCACGCCGAACACGAAGACCGCCAGCGCGGTCGCACCGAGCGTGGCCAGCATGCCGAGCGCAAAATAGGGCAGGAGCTTGCCGATCAGGATCTCCGCGACCGATGCGGGCGTGGAGAGCACCGCTTCCATCGTGCCGCGCTCCCATTCGCGCGCCACCACCAGCGCGGTCAGCATGGTGCCGATGATGGTCATGACGATGGCGATCGCGCCGGGCACCAGCGCGCGGCGGCTTTCCAGTTCGGCGTTGAACCAGTAGCGCGGCTCCATCGTGACGGCTGCGCGTGGCGTCTCGCCATCAAGCCCGCCCCGCCAGGTCTGCACCACGCCCTGCGCATAGTTGGTGACATAGTTGGCGGTATTGGGCTGCGAACCGTCGGCGATGATCTGCACCAGAGGCCGCGTGCCGCGATCGGCCAGGCGCTGCTCGAAATCCTGCGGGATCACCACAAATCCGCGCAAATCGCCCGAGACGACCTGGTCGGCGACTTCGCGCCGGTCATGGGCGAAGGTGACGTCCAGATAACGGGTGCCGGCGAAGGCGGCGGCCAGCGATTGCGCCGAAGCAGATTCGGATTCCTGCACGACGCCGATGCGCACCGCGCGCACATCGAGTGATACCGCATAGGAAAACAGCAGCAGCAGCACGACCGGAAGGGCGAAGGCGATCAGCAGCGTGGACGGGTCGCGCATCGCCTGCAGGCTTTCCTTGAACACCAGCGCCCAAAGGCGCTTCGGATCGAAGCGGCGCATGGCTTGAAGGTCCGTTCGCGATCCGCCCGCGCCGTTCATGCGGCAACTCCGCTGCGGGCTTCGTCAGCGCGGTCCTCGGCTTCGACCAGATGAATGAAGGCGTCTTCCATGGTCGGGTCCGGACGGAGATCGCTTACCGCGCTGCGTTTGAGGGCGTCCGGCGTGTCGAGCGCGATCAGCCGGGCGCGATAGAGCATCGCCACCCGGTCGCAATATTCCGCCTCGTCCATGAAATGGGTGGTGACCATCACCGTCACCCCCTTGCGGGCAAGGCCGTTGATATGGGTCCAGAATTCGCGGCGCGTGATGGGATCGACGCCCGAAGTCGGTTCATCCAGGAACAGCACGGGCGGGCGGTGCATCACCGCGCAGGCCAGCGCCAGACGTTGCCTGACCCCGAGCGGCAGGGACTCCGGCGCCGCCGACAGCCAGGGTTGCAGCCCGAAGATGTCGATCATCTCGTCGATCCGCGCCTGCCGCGCGGCGCCTTTCAGGCCATAGACGCCCGCGGAGAACTCCAGGTTCTGCCGCACGGACAGCAAACCATAGAGCGAGAATTTCTGCGCCATATAGCCAAGCTGGCCTTTGGCAGCACCGGTCGCCCGGCGCAGGTCCAGCCCCACCACCTGCGCTTCGCCGCTGGTGGGTTTGAGCAGGCCGCACAGCATCTTGAAGGTGGTCGATTTGCCGGCGCCGTTCGGCCCGAGCAGACCGAATATCTCGCCCTTGCGGACCTCGAAGCTCACCATGTCGGTGGCGGTGAAATCGCCGAAACGCTTGGTCAGATCGCGGCAGGAGACGGCAACGTCTGAAGCCAGTTCGACCGGCGGCATCCCTTCGGCAAGCGCCGATGTGCCGCCCGGACCGCCGCCCAGAAGATCAATGAAAGCATCCTCGAAGCGGGCAGGCACCGCTTTCAGTTGTGCGCCGACCCGATCGGCGAGCGCGCTAATTTGCTCGGTTCCCGCATCGGCGCGCAGCACCACGCGGACGCCGGCGCCCTGGATCACCCCGTCGCCGACACTGTCCAGGCTGAGCACTTCGGCTAGCACGGCCCGCCGCCGCTCGCCGACCTGTTCCAGCCGAAAGCTCCGGCTTGTAAGGCGCGCGGTCAGCTCTCCGGGCGGTCCGTCATAGGCGAGCCGCCCTTCGTTGAGCAGCAGCACGCTGTCGCAGCGTTCGGCTTCGTCGAGATAGGCGGTCGACCAGACTACGGCCATCCCTTCGTCGGTCAGCGCCTGCACCATGCGCCACAGATCCTGACGGCTGACCGGATCGACACCGACACCCGGTTCATCGAGCAGCAGGACAGCAGGCCGGGCCATCAATGCGCAGGCGAGACCCAGCTTCTGCTTCATGCCGCCGGAGAGCTTGCCCGCCAGGCGTCCGGTAAAGGGGGCAAGACGTGTGAAGTCGAGCAGTTGGGCGAACAGGTCGGCGTGTCCATCGGCGGCCATACCGCGCAACTGCGCATAGAGCCGCATATTCTCCATGACCGACAGGTCTTCGTAGAGGCCAAAGCGTTGCGGCATGTAGCCGGTCGCGACATGGATGGCGTCATTGTCGTCCACCACATCGAAGCCCGCTACCCTGGCGTGGCCGCTGTTCGGCACCAGCAGTCCTGTCAGGATACGCATCAAGGTGGTCTTGCCCGCGCCGTCCGGCCCGACCAGCCCGGTCAGTCGGCCATAGCTTATCTGCGCGCTGAGATCCTGTAACGCAGGCGCACTGCCGAAATGCTTGCTCAACCTGTCGATGACGACCGCGACATCGCCATTTTGCTCCTGTGGCGCGGTGGCGGGCGGCACGTCAGCGGCCTTTGGCGCGCGCGCCGGAGGTTTGTCCGACTACGACCTCGATCGTTACCGGCATGCCCTGACGCAGCGCGGCATCGGCATTGGTGACCACGATCCGCAGACGATAGACCAGATCCGTGCGCAGATCGGTCGTTTCTACCGTTTTGGGCGTGAACTCGGCGCGAGGCGAAATGAACCCGATCTGGCCTTGATAGAGTTTGTCGGAGGAATCGCTGCGAACGCGCACCCGCATTCCGGGCGCGATACGCCCCAGATCCGGTTCGCCGACATAAGCCCGCACATAAACCGGAGCATCAAGGCTGAGGCTATAGACCGGGCTTTGGCTGACAGCCATGCTGCCGGGTTCGCGCACCCGTGCGATGATCGTGCCGGTGCCGGGTGCAAGCAGAACCGTGTCGGCGAGCGCGGTGGCGGCTTGAGCCCGTGCTGCCTGTGCGGCGGCGAGGCGCGCTTGCCCCGCCGCGATGTCTTCCTTGCGGAAGCCTTCGGCGGCTTGCGAATGCGCGGCCCGGGCCGCCTTGACACTGGCGGCGGCCTGATCGCGCGCAGTGCGCGCGGCATCGACCGTCTTTTGACTGGCGGCTCCCGACGCGAGCAACTGGCTCTGCCGATCAAAATTACGCTCCGTGTCCCTGGCGACGGCCAGGGCCTGATTGAGGGCCTCCTGCGCCTGCGCAATCTCCTGCGGCCGCAGCCCGCGGCGCAGTTTGTCGAGGTCTGCCTGTGCGGCCGCTACGGCGGCGTCGGCGGCCGCGAGCGCTTCCTCGAACGGCTGCGCGTCGAGAGTCGCCATATGTGCGCCCGGCTCGACATGATCGCCTTCATCGAACAGCATCTGCGCGACGCGGCCGGACTGGCGGAAGGCCAATTGCACCTCCCGGATGTCGACATTGCCGTACAGATTGAGGGCGTCGCCGTCGCGGCTGCCCCGCTGCATCCACAGCCATCCAGCACCGATGATCACGATGACGGCCGCAATGATCAGGATCCGCTTTGTCGTGCCGGACAGGCGGATGTTCTTCATGATGATGCTCCGACGCCGCGCAGATAGATGGCGAACACGCCGGGCGCATCGCTGCGGATGCGGGTCACATCGTCCGCCAGCATGGATTGCATGACCAGGCCCTGGACCGTGCCGATGAACAGGGTGGCCGCGGCTTCCGGATCGAGGTCCGCATGCAGTTCGCCCCGTGCCTTTCCGGCGTCGAGCAGGGTATGCAGCCGTTCGCCATAATGGCGGATCAGGGTCTGGGCCATGCGCTTGGGAAGCGTCTCGCCCGGTCGCTGCAACTCCCCGAACAGCATTCGCGGTACACCCGGGTGATCAGACACGAAATCGATATGCGTCATGAAAACCGCTTCAAGCGCGGCAGCCGGAGAGGCGGCTTCCTCGACCGCCTTGTCCACGCGGCCGAGCAAGCGCTCGGTCACCCAGGACATGACCGCCTGCAGGATGGCGTCCTTGGTCGGGAAGTGGCGGAAGAGCGCGCCCTGGGTCAGACCCATCCGCTGGGCGATGGCCGTCGTGGTGATGTCGCTCGGGTTCTGTTCCGCGGCCAGGCCGACCACCGCCTCCACGGTCGCCGCCCGTCGCTCGTCAGCGGGAAGATGTCTGGACCGCCCGTTCATAGCTTGCGCCTTCAAAAGATAGTAATCTATTACTATCTATCTGTCATGAGCGTCTGGCGCAAGATGGTTCCGCCTGGATCGAGGCTGTCGGCCCATCCGCATGAGTGCATCATGGTCACTCAGACCATCGGCCATCTCCATAGTGGTATATGATTCTATACTTCTCGAAATGTAGATTGACCGCGCAGGCGCCTACTATTATTCGATGAGTTTGGAAGGATGGAATCGACCATGAAGGAGTTCAATCCGCAGGACTCGGCCGTCGAGGCGCTTGGCGCGCTGGCGCATGACACGCGCCTGTCTGTCTTTCGTATGTTGGTGAAGGCAGGGCCCGATGGACTGATCGCCGGCGCCATCGCGCAGGCCGCCAATGTGCCTCCGTCCACCATGTCGCATCATCTGGGTATTCTTGAACGGGCGGGACTCGTGGAGTCCGAGCGGGAAAGCCGGCTCATCCACTATCGCGCCGATTATGAGGGGATGCGCCGGCTGCTGGCCTTCCTGATGGAGGACTGCTGCCAGGGCGTCCCTGAAATGTGCGCCGATCTGTTCGGCGAGCTCGACTGCAAGGCCTGAGGTTACTCCCATGTCCGACACGATCGGCCCCGGCAAGACCTACAACGTGCTCTTCCTGTGCACCGGTAACAGCGCCCGCTCGATCTTGGGCGAAGCCATCATGAACAAGCTGGGGGAAGGGCGTTTCCGCGCCTGGAGCGCCGGCAGCCAGCCCAGGGGCGAAGTCCATCCGATGGCGCTCTCGGTTTTGAACGGGCTTGGGTTCGACACAGCGGGCATGCGTTCGAAAAGCTGGGACGAGTTCGCCGTGCCGGACGCGCCGCAATTCGATTTCATCTTCACCGTCTGCGATAACGCCGCAGGCGAAACATGTCCCGTGTGGATCGGCCATCCGATGACGGCGCACTGGGGCATCGAGGATCCGGCCGCCGTCGAAGGCGATGATCAGCGCGAGGCCTTCATGCAGGCCCTGCGCTACTTGCAGAACCGTATTTCGCTGTTCCTCGCGCTCCCGCTCGCCAGCCTCGACGAGATGGCGATGCGGCGCAAACTCAGGGAAATCGGCCAGAGCGAGGGCGCCAGCGTCAGGGCAGGAGCATGCGAATGACCCACCCGGAGACGCCTGTCGACATCGTCATCTACCACAATCCTGAATGCGGAACCTCGCGCAATGCGCTGGCCATGATCCGCAATGCCGGCATCGAACCGCATGTCATCGAGTACCTCAAGACTCCGCCTTCGCGTGCCTTGCTGGCAAGCCTCATCGTCCGCGCCAGCGTCACCCCGCGCGCCCTGCTGCGCGAGAAGGGCACGCCCTTTGCCGAACTGGGACTCGACAATCCGGATCTCACTGATGCGCAGTTGATCGATGCGATGATGGAACATCCGATCCTCATCAATCGGCCGCTGGTCGTCTCGCCGCTGGGCGTGAAGCTTTGCCGTCCGTCCGAGGAGGTCCTCGACCTCCTACCGGCTGACCAGCGCAGCGCCTTCGCCAAGGAAGACGGCGAACAGGTGATCGATGCCGCCGGCAGGCGTGTCACCGGTTGAACGAGGGATCAAGATGACCGCACAGCCCAGGCGTGAACGCCTGTCGTTTCTCGATCGGTATCTCACCTTGTGGATTTTCCTCGCCATGGCGCTCGGCGTGGGTCTGGGATCGACCTTCGAAGGATTGCCAAGGGCGATCGACAGCCTGTCCTGGGGGACCACCAACCTGCCCATCGCCATCGGCCTGATCCTGATGATGTATCCGCCGCTCGCGCGGGTGCGCTATGAGGAACTGCCGCGCGTGTTCGAAGACAAGCGGGTGCTGGCGATCTCGTTGATCCAGAACTGGATCATCGGCCCGGTGCTGATGTTTGCGCTCGCCGTCATCTTCCTCAGCGACAAGCCGGAATATATGACAGGCCTGATCCTTATCGGCCTCGCCCGTTGCATTGCCATGGTCATCGTCTGGAACCATCTCGCCAAGGGCGACAACCAGTATGTGGCTGCGCTGGTCGCGTTCAATTCAATCTTCCAGATCCTGTTCTTCAGCGTTTACGCCTGGTTCTTCCTCGCCTTTTTGCCGCCGCTGCTCGGGCTGGAGGGCAGCGTTATCAATGTCAGCTTCTGGACCATCGCCGAGGCGGTGCTGATCTATCTCGGCATTCCCTTTCTGGCTGGATTTCTCTCCCGCAAATGGCTGGTCAAGGCTAGGGGGAATGAATGGTATGAAACCTGCTTTCTGCCCAGGATCGGCCCGATCACGCTCGTCGCGCTGCTGTTCACCATCGTCGCCATGTTCAGCCTCAAGGGCAATGAGATCGTGACACTGCCGGGTGACATACTGCGGATCGCCATCCCGCTCACCATCTACTTCGTGGTTCAATTCAGCATCAGCTTCTTCATGGGCAAGCTGATCGAGAGCGACTATCCGCGCACGACGGCGGTGGCGTTCACGGCCGCGGGCAACAATTTCGAACTGGCGATTGCGGTCGCCATCGCCGCCTTTGGACTGGCTTCCCCGGTCGCCTTCGCTGCGGTGATCGGGCCGCTGGTCGAGGTTCCGGTGCTGATCCTGCTGGTCAACGCCGCCTTCTGGTTCGGGCGGCGCTGGTTCCCCGACAGCGTGCCGGCGGAGGTCCGGGCATGAACGAGACGAACCACAGCCGATTGCGGACGCTTGCCGATCCCGACCGTCTTCCAGCGCTCAAGCCTGACTATGTTCATCGGCGTCCAGCCCTGGGCCTGGGGGATCTCAATCCGCCGCCGCGCATCCTGCTGCTCTACGGATCCTTGCGCGAACGGTCCTATTCGCGGCTTGTGGTGGAAGAGGCGGCGCGTCTGCTCCAGTTCTTCGGCTGCGAAACGCGGATTTTCGATCCCTCCGATTTGCCGATGCCCGATCAGGTCCAGGATGACGATCATCCGGCGGTTCACGAACTGCGGGCGCATGCGCTCTGGTCCGAGGGCCAGGTCTGGTGCAGCCCGGAACGGCACGGCCAGATCACCGGGATCATGAAATCGCAGATCGATCACCTGCCGCTGGCTTTGAAGGGCATGCGCCCGACGCAGGGTCGCGCCCTTGCCGTCATGCAGGTCTCCGCAGGTTCACAATCGTTCAACAGCGTGAACAGCTTGCGCGTCCTCGGCCGCTGGATGCGGATGTTCACCATCCCCAACCAGTCGAGCGTCGCCAAAGCCTTCACCGAGTTCGACGAGGCCGGGCGGATGAAGCCGTCGAGCTATTACGACCGGATCGTCGACGTGATGGAGGAACTGGTGCGTTTCACTGTCCTGCTCCGCCCGCATGTCGATCAACTGGTCGATCGCTATTCGGAGCGGGTCGAAACGGATCGACCGGTCATTGCTCCGGCGGAAATCCTCGCCTCGATCGATGGGACTCTGGTTCCGCCACGACAGAAGGCATGATGCCCAATGGCCCCGCGCGTCTCGGTATCCAGAACGAACTGGCAGACATTTATGGCCGTTTGAGTGCCTTCGACTGACCGGGTCTGGACGAGGGCGTGACGGCTTGCTGCTATGCCGAGTCCGAAAGGAGCTGGATCGCCGGTGCCCAGGATGGGGCGTGGGCGGCTTTCTACATCAGCGGCGATGCGACGGATTATGGGAATGGTTCGAGGCTGAGCGCACTTTTCCGCAAAACGCCGCCGATGACGCCTGTTGTGCGCCGGCGGTGCCAATAGCGAAATCAGGCTGCCGCGGCCAACGGCGCGCAACAATATCTCATGGACGTGGATCGATGCCGGAGCCGTCCAGATGAGAGGGGAGTGGGAAGGAGTGATCGAGCCAAAGCTCTGCTCAAGCCCATTTGGATATCCCCATGTGCGATCTCACCTCAATCCCGGCCGAGGCCGGCTCCGCTCCCGCGCGCCTGCTCGATTATATTCGCGTCGATGCGCCGCAGCCCGTCGTCCTGGCCTATGGCATCGGTGTCGACAGCACCGCGCTTCTTCTCGAACTTGAAAGCCGGGGCACGCCGCCTGACCTCGTGATCACCGGGGATCCTGGCGTCGAGAAGCCGGAAACTTATGCCTATCAGAAGATGATCGCCGCCTGGATGGCGGCGCGAGGAATTCCCTATGTGACGGTGCGCTACACACCGCGCCGTTTCAAGCATTGGCCGCCCTATTTCGATCTGCTGTCCAACGTTCTGACGAACGCCACCTTGCCGAGCATTTCGCTGGGGCGCCATTCGTGCTCGCTCAAATGGAAGGTCGCCCCGCAGGACGCCTTTCTCAAGCAGTGGGAACCGGCCAAGGACGCCTGGGCGCGCGGCCAGAAGGTCGTTCGCCTTATCGGCTACGACGCATCGCCGGCTGACACGCGGCGCTATACCCATGCCTCGACCATCACGAGCGATCTTTTCGAATGCCGCTACCCACTGCGCGAATGGGGCTGGGATCGCGCGGCCTGCATCGCCCGGATCGAAGCCGCTCAGCTTCCCGTCCCGCCAAAATCGAGCTGCTTCATCTGCGGGGCGATGAAGCCGGACGAAGTTCGCGCCCTTCCGTCCTGGTGTCTGCGCCTCATCGTGCTGGTCGAGGCGAGAGCGGCCCCGCGTCTCAGGACCGTCGAAGGCCTGTGGCGCCGCTCGACGCGCACGCGGCCCGGGCGCATGACCGATTTCATCCGCGCCGAAGAGTTGCTGCCGGCCGCCGACATCGACGCGATCATCCACGACGCGCCTGCCGACCTCATCCGGTTCCAGGATGTGGCGGCCCATGTCCCGCTCCCCGACCGTCCGGCCATGGCGGAGTGGCTCGAGCAGTTCAACGCCGGCCTGAAGGAGGCAGCATGACCATCTCCGTTACAGAACAGATCGCCCGTTTGAACGACCGTTGCCGCCAGGGTTTCGATCCGACCGCTCGCCTTGTCGTGACCCGCGCCTGCCTCGCTCGTCTCGCAGGCGAAGAAGACGCGGTTCGTGAAATCATTGCCCAGGCTGAACTCCTCGCCGCCGTCCGCCGGTATGACTTTGGCCCCGGCGACGGCCCGGAACGAGACTTCGGCGCCTTTGATCTTCGGGGCGAACGCATCTTCTTCAAGATCGACTATTATGATCCCGCCCTCGAATTCGGATCGGAAGATCCAGCGGACGCATCGCTCACGCGGCGCGTGCTCACGATCATGCTCGCCGAGGATTATTGAGGGCTTCGATCGCGCCCTTCGGCGGTCCGGGAAAAGGGGAGGGGGACTGCAGGTGGAGAATTTCCACTTGTCGAGGAGCCCCAGATGTCCCTTCCCGCCACGATCAACAGCCAGGTCGATCCTGCCGCCGTCACCAGAGTCACCCGCCTCTTCAATAACACGCTTGGCGATATTCTCTCCGAGCTTATCCAAAACGCACGCCGGGCGGGTGCGAGCGCGGTCGACCTCAAGGTCATCGACGCCGATGGGACTGCGTTTCTCGCCATTGCCGACGATGGCGCCGGGATCGAGGATCCATCGGTCATTCTCGCCCTCGGTCGGTCGGGTTGGGGTGACGAGATCGCGCGGCGGGAGGATCCTGCCGGCATGGGCGTGTTCAGCCTTGCCGGTCGCGATGTCGAGATTCGCTCCTGCCCGCGCTCGACTGGCGAGGGCTGGTCGATCCGCATCGCTTCAGGCGATTGGGAGTCCGGCGCGCCCATCGCCGTTGCGCCCTGCACCCACCCGTTCGGAACCGAGATCCGGGTGCCGATTGACGCGCAATGGCTCAAGTCACTCGAGACTATTGCACAAAGCGCCGCGCGTTATTGCCCGCTTCCGGTTCGGCTCGACGGCCAGGATCTACTCCGCGAGGACTGGCTGAAGGGCGCAGAGACGATCATCGAGCAGGACGGCGTCCGCATCGGCATCTATCGCAACTATCTTCACCGGCATTTCAGCCCGAGCATCAACTTCCATGGCGTGACTGTCGCGTCGCTCCTTCCAACGGTCGCGGAAAAGGATCGCCACTGGGCGGCCAAGATCGACATCGTCGATGCTCCGGAATTGCAGCTCGTACTCCCAGCCCGCAAGGAGATGGTCGAGAATGGCGCGCTGCAGAGCCTGCGCGCGGCGATCCGCCTCGCCATCTACCGGCATATCCAGGCGCTCGGCAGTCATCGTCTGGCCTTCGCGGACTGGCGAGAGGCGGCCGATCTCGATGTTCAGCTTCCCGAGGCACGGGGTGAGCTTTTCTCATGGACGCCGGCGGTCGCCGACTACAACAGCGGGTCCGGGCACCAGCACCTGACCTCGACGGACGATCTCGTCCTGATCGATGATTTCGGGCCGCCGCTCGAGCAGTGCGCTGCATTCGCGCTCTCGAAGGACGGCCGCTATGAGGGACGGCTCGCCGAATCCGACGAGGCGATGGTGGGCTATGGCTGGTATGACCGGCTTCCCCGGATCACTGATCTCCGCTTCGAGATCGACAAGGGGGGCGAGACGCTTGTGCTCGGTGGGTCGGACCTTCCCGGTATCGACAGCGGCACGGTCGAGCGACTGGATCTCGTGCTGACGATTTCTGGCCCCGCCCCTGAAACGCTTCATATACCGGCGCCTGTCGCCATCGAATATGACGATGGCCTCTTCTGGAGCTTTGAGGAGGCTAATATTCTCCTGGCGGCACCCACGGCCGTCACGCCTGCCGAACTGGTCGATCTGCTCGACGGCGCCTGCTTTTGCGCCAGCGACGATCGCGAGGCTGATAGCTGGGATACGCAGCACGATCGTTTCCTGCTCGATGCGCAGGAAATGGCGACCCGTCTCCTTCTGGGCGATGAAGCGGCCCTGCTCGAGCGCCTGCGCGCCGTCCTCGCCTACCGGACCCAATGGTTCGTTCCGGAAGGCTCCCGGTTCGTCGCCGTTATCGGACGCGAGGCCATGGATCTACGGATTGAGCGGGTTTCGGCGAGCAGCTGATCTGCTGCCCGACGATTGGCGTCGGGGGTGGGGTTGATCAGGCCGGGACCAGGCGGGGGCTGTTCGGATCGATCCATGGATCGACCGGATCGTCCCGAGGCCGCGGACGCGGGCCTCGGCTATGGCGCTTGCGC
>NZ_FXUI01000020.1:0-47205 GCF_900182875.1 Novosphingobium panipatense
GGCCTTGCGCCGACCGCGGAGAGAAGCGAGTGATCCATGGGAATGATCATAAAGTCGAGAAAGCAGCTTGACCCACTAGGCCCCAATCAGAGAAGGCTCTCGGTATCGGCGCAGAACGCCAGGATAGCGGGGCTCTGGGAAAGCGGAAAGGATCCTTCGGAGCGGATCAGGAGCATGGCCCGCGGGGCAGGGCTTCGTATCCGTTTCGCGGCTCAGGATGCGCTGACATCGACGGGTGACCGGTTCCCGCTGGTCGTGGAACTGCACAGTGGCGAGGTTGCTGTCGTCACTGCAGTCGACGAAGCGGGGGACGTTTCGCTCGTCATGGGTGGCGAGGGCGGTCTGCCGCATGTCCTTCCGCTGGAGGAGCTGAAACGCAGGTGCGCGCAGCTTGTCGTCGCCCGTCCCGCGCGATCGGCGCCCGATGCTCGCGTCGATACATACATCCGCCCCTACGAGGAGCACTGGCTGCGCCGTCTGCTGCTGAAGGACAGGCGATCCTACGGGCATGTCGTTGCGGCATCGCTCATCACCAACATCCTGGGGCTGGCGACAGTCCTGTTCTCGATGCAGGTGTATGACCGCGTCATTCCGGCTGCATCCTATCCCACGCTCTACATCCTGTTTCTCGGGGTCGTCATCGCAATAGGGTTCGACTTCCTGTTGCGCCGACTGCGCATGAGCATCATCGATACGCTTGGAAAGCGCGCGGACCTGCGCATTTCGGATCGCGTCTTCGGCCACGCGCTGCGGGTGCGTAACAGCGATCGCCCGCTGTCCACCGGGACGTTCATCGCGCAGCTGCGGGACCTGGAGCAAGTGCGCGAACTGCTCACCTCGACCACGATCGCAGCCATAGCGGATTTGCCTTTCTTCCTCCTGTTCCTGGTGCTTTTCTGGTTCATCGGCGGGGGGCTAGTGCTCGTTCCGATCGGAGCCCTGATCCTTCTCCTTCTTCCGGGGCTTCTCGCACAGCCGAAGCTGCGGGCCTACGCGAATGAAGCCATGCGCGAAGCGGCGCTGCGCAACGCGATGCTGGTCGAGTCCATCCAGCGCAACGCCGATATCAAGACGCTGCAGGCAGAGAGCCGTTTCCAGCAACAATGGAACCACTTCAATTCCGTCACCGGAGAAGCGCAGCTGAAGTTGCGTGGACTCACGAACAGCCTGATGGCCTGGACGCAGAACGTACAGAACGCGGCCTATGCCACGATCATCTTCTTCGGCGCACCGCTGGTCATGGAGGGCGATCTCACCGCCGGTGCGCTGGTCGCCGCATCGATACTGGGATCGCGCATGATGGCGCCCGTGGCGCAGGTCACACAGGTCCTGAGCCGCTTGCAGCAGGCGCGCTTCGGGATGGAGAGCATCGACAGGATCATGGAACTGCCGGTCGACAATCCGGACAATGAACACCGGATCGCCGTGCCCGCAATCGCCGGCAACTTCACCCTGCGCTCCGCCGTATTCCGCTACGGAGATCCGAATTCTCCGCCGGCTCTCACCGTGCGCGAGCTTGCCATCAGGCCGGGTGAAAAGATCGCTTTGCTGGGTCGCAATGGGGCCGGGAAGTCAACGCTGCTGCAGGCCCTGTCGGGGCTGCTTCATCCGATATCGGGGGAAGTCCTGCTGGATGATCTGGCGCTCGCCCAGATCGATCCTGCCGACGTGCGGCGCGATGTGGGCCTTCTCACGCAGAACAGTCGCCTCTTTCATGGCACCATCCGCGACAATCTTGTTCTCGGCGCACCGCAGTCGACTTCGGAGGACATCCTCGAAGCTCTGCGGATGGTGGGCGCGGATGAGTTCATCCGGCGAATCCCGTCCGGCCTCGATTACATCGTGCAGGAAGGAGGCGAGGGTCTGTCGGGCGGGCAGGTGCAGTCGCTGCTGCTGGCGCGGCTGCTGATCCGGCAACCGAGGGTCGTCCTTCTCGATGAGCCGACGGCATCCATGGACGATGCCGCAGAGCGTCTCTTTCTCGCGCGTTTTCGCGAATACAGCCATGCGCGGACCGTCGTGGTGGCGACGCATCGTATGCGGGTCCTGGATCTCGTGGACCGGGTGATCGTGGTCCATAACGGCCTCATCACCCTGGACCAGAGCAAGGAAGATGCGCTGCTCACGATGCAGGGGAGGGCTGCGTGAACGCTTGGAGCAACACGGACGACTGGCTTTTCGAGGAAGAGAAGGATGATCGCTACAGGCTGGCCACCCGTCTCGTTTGGGTGGTTGCGGCGCTGTTTCTGGTTCTGCTGACCTGGGCGTGGTTCGCTGAACTCGACGAGGTGGCGACCGGAACCGGTCGGGTCGTGCCGACCAGCCGTGAACAGGTGATCCAGTCACTGGAAGGCGGCATCCTGGCGAAGTTGCTGGTGCGCCAGGACGATATCGTGAAGCCGGGGCAAGTCCTTGCCCAGCTCGATCCGACGCAGGCCGGCTCCACCGTGGAGGAGAGTGCGGCGAAATACCACGCCGCCCTCGCCGCGTCCGCCCGCCTTCAGGCGGAGGTCAATCAGACCCCGCTCACCTTTCCTGCGGAACTTGACGACTACGCAGACCTGAAGGCGGCGGAAACACGGTTGTATGAGACACGGCGGCGCAGTCTGGCCAGCTCCCTTTCGCTGATCGACGAGTCCCTTGGCCTCATCCGCAAGGAAGTGGCGATCGGTGAATCGCTCATCGAGGTGGGCGCCGCCAGCAGCGTGGAAGTCATCCGGCTCAAGCGCCAGCGTGCAGAACTGGAACTCAAGAAGGCGGATCTGCGATCGCAATACCTGGTTGAGGCGCGTCAGCAGCTGGCCAAGGCGAACGAGGAGGTGACGGCCTTGGCGCCCGTGGTGCGGGGGCGTGCCGACACGTTGAAGCGCCTCACGCTGCGATCGCCGGTGAGCGGTGTCGTGAAAAGCATCGAAGTATCGACCGTCGGCGGCGTCATACCCCCTAACGGCGAGATCATGCAGATCATACCGGTGGACGACCAGCTGCTGATCGAAGCGCGAATGTCCCCCCGCGACATCGCATTCATTCATCCCGGCCAGCGCGCTACCGTGAAGGTGACCGCCTACGATTACGCGATCTACGGCGGCCTTGAGGGCGAAGTCACCACCATCTCGCCCGACACGATCCAGGACGAAGTCAAGCCGGACATCTTCTACTACCGCGTCTTCATCCGGACCAGATCCGACGCGCTGGTGAACAAGGCGGGCAAGCGCTTTCCTATCGTGCCCGGCATGATGGCCACGGTGGATGTCCACACGGGGCAGAAAACGGTCCTGCAGTACCTTCTGAAGCCTTTCAATCGCGCGCGCGAAGCGCTGCGTGAGAGATGAGCGACCGTTTTTCAGCGCTCCGCGCGGCGGCTGCACACATACGGCCGGTCGTCACGGACGCGGGCGCGCTGTTCGTGCTCTTCTTTTCGTGGACCGACGGTTCGCGGCAGGCAACGGTCATCACGTCGACCGCCGCTTCGCTGGACGACGCGTGGCAGCAGGGAATCGAATGTGTTGAGGCCAGCGGGGTCGAACCACGCTGGCTGCGGCTCGACTGGATCGACGCCTTCGAACCTTCTCACTGGGGGGCAGTTCGCCAGCAACTGAGCAGGATCAAGCGCAATTACTTTCGTCTGGGCCTGTCGCTGAGCCCGGACTTCAGACACGCCTTCCTAGAAACCGAGCTTAACGCCAACGCCATGCTTTATGGCGGCGCGCAGGAAAGCAACGCGGTTCTCAACGAGAACAACTTTCGGATCTACGCCAGGAAACGGCATGGCCTGGAGCAAGTGGACTTCGGTGATCAGGCGCCGATCTGGCTCTTCACGACCAGCGGGCTCTTCGTCGATGAAGGCGGCGAACTGCATCGCATTCAGGGCGGCGGCGGGCTGGAGGCCGGGCGCCGTGTGGTCGAACGGCTGGATGCCCACCAGGTGCTGCGTCTCATCATTGCGGGCAGCACCTATCTTGCAATGCAGGTGCAGGAAGACGGCCGGTTCAACTATGGCTGGCACCCGTGCTTCGACAGGCCCATCCCGGCCTACAACAGCCTGCGTCACGCGAGTACGCTCTACGCGATGCTGGAGGCATGGAGCGTCACACGCGACGCGGTTCTCAAGGCTGCCATAGATCGCGCCCTGCGATGCCTGACTGAGACGCTGATCGCCCGCTTGTCGCTTCCGGACGGGTGTGAGGCCGCATTCCTCGTCGACACCGGAGCCGAGATCAAGCTGGGGGGCAATGCCGTTGCCGTCCTTGCGCTCTGCAAGCATGCCGAACTGACTGGGGACAGGCAGCATGTCCTCCTGATGGAGGCGCTGGCAGAGGGCATCCTCTACATGCAGGACAAGGAGAGCGGCCGGTTCACCCATGTTCTCGCTTATCCCGGCCTCCAGGTGAAGCAGGACTTTCGGATAATCTACTATGATGGAGAAGCTGCTTTCAGCCTCATGCGGTTGTACGCCTTTTCCGGTAACGCGCGCTGGCTTGCGGCGGTCGAACGCGCCTTCGAGCACTTCCTTCGCGCGGAGCACTGGAAGGCGCACGATCACTGGCTGGGTTACTGTGTCGATGAACTGACCCGCTATCGCCCGAAGGAACGCTACTACTGCATCGGTCTCGACAACGTTCGGGATTATCTCGACTTCGTTGCCAATCGCGTCACGACCTTTCCAACCCTTCTGGAGCTGATGACGGCGGCGGAGAAGATGCTGTGCCGTCTGCAAAGGGACGCTCGCTGCAGGCAATTGCTCGATGATTTCGACGTGGCCTTGTTTTACAAGGCACTGCACCGGCGGGCGCGCCATCTGCTCAACGGTCATTTCTGGCCCGAACTGGCGATGTTCTATCGAAATCCCGCCCGGATCGTTGGCAGCTTCTTCATTCGCCATCATGCCTTTCGCGTGCGTATCGACGACGTGGAGCATTACCTTTCGGGCCTCGTGGCGTACCGCCAGCACTTGCTTGACGCGGCCGGTCGCGAGGGGGCTGCCCTGCTGGAGCAGAGCGCCCGTCACTGGCGAGCCGCCGATGTGGCACGGGCGACCGGCGGGATCTGGACGGTGCCGCCCGAAGCGGGATGGACGGCGCAGGGTCTCTGCATCTTTGGTCCCACGATGCGGCCCGGCGAGATGGTCGTGGCCGCCCCCGACACCACGGGCAAGGGCGTGAAGCCGCGGCAAATACGGAAACTCGCGTCTTCTCCCGCCGCCGTCATCACCCAGGACGCGGGCGACGCGAAAAGCCTTGGCGCTCCGGTCCTGCAGGTCAAGGATACGGGCGATGCCATTCTCTCGCTCGGCCGCTACGCGCGGGAGAGGATGAGCGGCAAGGTGGTGGCGGTGACCGGGACTGCCGGGAAGACGACGACGGTCGCCATGCTCGCACAGGCGCTGTCCGCCTTCGGAACGGTGGGGCAAACGCGGTTCAATGCCAACCTTCCTCATGGTGTCGCATGGAATCTCGCGTCAGTGCCCTGGGATGCGCCGCATACGGTTCTCGAACTCGCCATCGGGCGCATGGAGCAGAACGCCCGCCTCGCATCTCCCGATATCGCGATCTTCACGAACATCCTTCCCGCGCATCTGGAGTATCACCGCGATCTCGCCACGATCGCTGCCCGCAAGAGCCGCATCTTCAGCGGCATGAAGCCCGGCGGCATAGCGATCCTGAACAGGGACATGGCCGAATGGCACCATGTTCAGCTGCAGGCGCGGTCTAGGGGGCTGGATGTCTTCAACTATGGGCGCTGTGCAGACGCTGACTTCCGCCTGATCGATTACGATCCGGCGGCACGCCGCGTCGTCGCCGACATTCGGGGATGCCCGGTGGAGTACACCCTCGGCGCCGGAGGGGAGCACATGGCGCTCAACAGTCTGGCAACCCTTTCGGCCGTCAGCCTCCTCGGGCGGGATATCAGCGCTGCCATCGCTGCGCTGCAAACATTCAAACCCGTCGCAGGGCGCGGCAGCGAAATGCGGCTTCAGCTGAATGGACGCAATATCCACCTGATCGACGAAACGTACAACGCCAGTCCGGGCTCCATGGAAGCCGCTTTCGCGCTGCTGGGCACCACGCCAACGAAGGGAAGACGGATTGCCGTGCTAGGAGAGATGCTGGAACTGGGGCCGGATGCTCCCGAGTACCACACGCAGCTTGCAGCCTCTTGCGTGAAGAACCGCATCGACGAAATCTACACCCTGGGTGACCTCTTCGATGGCTTCTGGAAGAATCTTCCTCCAGGCGCGCGAGGTGGTAGACCGAAATCTCTGGATGTTCTGAAAGCTATGTTGAACACGCAAATAGAAGAGGGTGATGTGATCTTGTTGAAAGGGTCGCATGCAACCCGGTTGTATGATGTCGCTAACTGGTTTGTAGAACGCGGTCAGCCTCACACGGGATCATGCTGATTTGCCGTTATCTCTTTGTTAAGAATTGGAGCTGATTGTTTTTCTTTAAAAATATAGCGGGGAGTTGAACAGTCGGAACGCTAGATCACACGTGGCTGAACGCTTCGGGCCGGCGCATCGACGCGCCGGCAAGCGCTGCCCAAAGTCGGAGCGTCGCGGAAAGGGCGCTGGTGGAAGGTGCAAGGCAGATCCTGCGCGCGCGACGAAAAATTGCGGCTCTCGAGCCCCGCAGCCTGTTTCGGGATACTGCCTGGGACATGATGCTAGAGCTGTTCATCAGCGGGGAGGAGGGCGGCATCCTCTTTGTCAAACAACTCATGATTGCCTCGGGCGAGTCCGCCGCCTCTGCGATGCGACGCATTGACAGGCTGGAGAGCGCAGGCTTTCTTGAGCGCATCCCCGACATGCTGGACCAGCGGCGCGTCATTGTTCAGCTTACCTCCAAGGGGCGGACGGCGATGCTTGCCATGCTCGATGAGGTCTTTGGTGCGCCACCCGCGGCGCCTGCGACACCGCGGCCATTCGTGCCCAGAGCAGCGGCTGCGGATGAGCCATTGGCCCCGCAGCGGTAAAACGCCGATGGCGCACCGGGAGCCTTGACGCACTGATACCCTTCGCGGCAACTCTGCCGTATGCGAAACGCCCGTAGAACACCCTCCCGCTCGCGCCTGCTGCCCGTGATGGCGGTCGTAGGTCTGCTTGCACTCGTCTGGTACTATTTCTCAGGTGCGCCCGGCAGGGATGCGAGCACCACCGGCGAAAGACTGGTGACGGCGCGGGGTGATCTCGCGGCGGATGAAAAGGCCACGATCGAGCTCTTCGAGAAGTCACGGGGATCGGTCGTCTTCATCTCCACCTCCCAACTTGTTCAGGATGCCTGGACCCGCAATATTTTTTCCACGCCTCAGGGTTCCGGTTCCGGCTTTATCTGGGACGACGCAGGACACGTGGTAACTAACTTCCATGTGATACAGGGCGCTTCGGGCGCGACGGTGCAACTGGCGGATGGGCGCAAGTACCAGGCGGCGCTGGTAGGCGTGAGCCCGCAGCATGATCTGGCACTGCTGCGCATCGGCGTCGGCCTGCGCCGCCCGCGTCCCGTACCGCTGGGCACGAGCGCAGACCTCAAGGTCGGCCAGAAGGTGTTCGCCATCGGCAATCCCTTCGGCCTCGACTGGACCTTCACCACGGGTATCATTTCAGCCCTGAACCGAACGCTTCCAAGCGAAAGCGGACCCGACATCCAGCAGCTCATACAAACCGATGCAGCTATCAACCCCGGAAACTCCGGGGGGCCGCTGCTGGACTCAAGCGGGCGTCTCATCGGGATCAACACGGCGATCTACAGTCCCTCGGGAGCGTCGGCCGGGATCGGTTTCGCTGTTCCGGTCGACACCGTCCGGCGCGTGATTCCGCAGCTTGCCCGCAGCGGACGGTATGTGCGGCCCTCGCTTGGCATTGAGGTGGATGAGCAGGTCAACGCACGGTTGAACGAGCGGACGGGTGCCAAGGGCGTCTTTGTGCTGGCGGTGCAATCCGGCTCCCCGGCAGCGGCGGCAGGCCTGTCGGGCATGGCGACCGGCCCGCAGGGCGTAACGCCGGGCGACATTATCACAGCCGTGGAAGGGCGGGAGGTTCCTACGGTGGGCGCGTTGCTGTCACGGCTCGATGACTTCAAGGTCGGCGATGTGGTCACGCTGACCGTCATGAAGCAGGAGCAGGAGCGGCAGGTGCGGGTCGAGTTGGGAGCGGACGGCAGCGCAAGCTGACGCGCTCCTATCGGCCGTCTTGTCTTGGCGGGAGGCCGCGAGTTACAGGGCGCCGGACGCCATCAGTCCGGGGAGGAATGGCAGAAGCTCTCGAGCCAGGAATCCCAGTGGCCCGACGGTTTCGGCGCAGCGCCTGCCCGCTTCCCCATGGAGCCAGACGGACCAGGCGGCAGCACACAGGGGATCGCACCCACGCGCCAGTATGCCGCCGACCACACCGGCAAGCACATCACCCGATCCGCCCGTGGCAAGACCCACGCCCCCGCCTCCGTAGAAGAGGAGCCTTCCGTCAGGATGCGCAATCCATGTGCTGGCGCCCTTCAATACGACGACACTGCCAAACCGCCGGGCAGCAGAAAGAGCCGCGCGGGCGCGATCATCCTCGATCTCCTCGGCGCTGAGGCCGAGCATGCCTGCCATCTCTCCGATGTGCGGTGTCAGCACTGCGGGAACATCGCGCGTCCTGAGCTTGTGTGCATGTTCGCCCAGCCTCAGCAGCGCAGCCGCGTCGATGACGACCCCGCCCTTGAAATCCGAGACGGACAGAAGGCCTTCCACCAGCCGGCAGGCCTGGTCTGCGCCGGACATGGCCGGACCGACGATGAGCGTGTCGCATCGCCCAAGCTGAGCCTCGAGGGAAGGGTCGGTGCCCTGCACCTCGCCCGCCTCGTCCATCGGGAGAGCGACGACCGCTGCTTCGGGTATCAGCACGCCCAGCGGCAGAGCTGCGCCTTCGACCGTGGCGATGCGGACTTTGCCGGCACCCGCGCGCAACGCGCCCTCTGCGGTCAGGCGTATTCCGCCCGGCACCGTAATGCTCCCGCCCACGACAAGGACGCGGCCGCGCGCATTCTTATCCGTGTTGTTCTCCGGTTGCGGCAGTGGGTGTTCGCGAAACCACCGGGCATCGATCACAGTCGGGCTTGGCGCCGTGTGCTCAGCCACGGGCAGCGACCATGTGATCGGGCTCCGCGGTGGCAGGCGTGCCTTCCTGCTCCATCGGAGCGACGATGTTGTAGTGAGTCAACGCCAGACGTCCGGCTTCCGGATCGAACCGGTACTGCGTGACAGAGCAGTTTGCGACATCGCCCTGCGCATCCACGGAGAGGATCTCCGCCTCGCTCATCTGCTCGATGATGTACCGCATGCACAGGACGACGACCTGGTGCGCCACGATCATCACGCGCTTGCCGGAATAATGAAGCGATACCGTATCCAACAGCGCTCGCAAACGGAAGATGACGTCCACCCAGCTCTCGCCGCCGGGCGGACGGTGATAGAACTTGCCCAACACCTGCCTGAAATGTGCCTGCTCAGGCTGCAATTCGCGGACGCCGGGAGTCGTCAGCCCGTCGAGAATGCCAAATTCCTTTTCGCGCAGGCGCTCGTCGATGCAGATCCGCAGGTCCGGGCTGCACCCACCGGCGGCGCGGAATGCCTCGGCTGTCTGTACCGCGCGGACATAGGGGCTGCACAGGATGACCTCCGGTCGCTCCCCCTCCTCGCCGGACGCGAACCAGCGGCCGAGCGCTCCTGCCTGCTCATGGCCAAGATCGGAGAGCGGCACGTCCACGTCGCGATGGTCGAGTTCGATGCGGTGTAGGCCGCCCTCATGAGCCAGATCGCGTGCAACATTGCCTGCGCTCTGGCCATGACGGATCAGCCACAGCACGCTGGGCCAACGCGAGGCCCCTGATCGAGAGTCTGTCATGCCATGACAATGCGGCAGGAGGCAGGCTTGTTCCTGCCGCTATGCTCGCTTTGTGCTCGGCACGAAGCCGGCAGAGGGCGTCATTCGCCGCTCCCCGGCTCCGCCATCCGGCGGTGCATTTCGGCGAGCACCGGGGTTGGCGTGACGTGGCTCGCGGCGGCCTGTATCTTGTTCTTCCATCCCGACACGATGTGGGACTTGCCGGAGAACAGAGCGTCCCAGCCATCCTTTGCGACCTTCGCGGGATCATCCTTTTTGCTGGTGCCCACGTTCGTATCCAGCAGGTCGCCGCGTTCGAAAAACTCGGTTTCCGTGGGGCCAGGCATGAGGGTGGTCAGAGTGACACCTTCCACGCCCTTCAACTCGCCGCGCAGGCCATCGGTGAAGTTGTCGATGAAGGCCTTCGTGGCGTTGTAGACCGCCTGGTATGTGCCGGGCATCAGCCCCGCAATCGAGCCGGTGACAAGCACCTTGCCCGCGTTGCGCGCCACCATGTCCTTGAGCACGCGCTGGAGCAGGTACACCGTGCCTGTGACGTTCGTGTCGATCACGCGGCGCCAGTCGGCGACATCCTGCTCCAGAAAAGCATGACCAAGCCCGCGACCGGCATTGGCACAGAGTACGTCTATGGTGGACCCCTGAGCGGCTTCCAGGAGACGGTCCACCCCCTCCATGGTGGACAGGTCACATTCCACGGAGCGGACCTGAGTGCCATGCGTCTCCAGATCGCGGGCGGCGGCCTCGATCAGCGGCTCGTCGGCCGCCACGAGCAGGTCATACCCATTCTGGGCGGCTATATGGGCTAGTTCGAAGCCGATTCCGGTGGAGGCTCCCGTAACGATAGCAAGTTGGCGCATGGCATTCTCCTCAGGTGGCGACGCGGTCCATGTCGGGCTTCAGAACGATTTTGGTGACCTCGTTCTGCTTGTCATGGAACATGCGGTACCCGTCGGGCCCCTGGCTCAGCGGCAGGCGGTGGCTGATGAGGAAGGTCGTGTCGATCTTGCCTTCCATGATGGCGTTCAGCAGGCCGGGCAGATAACGCTGCACGTGAGTCTGACCCGTCTTGAGTGTCAGGCCCTTTTCCATAAAGGCACCCAGCGGGAACTTGTCCACGAAGCCGCCATAGACGGCCGGCATGGAGACGCGCCCGCCCTTCCGACAGGCGATGATCGCCTGGCGGATGGAATGAGGGCGGTCCGTGCCAAGGAACAGAGACGCTTTGATCTGGTCGATGACGTTGTCGACGAAGAAGCCGTGTGCTTCCAGCCCGACAGCGTCGATGACCGCGTCCGGACCGATGCCGCCGGTCATCTCCATCAGCGCTTCGTAGGTTTTGGTTTCCTCGAAGTTGATCGTCTCGGCGCCGAACTTCTTCGCAAGTTCAAGGCGATGCGGGAAATGGTCGATGGCGATCACCCGCTCCGCGCCCATCAGGAAGGCGGATTGAACCGAGAAGACGCCGACCGGCCCGCAGCCCCAGACGGCGACGGTGTCGCCGGGCTCGATCTCCGCATATTCGGCTGCCTGCCACCCGGTCGGAAGGATGTCGGAGAGGAACAGCACCTTGTCGTCCTCCACGCCGTCCGGAACCACGATGGGCCCAACGTCGGAGAACGGTACGCGGACATACTCAGCCTGGCCGCCAGCATAGCCGCCGGTCATGTGGCTGTACCCGAACAGGCCGGACATCGGCTGTCCGTACAGTTCCTGAGCGATGTCCTGGTTATCGGCCGGGTTGCCGTTGTCGCAGGCGGAGTACTGCTGCTTTCCGCAATGATAGCAACTGCCGCAGGAGATTGTGAAGGGAACGACGACCCGCTGCCCCTTCTTCAAGGTCGATTCCGGTCCCGTTTCGACGACTTCGCCCATGAACTCGTGGCCAAGGATGTCTCCCGCCTTCATGGTCGGTATGTAGCCGTCATAAAGATGCAGGTCCGAGCCGCAAATCGCGGTGGACGTGACCTTGATGATGGCGTCACGGGGATTTACGATTTCGGGATCGTCAACTGTATCGACGCGTACGTCGTGCTTGCCGTGCCAGGCGAGAGCGCGCATCAGGCCATCTCCTCTTCGTGCTGCTTGCGGGTACGCGCGTTGGTGGCGATTTCGCCTGTTTCCATCAGCTGCTTGAAGCGCCGCAGGTCACGCCGGGCCTGGATGCCGGGCTCACGCTGCGAAAGTTTGGCGATAGCCTTGCCGATCAGCCCGGCGGGGGCATCGTACAGGATCGTCGCGGTCACGACCGTGCCGCGCAGGCCCGCGTCGCGAAATTCGATACGGCCGCTGTTCGAAATGTCGGACGCGTCCTTGGAGGCCCAGGCGATCGCTTCGTCGGGCAGGTCCTGCGTGATCGTCGCGTCCCATTCGACTTCCTTGCCGCCGGGGCCTTTGACCACCCAGTGGCTGGTCTGCTGATCGATCACATCGATCCGGACTATGTTGTCCATGATCTTCGGCAGGTTGGAGAAGTCTCGCCAGAAGCGGTAGAGTTCGGCTTTTGGCCTGTTGATCGTCACGGAGCGGGCAAGGAGGTCCCCGCCTCGCGCTTCCAGGCCCAGAGAGGCCGCATCCTGCGAGGAATGGCCGTCCTTCTTCGTAGAGAGCGGCGCGTCGTCGCCAGCATCAGTCATGATAGCTCCTGCTTTTGCGGGTGGTCGGTGGTTGCGGATGGATCAACGGGTAAGATCACCATCGCGCCGTTCTTCTTCCGGGTAATCCTCGGGGCGGACCTTGCTCACCAAAGGACGATCCTCCACCTTTTCGGGCGGCTGACTGCCCTCGGTTCGAGAATCGTGAAACTCGTCAGGGCGTGCATCGCCAAACGTGCCTCTGGGTGTCTTGGACGGCTTGGTCGGATCGGGTCCGCGATCGTCCTTGTCGAAACTGGTCATGATGAGCCTTCCATGTCTGCACGTCTGTCAAGCGCAGGAGTGAACCTGCGTTCCGCCCATCCCGGCAAAGACAACCTGCATCAAGCAAGCCTTGTTCCCGGGAAAGACGTGGTCCGAGCCGGTCGCACGGCGGCCGGTTGGCTGGCTCCGGTGCGTCGCAGCACCATGCTGACGGCGCTTTCGACGGGATGCCGTATCGGCAGGTTAAGGAACGGTGAGCGTTGGCAACCGAGCGGCGCCTTGCCCGTTTGAAAAGCGGTTTATGACCGCCCCATGGCCCACGGTTCCGCGCTTTGCTGACGCCCAGGAACCCCGTTCACGCGAGTATGCCGATGCCCCTGACAATAAACGGAACGGATCATGACTTCACCGGCGATCCGCGCACCACGCTTCTCGATTTTCTGCGCGACGGATGCGGTCTGACCGGCACCAAGAAGGGCTGTGACCACGGGCAATGCGGCGCCTGCACCGTGCTGGTGAACGGTCAGCGGATCAACAGCTGCCTCACCCTTGCCGTCATGCACGAGGGCGATGCGGTCACCACCATCGAGGGGTTCGGAACGCCCGAAGAGCTGCACCCGCTTCAGGAGGCGTTCGTAAGGCATGACGGATTTCAATGCGGCTACTGCACGCCGGGACAGATCTGTTCAGCGAAAGCCATGCTGGACGAGGCGGCGAACGGGTGGGCCAGTTTCGTCAGTGACGATATCACCGCCCCTGTTTCGCTGACACGCGACGAAATCCGCGAGCGCATGAGCGGCAATCTGTGCCGTTGCGGAGCCTATTCGAACATTGTCGACGCCATCGCTGAAGTTGTGGAGGCCGGACGATGAAAGGCTTCGACTACAGCCGGGCAGAGGCCGTCACGCACGCGGCGGAGCAGGCCCGCGAAGGTGCCCGGTTGATCGCCGGCGGCACGAACCTGCTGGATCTGATGAAGCTGGAGATCGAGCGGCCGGACGCCCTGGTTGACATCAACCGCCTGGAACTTGGCGGGATCGAGCGGACGGAGGGCGGGCTGCGCATCGGCGCGCTCGTCTCCAACAGCGCATGCGCCGCCGATGAGCGGATCAGGCGTGACTATCCCGTACTGGCCCGGGCGATCCTTGCCGGAGCAACCTTCCAGTTGCGTAACAAGGCCACCACTGGCGGGAACCTGTGCCAGCGGACCCGGTGCTACTACTTCTACAACAGGGACCAGCCCTGCAACAAGCGGGAGCCGGGAACCGGCTGCGGCGCCATCGGCGGGGTGAACCGGATACATGCGATACTGGGTGCGAGTGAGGCCTGCATCGCGACTTATCCCGGCGACATGGCAGTGGCCCTGGCGGCTCTCGATGCTTCGGTAGAAGTCTCCGGCAGGGATGGCAGCGCGCGGATGATACCGGTCCGCGCGTTCCACCGCCTGCCCGGCGACCATCCGGAATGCGACAACGTGCTGGAAGCGGGGGAGGTCATCACCGCCGTCGTTCTTCCCGAGCCTGTGGGTGGTACGCAGATCTACCGTAAGGTGCGCGACCGTTCGTCCTATGCCTTCGCACTGGTCTCCGTCGCCTGCGTGATTGCTATGGAGGAGGGCCGGATCGGCAGGGCCTCCCTTGCCTTCGGGGGCCTGGCGCACAAGCCCTGGCACGACCCGGGGGTGGAGGAACTGCTCGTCGGCAACGAACCTTCGGATGCCCTGTTCGACAAAGCCGCCGATGTTCTGCTCGCCGAAGCGAAGGGGCAGGGCGCCAACGATTTCAAGATACCCATGACGCGCCGTGTCCTGAAGGGCGTGCTGCGTGAAGCGACAGGGAGAGCCGTGTGACCAGCGTCTACACGATGGATGAGCCTGACGAACGCAACCGCCTTGATGCCATGGCGCAAGGGGTGATTGGAAAGCCGCTGGACCGTCTCGAAGGCCCGCTGAAGGTGTCCGGAAAGGCGACCTACGCTGCCGAGTACCGGATACCGAACTGCGTTGAAGGCGTGCTGGTGACCGCCACCATCGCCCGGGGGCAAGTTACCGCGATCGACGACGAGGCCGTGCTCCAGATGCCCGGCGTGATTGCGGTGCTTTCCGATGATCGCATGACGGCGCGGGCGGCGCAGGGCGGTGCGGGCAAGTCCCCCGTGCGCAAGGTCCGCGACGTGCAGTACTACGGGCAGCCGGTGGCCCTCGTCGTCGCGAAGACGTTCGAACAGGCGCGCCATGCCGCGAAGCACCTGCGCATTCGCTATCGGGAGGAGCCGGACCCTCTCGTGGACCCGGAGGACGAGCGCGCCACCTTCGAGCCCTTCGAGGATCCGACGGTCCAGGGCGACCTCGAGCAGGCGATGGACGCGGCGGCGCATGCCGTGGATGTCGTCTACACGACCGAAGGCCACAACAGTGCCGCGATGGAGCCGCATGCCAGCATCGCCGAGTGGGACGGCAAGACGCTGACGCTTCACTCAAGCCTGCAGATGCTGCGCTTCAATCGCAAGGAACTTGCGGATGCGCTTGGGCTGGATGCCGACAACGTCCGTCTTGTTTCCCCCTATGTGGGCGGCGGTTTCGGATCCAAGCTCGGCATCAGCCCGGAAGGCGCGGCCGCATCGGTTGCTGCCATCACCCTGAAACGCCCGGTCCGCGTCGTCCTGCTGCGCCAGCAGGTCTTCCAGTGCATCATGCGCCGTTCCGAAACGCGTCAGCGCCTTCGGCTGGCGGCGGACGCGGAGGGGCGCCTGACAGGCTTTGGCCATGAAGCATGGGTATCCAACCTGCCGGAGGAGGAGTTTGCCGAACCCGTGCTTCAGGCGAGCGAGTTCCTCTATCCGGGTGACGACCGGAAGCTTGATCTGGAGGTCACCCGCATCCACCGCGTAACGGCGGGTTCCGTCCGGGCCCCCGGTGAAGCTGTGGGCATGCAGGCGCTCGAAGGGGCCATGGACGAACTGGCCCTCGCGATGGAGATCGACCCGGTCGAACTGCGCCTGCGCAACATACCGGAACGGCATCCGACGCTCGATATCCCTTATAGCTCCCGCAAGCTGGAGGAGTGCCTGCGCAAAGGCGCGGAGCGTTTCGACTGGGATGGGGCGGACCGCACACCCTGCATGAAGCGCGAAGGCGACTGGTGGATCGGCACGGGAATGGCGACCGCGACGCGCGTACACAACCTTAACAAGGCGGAAGCCCGGGTGACATTCCGCGCGGACGGCAGTGTCGAGGTCGCCAGTGACATGACGGATATCGGCACCGGGACGTACACGGTTCTCCAGCAGATCGCGGCGGAAATGCTGGGCGTCGATCCAGGAAGGGTGGAGGTGCACCTTGGCGACACCGATTTTCCGCCGGGCTCGGGCTCGGGGGGCAGCTGGGGCGCTGCGTCCACCGGCTCTGCCGTGTTCCAGGCGTGCGAAGGTATCCGCAGCAAGCTGGCAGCGAAGCTGGGCTGCGCCGAGGACGAACTGACGCTCAAGGATGGCCATGCCGTCACCGGCAACCGTCGCATCGCGATCGCGGACCTGCTGGAGGACGAGGCTCTCACCGAACATGCCCGTTTCAAGCCGGGCAAGATAACCGAGGCGTTCGCTGCGGCGATGTATGGCGCGTTCTTCGCGGAAGTCGCGGTCAACGTCTATTCGGGGGAGGTGCGCGTGCGCCGTTTTACCGGCGCCTTCTCGATGGGACGTGTGCTCAACGCAAAGACTGCCACCTCGCAGTGCATGGGCGGCATGGTCTGGGGGATAGGCAGTGCCTTGACGGAGGAACTGGCGTTCGATCATCGCGACGGCCATATCGTGAACCCCGACCTTGCCGAATACCACGTGCCGGTGAACCTCGACGTTCCGCACCTCGATGTCCTGCTGGTGGAGGAACGCGATCCGGCGGGAAGCCCACTGCAGGCCAAGGGCGTGGGGGAACTGGGGATATGCGGGGCGGCGGGCGCGATCGCGAACGCGATCCACCACGCCTGCGGTGTTCGTGTGCGAAGTTTTCCGATCACCCCTGACGAGGTGCTGGCGGGTCTTCCGGAAGTCTGACGTGAAGGAGCTATAGCATGCGCCGGGATGGAATGACGCGGGCCGCGGCGGTATTGCTGGTTACAGGTGCCGCTGCCCTTGGCCTCTACCGATCGTGGCTGAAGCGCTCGGGCGCGGCGCGACCGGAAAGGGTCGGTTATCCGCCGCTCGGAACGCCGAAATACATCGACGACGGCCTGTGGATCGTGGACGATACGATGGTCGCCAGCGGCCTGACCTTGCCCATTCGGATGACGGTGCTGCGTCTCGAGGATGGAAGTCTCCTGCTTCACTCCCCCACCACGCATACGCCCGCGCTGGAGGCATCCCTGAACGCGCTGGGCACGGTGCGCCATCTGGTGGCGCCGGGCACCGCCCATTGGACTCACCTGACGGAGTGGCAGAAGGTCTTTCCGCAAGCGACGACCTGGGCCGTTCCGGGGCTGCGAGAGCGCCTGCAGGTGCGGCTATCGGGGGTGCGGATAGACCGTGACCTCGGCGACAGGGAACCTGCGGACTGGCAGCCCTCCCTCTCCCAGGGGCTGATCCGGGGCGCTGGCTTCTGCGAAAGTTTCCTGTTTCACGTCCCGAGCCGTACGCTGATCCTGTGCGACACTATCCAGAACCTCGTGCCCTCCAAGCTGCCGCCCGTAACACGCTTCGCGGCGCAGGCGGCATGCGGTACAGAGGGAAAGACGGCGCACCACGTTCGCATGGCCCTTCGCCTCGGCGGCCCTGACGCGCGGGCGAACATCGACGCGATGCTCCGGCTGCAGCCCGAGCGCGTGCTCTTCGCACACGGTGATCCCTTCGAACATGACGCGGCTGCCCGGCTTCGGAGGGCATTCGCCTGGATGGACGAAAAGGAGAGCGACCCGGCGCGATCGTTCTCCCGCCTCACAAGGAGAAGACCATGACCCGCAGCCTGGCAGGAAGACGAGTTGTCATAACAGGGGCCTCCAGCGGCATCGGCGCCGCCACGGCCATAGCCTTCGCGCGCGAAGGTGCCCGCCTGATCCTCGCCGCCCGCGGAGAAGCAGGACTCAGGGACATAGCGGCACACTGCCAGGAGTTCGGCGCGAGCGTGGAGACGCGCATCGTCGATGTGACCGACGCGGAGGCGATCGGCGAACTGACCCGGTTCGCGCGTGAGCATATGGGCGGGGTGGACCTGTGGTTCAGTTGCGTCGGGGTCGGCGTAATGGGCAAATACCAGGATGTGCCCCTTGCCGATCATGTGCAGGTTCTCCAGGCAAACCTTCTCAGTCACATGACCGAAGCCCATGCGGTTCTGCCGATCTTTCTGGAGCAGGGCCGGGGAACCTGGGTAAACATGATTTCCATAGGCGGCTTCGTGGCCACGCCTTATGCAGCGGCCTACGCGGCCAGCAAATTCGGGCTCCGGGGTTTCAGCGAGGCTCTGCGGGGAGAACTGTCGAAGAACCCGCACATTCACATCTGCGACGTCTATCCGACGTTTGTCGATACCCCGGCCATCGGTCATGCCGGTAATTACACAGGCGCGAAACTGTCCTATCCGCCCGGCGCTCTGCCTCCCGAGAAGGTCGCGCAGGCGGTCGTGAAGCTTGCCCACCGGCCGCGCAATTCCACGTTTGTCGGCGGGCCGGGCATCGGCATGAAACTGCTGCAGTTCGCCACCCCCAATGCCAGCGCGGCGATGTTGAACGGCTTCCTCGACGTCTGGTCGCGGCGGGCGGAGCGGGGTGAGGATACGAAAGGCACCTTGTTCGATCCGCCTTCGGATGCCAGCGGACCAGACGCACACACCCGGCGCACCGATTTGCGGCGAAAGGCTGCCGCTGGGGCGGGCGCGCTGGCGGCGGCAGGCGGGCTGACGGCGGCCGCCCTGCTGCTGAGGAAACGGCGCGGGCGCTGACCAGTCGGTTCGGCGCCGTCCTGCGCAGTCGTCCGGTCGAGGCGCGAAGCTTCAGACCGTGACGGCTGATCGCCGCTGCCCTTCGGATCCGAAGACGCGCCGGTAGCGTTCGATGTTGTCCGGATGGCCGGTGGCCTTCTCGGGGTTGTCCGACAGCTTCACGGCGGGACGGCCATTGGCGCTCGTCACCTTGCATACGAGAGAGATGGGCTCCAGCCCGGTGCGGCCATCCGGATCGCAGCCTCGGAAGTCGTTTGTAAGATTCGTTCCCCAACCGAAGCTCAGGCGCACGCGCCCATGAAAGTGGCGATACGTCTCTTCTATGGTGTCGATGTCCATCCCGTCCGAGAAGATGAGGAGCCTGGTACGCGGGTCGACGCCATGCTGTTCCCACCATCGGATGATCTGTTCCCCGCCTTCGATCGGCGGGGCGCTGTCAGGACGGAAACCGGTCCAGTCGGCGAGCCAGGAAGGCGCATTCTTGAGGAAGGATGCGGTTCCGAAGGCATCCGGCAAGGCAACGAGAAGGTTGCCGTTGTAGTGCGCGCGCCACTCCTCAAGCACCCGATAGGGCGCGTGCAGCAGCGCCTCGTCCGTATCGGCAAGAGCAGCGGCCACCATCGGAAGTTCATGCGCGTTCGTGCCGATCGCCTCGAGGTCCGCGTCCATGGCGAGCAGCACGTTAGAGGTGCCGATGAATCTCTCCCCCAGCCCTTCCTTCAAGGCCTCGACGCACCAGCGCTGCCACAGGAAGCCATGGCGCCTGCGCGTGCCGAAGTCGGACAGGACCAGATCGTCAAGCTGGCGCAGGCGTTCCACCTTCTCCCAGAGCCGCGCCTTCGCACGGGCGTAAAGAATGTCGAGCGCCAGTTCGCCCTTGTCGCGCATGGCGGCCCGGGCGCGCAGCTCATTGATGATGGTGAGCGCGGGGATCTCCCACATCGACGTATGCGTCCACGGACCTTCGAAGCGCAGGTCAAACTGTCCGTCCACGATCCGCAGGTCGTATTCGGGCAGGCGGAACGCCGACAGCCAATTGATAAAGTCGGGGGCGAACATCTGCTGCTTGCCGTAGAACGTGTTGCCGGCGAGCCAGATCAGCTCCTTCTTCGCGAAACGGATGGTGCGGGCATGATCCAGCTGTGCGCGTAGTTCCGCCTCATCGATCACTTCCGCGAGGCGCACGGTGCGGCTGCGATTGATGACCGAGAACGTGGCCTGCACGTCCCCGTGGAGATGGCGGATCAGCTGCAGCATCAGCAGCTTGTAGAAGTCGGTGTCCAGCAGACTGCGGACGATCGGATCCAGCCTGAAGTTGTGATCGTAAGTCCGTTTAGCGATATTCGTGACAGGCATGGTCGGGTCCTTCCGCAGAAGGTAACGGTTGGGAGCTGCGCTGTTCCATCGCTTTTCTGATGGCGCAGCAGGTTCTTTCCGGTTTTCGCCTTAGATGGGCCAGGTCGCGCGATGGTAGGCCGAATCCCAGAACATCCATTCGAAGCGCGTCGCGATGCGGAAAGCGTCAGCCATCGCGCGACGCGTACCTGTTCCGGCGTTCGAGGCCGCCTCGTCGACGAGGGCGCGGACGCGGGCGGTCGCCTCGCCGAAGGATGGAGCGGCGTAGGTGTCGATCCATGCCGAATAGGGATTTGGCGCGGCGGCACGGGGTTTAATCGCGCAGCCGACTTCCCAGTACACCCAAAAGCACGGCAATATGGCCGCGATCAGCTCCTCGTAGCTACGCGTTGCAGCGAGCGCCGAAAGATAGCTGGTGTAGCCAAGGCATGCCGGCGTGGCCTCGCTGTTGGCGGCCATCTGCGCCGTCACGCCGAAGCTTGCGAAGAAGGCCTGGTGCAGGGCCTCTTCCACCTGCACGGCGACTTTGGCGCCATCCGAAAACTCCAGCCGCCCGGCGGCGGTCGGCGCGCGCGCGGCGGCAAGCGCGAGCGCCCGGGAGTACTCGGCCAAATAGAGGCTGTCCTGCACGATGTAGTGCCGGAAGCTTTCCGGGGGCAGCGTTCCCGCGGCCAGTTCGGCCAGGAACGGGTGAGCGAGAATGGACCGGCGCAGCGGTTCGACATCTTGCCAGATTTCGTCGCAGAAGCTCATCGTGAAACCTTCTTCAGAAGCGGCGGCTGGCGCCAAGGCCGAACTGACGGCCGGTGTTGATGGTGAAGCTGTCGAACGGGCCGTCCGGTCCGAGACCGAGCAGGAGTGGCAGTTGCTGCTGACCGAAGGCGGAGATGGCCCAGCGTTTGTCGAACAGGTTCTTCGCCCAGAGATCCAAGGTCCAGCTGCCGAGGGTCACGCCCACGCGCCCGTCGACCGACGTGTACCCGGGCGAATGCAGGATGTTGTCGATCTCGAAGTCCACCCGCGACACGTAGGCGACGGAGAGCCGCGCATCGATGATCGCGGCTCCGGCCGCTCCGCTCCAGTCAAGGCCGCCGTTCAGCGTCCAGTCCGGCGCGTTCGGCGTCCGCTTGCCCTTGAGGTCGAGGATTGCGGGCTCGCCCGGCTCCGGTGTCGGGTTGGGAGTCGTGTAGCGACCCACGCGGCTGCGGGTCCAGGCCATGCCGCCATCGACGCGGAAGCCCTGCCCCACGTCGGCCTGAGCGGACGCTTCGATGCCATGGACATCGACGCGCGGCACCGAAAGCACGACCGAGTTGCCGAGGAAGACGGTGTTCTGGAAATTGCGATAGTCGGTGACGAAGCCGGCAAGCGACAGGCGCACCCGATCGTCCGCCACCCGCGCCTTGATGCCCGCTTCCAATGCCTTTGTCGTTTCCGCCGCGAAGTCTGCCGTCCAGATGTCGCTCGGTCCTGGCAGGGGGTTGAAGCCGCCGGCCTTGAAGCCAACCGCCCCGGTGACATAGGCCGTCAGGTCGTTAGTGGGACGCCAAGCCAGCGAAATCTTTGGCTGCCACTTGTCGAAGGTCTGTGCCCGGCGGGCATAAGTCTGATCGCTTTGGGTGCCGAGCGTGTCTTCCTTGCGCCGATCGCGGTCGTAGCGAAGGGCCAGCGTTGCCTCCAAAGCCGGCAGGACATCATACGAACCCTGTGCGAAGATCCCGATCTGGTTGGAGCGGGTTTTCGCCCTCTGCGGTTCGGCTCCGAACAGCAGAGGACCGAGATCATCGGTGCGCCCCCGCTCAGTGCGCTGGAAGAAAAAGCCCATGTGCCAACGGAACGGCCCGGCCCCCCGGGACGCGAGCCGGAGTTCGCTTGTCCAGGCCTGAAGGTCCACCGGCTGTGAAATGGGCTGGATACCGTTGGGAAAGGTCGGTTCGCCGTAGAAGGTCAGCGGCGTGTTCCGGAAATCCAGCTCCTCCACGAAATCCTTGTGGTAATCATCGTAGCCGCCGGTCCATGTGAGGTTCAGATCGTCTCCGAGGGTCTGTTCGAATGTGGCTTGCAGCCCCCACCAGTCGCGGGCAGCGCGTCCTTCGAAATCGCCGAAGGGGTTTGTCAGCGCCTTGCCGGACAGGCGGCCGGCATAAAGCTGCGTGACATTGCCGGACGAGATGTAGGCGGCGCCGCCCTCTTCATCCGCCCAGCCGGCCCTTAGCTTGAGCGTGCTCGTCTCGGTCAGGGCGATCCTTGCCTTCAGGCGCAGGTTGCGGCTGATCTGCCCATCGACTTTCCGGTCAAGGTAGGTGTTGCGGATGAACCCTTCGGTGTTGCGATAAGACCCGGCGAGCCGCAGCGAAACGGTTTCGGAAACGGGCGCATTGGCTACTGCATCCGCCGTCCAGGTGAAGCCGTTGCCGATCCCGAGCGATGCCATGCCGCCGGCCACATCCGTGGGATCCGCCGTTGTGATGTTGACCGCGCCACCCGATGCCGAGCGGCCGAACAGTGCTCCTTGCGGGCCCTTCAGGATTTCGACCCGCTCGAGATCGTACGTGCGCAGCGTGAAAAGCTCCGCATCGGCGAGTGCCAGCCCGTCCACGACATAGGCGATGGACGGAGACTGGTTGCGGTTGGTGGAGACGCCGCGAACGGAGATGAGGTTCGTTCCCGGATCCTGATCGTTGATCATGAAGATACCCGGCGTCTCGGCGATGAAATCGTCAACCGTGGTCAGGCGCCGGCGCGTGATGTCGTCGCGGCTGAAGACGGCGACCGTGTCCGGCACGGCGATTTCCGCCTCGGGGCGGCCGCGCGCGGTCACGATGATCGGCGCGCCATCCGCCGCCTCTTCCGCGTGAGCGAGGGGCGTCACGCCACACGCCACGAAAAGGCTGCTGCCAAGCAGCCGGGCGACGGCCACGGTCTTCCAGAGATCTTTACGCACGTCCCTATTCCTCCGCCGGCATGAACCGGATCAGGTTCGCGGGTTTGCAGACTTTGGCACGATTGCCCGGTCCGCCTCTCAGCCCTGGCAGCGCCAGGACACCCCGTGGGTTGAAGGGGGCCGCTTAGGAAACGGCGGATCGGCCGTCAATCGTGCAGGCTGCCGGATTGCAGGTGTCTGCCGGGGGCGGGATCAACATCGCACACACGCGTCGGCAACAGCGGCACCTTCCCCCATGTTGCGAATTGTAGGGCGATGGCCATACCGTTCCCTCGCAGCGAACCCATCTCCGGCGCGGAGCCGGAAAGCCCGCGCGTCATGCGGGACCGTGTCAACGGTGCCCTTGAGCATGCCTGGCGCAAAGGGTGGTTGCAGCGGCCCGTCCTGGAGCCCGGTGTCCTGCTGGATGCGGCGAGCGGAACAAGCGGCTTGTCCGACTTCGGGGAGGACAACGGCTGGCGTGTGCGGCTGCACCTTCTGTGCGGAGCGCTCCAAGACGAGGCGGATCTCACAGGACTGGGTACGACGGTGGCCTTCGGACAGCTCGTATCCGCGCTCGCCACGCGGCAGCGGGCTGTGGCCCTATGGCAGCGGCATCCGGAGATTGCGGAGCTGCCGATCACCAGCCCCATCATCATCGTGGGGCAGATGCGATCGGGCAGCACGCGCATGCAGCGGCTGCTCGCCTGCGATGAGCGGCTGACATTCACACACTTCTACGAAAGTTGGAACCCCTTGCCGCGCTGGACGCACCGGGTGCTGGACGACAGGGTGCTGCGTGGCTGGTTCGCGCTCAAGGTAGCGGGCTTCCTCAACCCCAGGTTCAGCGTCATACATCCCACAGCCGCACGGTGTGCGGACGAGGAGATCGGCTTCCACAACATCGCGCTTTTCGGGTCCGCGCTGGAAGCGCAGTGGCGCATTCCCTCCTTCGCGCGGGCCGGCGAACAGGCCGACGCGGAGCCAGTTTACGAGGAGTTCCGCCGCTTCCTGCAGACGGTGCGATGGCTTCGCCGGGAGCGGGGCGACCGGCCGTGGGTCCTGAAGGTGCCTCAGTTCGGGCAGGATCTCGAAGCGGTCCTGAAGGTGTTTCCAAACGCCCGCCTGATCGTTCTACACCGCGATCCGGTCAGCGTCGTCGGTTCGTCCGCGTCGCTGGTGTACAACCAGATGTGCGTCCAGAGCCACGCCGTCGATCGTGTCTGGATCGGGCGGGAGTGGTTGCGCAAGTCGCTCCTGCGGCGCGACCGCACCGCAACTGCGAGGCAACGGTTCGACGGTATCCAGGCGGACGTGCGCTTCGACACCATGCATGCGGATTGGAGGGGTGAGATGCGGCGCGTCTACGCGGCTCTCGGAATGAGTTTCACGCCCGCTGTCGAGAAGGCAATGACGCGTTTCATGAACCGCCGGCAGCACCGCCGGCTCGATCAGCACCGTTATGACATCACTGATTTCGGCCTCTCGCGAAAGGAGATCGAAGCCGCTTTCGCCATGAGGCCGGGGCCGGCCTCGCGGCTGGTCGGCGCATAGATAAGTTGACTGGGTTGTGTCGTTGGAACCGGATCCACGACCGACCGGTTCCAACGTCGCTGCCACGATCCTGAGGCACCAGCATCAGGACGACGAGCTTTAACCATTATTGGAGACTACAGGCATGGCCGGAAAGATCGGTAAGGACACGGGCGCACAATCGCATGCGGCCGAATTCGAGACGGCGGTCGGAGAAGGCGGTGAGCTGCATCAGCTCGCCTCAGGTGCCGATGACGTGCTGACGACACAGCAGGGCGTCCCGGTCGCCGATGATCAGAACAGCCTTAAGGTCGGGCCGCTTGGTCCCACGCTGCTGGAAGACTTCCACTTCCGCGAAAAGATCTTCCATTTCGATCACGAGCGCATTCCCGAGCGCGTCGTCCATGCCCGCGGCTTCGGCGTGCATGGCACGTTCACCCTGGATGAGAGCCTCGCCGAGTACACGACGGCCAAGGTACTGACTGAAGTGGGTGAACAGACGCCCATGTTCGTGCGCTTCTCGACCGTTGCCGGAAACAAGGGTTCGTTCGACCTGGCGCGCGACGTCCGCGGGTTCGCGGCCAAGTTCTACACGAAGGAGGGAAACTGGGACATCGTCGCGAACAACATCCCGGTCTTCTTCATCCAGGATGCGATCAAGTTCCCTGATCTCATCCACGCGGCCAAGCAGGAGCCCGATCGCGGCTTCCCACAGGCGCAGACTGCCCATGACAACTTCTGGGACTACATCGGCCTGACCCCGGAATCGATGCACATGGTCATGTGGATCATGTCCGACCGCGCCATCCCGCGCTCGTTCCGCTTCATGGAAGGATTCGGCGTCCACACCTTCCGCCTCATCGATGCGGACGGGAAGGGCACTTACGTCAAGTTCCACTTCAAGCCGAAGCTGGGCCTGCAATCGGTCATGTGGAACGAGGCGCTCAAGATCAACGGTGCGGATCCTGACTTCCACCGCCGCGATCTCTGGGACGCGATCACGATGGGCACGCCGCCGGTCTGGGATCTGGGCGTCCAGCTGTTCGACGACGATTTCGCCGACCAGTTCGAGTTCGACATCCTCGATGCGACCAAGATCATCCCGGAAGAACAGATCCCGGTGCGCAAGATCGGCAGCTTCGTGCTGGACCGCGTCGTCGACAACTTCTTCCATGAGACGGAACAGGTCGCCTTCTGCACGCAGAACGTGGTGCCGGGCATCGGCTTCACCAACGACCCGCTGCTTCAGGGCCGGAACTTCTCCTACTTGGACACGCAGCTGAAGCGGCTCGGCAGCCCGAACTTCACGCATCTTCCCATCAACGCCCCGCGCGTACCGGTGCAGAATTTCCAGCAGGACGGGCACATGAACATGCGCAACCCCAAGGGGCGCGTGAACTACGAACCCAACAGCTGGGGCGGGCCTCGCGAGTCCCCAACGACCGGCTATCGGCATTTCTCCGCCGAAACCAGCGGTCGCAAGGCGCAGGTACGTTCGGCCAGCTTTGCCGATCATTACAGCCAGGCGCGGCAGTTCTTCATCAGCCAGACCCCGATCGAGCAGAAGCACATCGGCGACGCGCTGGTGTTCGAACTGTCGAAGTGCGAGCGCGTCGACATCCGCCAGCGCATCGTCTCGCATCTGCGCAACATCGATGAGACGCTGGCGACCGTCGTGGCGGACGGCCTCGGCTTGCCGGAGCTGCCACCGTCGTTCCCGGCCGCCGTGCCCCCGCGCACCGACCTGCCGCCCTCGGAAGCCCTGAGCATTGTTAAGCGAGGGCCTGACAGCTTCGCTGGCCGCAAGCTGGGCATTCTCGTCAGCGACGGCGCTTCGGCGGCTATGGTGAAGGCGCTGACCAAGGCGGTCGAAGGGCTTCCGGCGATCTACGAGATCGTCACGCCGAAAATCGGCGGCGCGACGCTGGACGACGGCACCATGGTCGAAGGCAAGCAGAAGATCGATGGCGGGCCTTCCGTGCTGTATGACGCGGTCGCTATCGTCGTGTCAGAGGAAGGCGCGGCGATGCTGGCTGAGGACAAGCCCGCCAAGGATTTTGTGAACGATGCCTTCGCTCACGGCAAGTTCATGGCGTACACGGCCGAGGCCCTGCCATTGCTGGAGCGTGCGGGCATTGCCGCCTCCGATCACGATGCGGGGTTGATCGCCCTGAAGGATGAGGGCGAGGTGAAGGCGTTCCTGGGCACGTGTGCGCAGGTTCGCGTCTGGGATCGCGAACTGCGCGTCGATCTCGACGCTGCCGGCTTCCTCAAGGCGACCGGCGGATGATCGCGGGGCATGCGACGAAGGTGGAAGGTGACGGCCTTCCACCGCTGCCGCCGGCCGAGAGGTTGCAGGCCTTGCTGTTCGACGCCGCGCGGCTCGGGCGGGACGACGTGATCCCGGCCTTGCTGGGCGCGGGCGCCGATGTGGAAGGAATGGACGAGCGGGGGCACACCCCGCTCGTTCTCGCCAGCTATCATGGTCACGAGGCGACCACCTCGCTGCTGCTGGAATTCGGCGCGGCGGTTGATGGTGTCGTTCGCGGCGCAGGCAGCGGAAGTCCGCTGATGGGAGTGGCCTTCAAAGGCTACACCGCCATCGCACGGCTGCTGCTGAAGGCTGGGGCAGATCCGAATTTCCGCAATGGTGCGGGGCAGACGCCGCTGATGATGGCGGCCCTGTTTTCGCGTCGCGACATCATCGACATGTTGGTCGATGCGGGCGCTGATCCCTTGGCTGTAGACGCGGCCGGCAACGATGCGCCGGCCCTGGCGCTATCCCAGGGCAACAACGAGCTGGCGGAGGAACTGACCGCTCTTCAGCGTGTCAGGGCCGCTGCATGACTACCGGTTGCCCCCACGCTGACCCGGCCGATGCGGGGGGCGAGTTTGCCGAAATTGATCGAGGCAAGGAAACGGGAGCCGGAGGGCGGCTTCGTGCGTTCCTCCGTCATGGAGAGATGCTCGAACAAAAGACCCCTGGCGCTGGTTGTGGCGAGTGCGCGCAATGAGGTTGCCTGGCAACTCGTCGCGCTGAGGCAGCGCGGGTACGAAGTCCGGTTCGTCGACAATCCCTGGGATGCCCTGGCCCTCTTCGGCGAGGACATCCCCGAGATTGCCGTCCTTGGTCCGCTACGGCGTACCCCCTGCCTCGACCTGCTGATCGACGATCTGGAGCGGTACGGCGTGCCGGTCACGCGAACCCAGGGGCGCCACGGTCGTCAACGGCGTGAGCATCTTCACATTCAGAGCGGAAGCCGAACCACGGCACGGCACCGTGCCTGAGGACCGCGCCGCGCAACATGCAGCTTAGAGGGATTACAATGTTGGAATTCAAGCCTGTCCGTGGAGACGCGTCGGCCGAGTTCTATTTCTCGGACACATTTCAGCAGTCGTTGGCGCGGTGGAACCGGCAGCGGCTGGAGCCGGGCTTCCCCGGCGATGACTGGCGCGAGAAGCTGGCCGACGACACGAGGATGCAGCTGCTCGAGGGCGAGTTCCTGGAGGATCTGCGCGCCTCCGTGAAGGAGGAGGCCGGTAAGGCCCCGCAGGACGTTGACGGCTTCATCGCCTGGTTCGAAGGGCTGAAGGAGGTGGGGCCGGGGCAGAATGACCCGCTTTTCCCCTGGCTGGCCGAGCACGCATCGCGAGACGAACTTCGATGGTTCTTCGAGCAGGAAGCCGCCGGGGAGGCCGGTTTCGACGACCTCGTCGCAATGACGCAGATCAAGCTGCCCGACCAGGCCAAGCTTGAACTCGCCCGCAATTACTGGGATGAAATGGGCCGCGGCAACGCCAAGGGTATGCACGGCCCGATGCTCCACATTGTCGCGGAAGCGCTTGAGGTGAACCCCGCGATCGAAACAACGGTGGCGGAAAGCCTCGCCCTGGCAAATGCCATGACCGGCATGGCTACGTCGCGGCGTTATGCCTGGCACTCGGTCGGTGCGTTGGGCGTGATCGAATTGACGGCGCCGGGGCGTTCCGCACTCGTCGCTAAGGGGCTTCGCCGCATCGGCCTTTCGGGCCGGGAGCGCCGCTACTTCGATCTCCACGCCGTTCTGGACGTGAAGCACAGTGAGGACTGGAACCGCGAGGCTTTAATTCCGCTGGTGAAGGAAGATCCGCGCCGTGCCATAGCCATCGCCGAAGGCGCGCTGATGCGGCTCGCCTGCGGCCAGCGCTGCTTCGAGCGCTATCGCGCCCATCTCTGGGATGAATCGGCCGTCGCGGTTCCGCTCGCTCCGGCCGCATGAAACCGCCTTCTGCCGACTGGCACCCCGCCACGGCCGTGCGCGGGATGCTGGTCCGCAAGGTACGTGAGATATTCCACGACACCACGAGCGGCGAGGGGCCGGTCGCGCGATCGCCGGAAGCCCTTTTCCCCCCTGACTCCGTCATCTGGCGTGTGCATGGCGATGTGACGACCATGACCGTGGGCGGTGTGTCCGCCTTGCTCCTGCAGATGCTGCACCCGGCAGCGCTGACAGGCGTGTGGGAACACAGCCGCTTCCGGGATGACATGCAGGGTCGACTGCGCCGGACCGCGCGCTTCATCGCCGTGACGACGTATGCCGGCAGGACCGAAGCCGAAGCCGCGATAGCCCGCGTCCGGGATATTCATGAGCGGGTGCGCGGCACACTGGCGGACGGCTCGTCCTATGCGGCGTCCGATCCACGCCTTCTCGCCTGGATTCATGTCTGCGAGGCGACCAGCTTCCTTGATGCGTGGATCGCTTTTGCCGAACCGACCATGACCATTGCCGATCAGGACCGGTACTTCGCACAGATAGGCACCGTGGCCCGCCGTCTCGGCGCAGAGCCCGTTCCGCAAACGCGGACCGAGGCGAAGCAGCTGCTGGCCTCCTTCCGGCCGGAACTGAGGGCGGATGCGCGCACGCGGGAAGTCGCTCGGCTCATCATGTCGCAACCGGCCCCCTCTCTCGCGATGGCGCCTGCGCAATCTGTGGTGATGCGCGCAGCAGTGACACTCCTGCCGCGATGGGCTCGCAGGATGCACGGCTATCGGAATGGGCTCCTGCCGGATATCGCCGCGCGTTCGGGAGCTTACGCGCTTGCGGAAACCCTGCGCTGGGCGTTCAGGGCCCCTGTTGCCAGCTAAAGTGGCAAGGGCTTGCTCGATCCTGTCAGGAAAATTGGGCCCGGCGTCTTTGGAGGGGGGTGGGGGAAGGGAAGCCGGGCCCTGTAGGTGCTTTTTTGTTGTTTGAACATTCAACGCGGCGGCTACGAGATCTGTTCCATCGTTTTTAAAAAGTTACAAATCCGAGTTGAGGCGTGTTTTCGAGGACGATTTTCTTTCAGTATTTCAGTCGTCCTTCATCGGGGTCTTGCGCGCTTCGCCCCGTCGGATCCGCGCTGCTGCCTGTGCCGCCGGCGTCTGGGGTGCAGGTAATGCCCCGGCAACTCGGCCGAGCACCCGCACAAGGCTCTGCTCTCCGGCGCGCAAGCCCTTGCCACGCAGTTGTGGCAGGCTTCGTACCGGGTTCGGCGTCATCTCCACGGCGGCACGGATAAGAAGTCGCTGAAGCCGCAGGGTGGGCCCGGGCAGCAGCGGTGTGTTGCTCATGATCGAGAGGAATTCGGACAGCACGTCGGAGCCTTCCAGCCGGGGGGCGGTGCTGGCGAGAAGGTCATCCCATTCCTGCCAGGAACGCGGAGCGCCAACCGCGCCGTAAAGGCGCGAAGCTGCCGCTCCCTCGGTGAGCGCAGCGTCTTTCTCAGCGGGCGTGAGCGTGCGAACGTAGCGGTGGTACGCTTCGATGAACCCGAAGCTGGCGGTGGCCTGAACCCAGTCGAGCAGGCGCGGATCGTTGGCACGATACGGCTGCCCGTCCGGTGTGACGCCGTTCACGCGCTCGTGCATGGCGACTACGCGTCCAATCAGCGCTCGCGCCTGCTCCGCAGGCGCGTAGACGGTCACCATGGCGGCAAAGCCGGTGCGTCGCAGCCGCATGCCCGGGTCCCGTCGGAAGCTGCTGTGATCCCACACGCCAGAGCGAACGGCCGGCTCCGCAAGTTCCAGAAGAACGGCCGATACGCCGCCGATGAACAGCGCCACCGGGTTGGAGAAGATTGTCCAGCTTATGCCATCAGAAGGGAAGAGCGCCGGTGCGCCCGATGGTGCCTTGAAATCCACGTCCATTCCCGGCGGGGGCTGCAGAAGCTGCTGGATGGCAGCAAGCATGATCAGCTGTCCTCCGCATTCAAGGCGACGCGGCAGCCCCGCAGTTCGTAGCCGGTCACCAGCCGGTTCCACCCGACATCCGGTGCCCGCTCAAGCGTCAGCCCAGGAAGCCGCAGAAGGCGCTCCAGGAATATCTCGGCTTCGGCAAGCGCGACGTCGGCGCCGGGGCAGCGATGTTCACCGTCTCCGAATGCCATGCCGGCACCGCCGACCCGCCGCGCGCGGCTACGGTCTGGGTCTATGTGAAACGGGCAAGGCCCCACAGCCTCCGGGTCAGAGTTGGCGGAGCGGATGTCCAGTTCCAGCGCCTCTGCCCTGCCCTCCATCCGGCGGTAGAGAGAACCGACCACAGGTTCAAGGCGCAGGATTTCTTCCAGGATGGCGATGCGCGCCGCGCGTTCGCCTTTCAGGAACCGCGCGCGCAGGGGGGCGTCTTCCAGCAGGTGCCATCCCGCCATTGTGATGAATTCACGCGTGGTGACCATCCCTGCCGCGCCATAAGTAAAGCACTCCACAAGGATGTCGCGGTCCCGGTGCCCCTCCGCGATGAGGTGAGAGATGACGTCCTCCTGCGGAGCCTTCCTTCTGGCGGCGATGGCGGGCCTTACGTCCGCGAGGTGGAAGTGCAGCATGCGGGCCTGGCCCTGCAGGAACGTCATGGCTCGTGCGAGGACGCCGTTGCGAAGGGCTGTGCCGACTGAGAAGAACGCGTCGAGACGCCGGATCATGCCGCTGCGGTCGCTGTTCGTAAGCCCGACGATCGTCGCCGCCACACTGACGGCAAGATCAAGCGCCAGATCGTCTAGCCGGGCGGATCCGCTGTTGCGCAGACCGGCGATGATGCGATCGACTTGGTGCTCGATGTCAGGGCGGTGACGCTCTTCCACCACCCGGGGTGAGAAGAATCGGGCCGTTGCCGCCCGCTGCTGGCGATGGGCATCGCCCGAAAGGAAAAGGATCGGCGGTCTTGTAAGGCCGCCGCGATTTATCAGCTCTGCCTTGAAGCCGGCCTGCTTAGCCTCGGGGTTGCGCAGGACATCGCGCACGCTAGCGTAGCCTTGCACCACCTTGGTATTTTTCAGAAGCCCGGGGGCGACCGTGGAACGCCGCTGATCGGGGGAAAAGGGGCAGGATTCCTGCGCCTGTTCGGTTGCGGTAGCCATGCGCCGCTCCTATTTCTGACAAGTGACTTGTCATATGTAGGGGCGGCGATGACCGATTCAACAATGCCGAAGCGGCAGGATGCCCGCGCCATACGATCACGGCACGCCATGCGCAGCGCTTTGCTGAAGCTCATGGCGGCAGGGCCGTTCGACGCCATCACCGGTTCGCAGATCGCGCAGGCGGCGGGCGTGGGCTATTCGACGTTCTTTCGCCACTATGCGGATGTGCCGGCCGTCCTGTCCGATGTCGTCGCCATGCTCACCGATGAGTTCACCCGCGAAATGATGCCTTTTTGGACAAGCGGCCGACCTGAAGAGGCGGCGCGTGTGCTGATCGCCGCCGTGGAGCAGCGGCGCGAAGCGATCCGGGCGCTGCTGAGTGCTGCGGGCAGTTCGCGTTATGAACTGTCGCGCCAGATCATTGACCGCCTCTCCAGCCAGCCGGACCTGTCTGCTCAAGACGTGCCACACCGGCTCGCCCTGCGGGTCTCCGTCGCGGCCACAATCGAGGTGCTCGACTGGTGGATTTGCGAGGAGCCGGATCGCAACGCGGCGGAAATCGCCGAGTGGCTGCGCAAGGTCGTGCTTGCGCCGCTTGCGGGAGGGGGGATGGGCGACAGCTGAACCGGCTGCGGAGGTCCGTCAGCCAGACGCCGTCGGCTGTCACCCGTTCTCATCCGCTCGTCCCTGATTTCCCGGCCGTCGTGAACATTTCGGCGGTCCCGACCGTTAGCGTGGACATCGGCGGCACCCGTATGGATCGGGGCCGGCCTTTTTCCTTCAAGGAGACCTAACCCTGTGACAGAGAACCGACGCTTCCTGCTCGTCCGAAGGCCGAACGGAACACCCGTCCCGGCAGACTTCAGCCTTGTTACCGAACCCGTGCCTGCGCCGCCGCCCGGGGGCGTCGTGATCCGCAATCACTACGCCTCGCTTGATCCGGCGCAGAGGGGATGGATGGACGATGCGGAAAGCTACATGCCTCCCATTCCGCTGGGCGATGCTGTCCGCGCGTCTACGCTTGGAGTCGTGCATGCCTCGGACAACCCCCGCCTCGCGGTCGGCCAGTGGGTCATTGGGCTGGGCGGGCTCGAGGACTACTCCGTCATAGGGCCCGAGGGGTTCGCCGCGCCGGTGGACATTTCGGCCGTGGCTTCCCCCTCCAACTACCTGTCAGTGCTGGGATCGGTCGGAATGACGGCCTACTTCGGCCTGATCGCTGTTGCGAAGCCCGAGGCAGGAGAGACGCTGCTCGTGTCCGGTGCGGCCGGGGCCGTCGGATCGGCGGTCGGGCAGATCGGCAAGTTGCTTGGGTGCCGCGTTATCGGCATCGCGGGTGGTCCGCTGAAGTGCCGGCGCCTGATAGAGGACTACGGCTTCGATGCGGCCATCGATTACAAAGGCAAGGATCATGAAAGCCTTGTGAGCGAGATAACGGCGGCCGCGCCCGACGGCGTGAACATCGTGTTCGAAAACGTCGGCGGGCCGGTGATGGAAGCCGAGGTGTTCACCTTGGCCCATAATGCCCGCATCGTCCTGTGCGGGCTCATTTCCGAATACAATTCGCCTGAAAAGGTCGGCTTGCGCAACCTCTGGCAAATCCTTGCGCGGCGCGCGACCATCCACGGCTTTCTCGTCACCGACTACGCCAGTCAGTTCGGCGAAGGGCGCGCGCAGATGGCGCAATGGCTCGGTCAGGGAAAGCTGCGCGTCGAAGAAGACGTTCAGGAAGGACTCGAGAACGCCTACGACGCCTTCATGCGTCTCTTCTCCGGCGCGAATACCGGAAAGCTGATCCTCAAGATCGACGGATCACAATAGAGTATCCGAAGCGGCGCCGGCGCCAGATGGTGCCGGCGTTCATGCTTCCTGGAGCAGTGGCTCAGGATGTGGCAAGCTCCGGCATGTGACAGATAGAAAAGAGCGCCTTCTGCCTCACTGCCCGATGCCGGGACTGGAAAGCATAGGGCGCTTCTTCGTCGCTCTGAACCTGAAAGCCTGTGATGCTACCCAAGGCGCAGGCAGGTTCAGGAGCGAATCTTGGTCACGGTATCGAAGCGTTCGGCGCTCGGGCTGAAACCCATCTCCCAGAGAAGATCGGCGAGCCTCTGCCCGTCTGCCCTTACGCGGTTCACCCAGGCTTCGTGGTCGAGGTGACCGAGCACGGAGCGCTGAAAAAGCCCGGCTTCGCGTGCCGCGTCGCGCAGGAGGCGGGGCGGCAACCGGTCGGCGCGCGGTCTGCCGTCCTCGTCCCGTCGGACCAGTCGCGCACGTTCGATAGCGGGCGCTGACTGGCGCGCCGGTCGAATGTCACGATGGCTGCGCTTGACCGTTTCGATGCTCACTTTTCAGCTCCCGGAAGGCACTGGTGGAATGATTCCCCAATTGCCAAGTTCGTCCTGAGTTCAGAACACGTTGAACGGGAATTGGTTTCTATGCCGGATGCAGTTTCCTCCGTGCCCTGAGAAACGTCTTGCAGGCCGCTAACCGAGGTTAATTTTAGCCGCCTGCAGATAAAAGGGTGGGGAAGGCCCTGCCGCATGCCTGTAACGGCAGCGGTATTGAAGAAGCATCTCTCGTTCGGTGGTCCAGGGCGCGCTCCGAAGCGATGAGGCGCGCCTGTCCTACTGCCGTAAGCTGTCAGGCACGACGCCGCCGTTCTCCGCCAGCTTGTCCATGACAGCCCGGTGCAGCGCCATGTTCTGCTCGGCGGACCCATCGGCACCGACGTGCACGCCAAGTTCTTCAGCGAGCTCTTTCCTGGCACCAAGGCTGGAATCGATGTCGAGCAGCTTCAGCAGATCAACGATGGAGGAGCGATAGTTGCCGCCGTGATCCGCCTTCATCGTCGCCATGGCCTCGAGCACGGCGCCTACGTCCACCAGGGGCTTCGCGGCCGGTGCGGAGGGCGCAGGACTGGCCTGCGGTTTCGCTGCCACCGGAGTGTCCCGCGTGGGGCTTGCCGCCGGTGCCGTGCGCGGCGGTTCCGCCGTGGTGGCCGCCTTGGCCCGGTCATGATGAAAGATCTTGCCCATGATGTTACCGAAAATGCTCATCGTGCAATCTCCTGCGTGCCTGCCGGTTCTGCCCACCGGCCACGACCGAAACGCATCAACACGCCGAAAGGGTCGAGGAACGTAACGGGAGTGTCAGCCGTTCAGCCGACGTCCCGAACCACTTGACGCGGAGCGACGAACATGAAGCACCGACTGCTAATCGCAGCCTCTGTTGCGGCTGTAATCCTTGCCGGCTGCAACAGGGAAGCTGATCCGGCAACCGAAACCACCACAACCGTTGCGGTTGCCGACCCCGCGACCGAGGTTCCGGTCACCCCGACCGAGACACCCGGCCAGGTCTTCGCCAATGTCGCGGCGGCGAGCGATGCCTTCGAAATCGAAACCTCAAAGCTGGCTCAGACAAATGCCGCCTCCGACGAGATCAAGAAGTTCGCCGATCAGATGGTGAAGGCGCACACCGAATCCACGGCCAAGCTGAAGGCCGCCGCGGCTGCCGCCAATCCGCAAATCACGCCGATGCCTCAGATGACGGCCGCGCAGCAGGCGCAGCTCGACGACTTGAAAGGCAAGACCGGCGCAGAATTTGACCGCGCCTACGCCACGGCGCAGGTGACGGCGCATCAGGCGACGCTCGATGCGCTTCAGGGCTATTCGGCAGGAGGAGACGTTCCAGCTCTCAAGGACTTCGCAACCAGCCTGATACCCATTGTAACCGCGCATCTGAACATGGCGAAGGCCCTCTGACGCTGACAGGCGCCGTTTGCGCCAGAGCGGGACGGCGCCTGCACCCATTAAGAAAACGTCTGCAGGCGCGTAGCGGAGGCGCCGGCAGGTCCTTGCGCTTTCAGCGCGTCAGCAGGCAGCGTCAGTTCGGCGCGGTTGCACCGGCTTCCGGCTTCAGCGCCTCGTCAGCTCTGCGTTGCAGGACGTCGGCCCGCTGCCGGGCTTCGTCCCGCAGTTGATCGGCCTGCTGGTCGAGCTTGTCGGCTGCGACCTCGGCCTGCTTCTCGATGTTTCTCGCCTCTGCCTCGAACGCGTCGGAACGGGCTTGGCGGGCGTTGCGCGCAGCCTCGTCCGCCTTGTCCCGCACCTCTCCGGCTTCCTCTGCGGGGCCGGAGCCGTCGTATTCGACACCGGCAGCGCTTGCTCTGGCGCGATCCTTCTCTTCCCCGGCCTGCTCGCGGGGGCCGTCGCAGGCAGCAAGGGAAGCGATGCCTAAGAGCAATGCGATTTGCGCTTTCATGACCGTGCTCCTTCTGAAGCCTCATCAACGCCAGGACGGCAGCGATGTTTCACGGATCTTGCCGCCCCGCAACGAACCGGGCATGGAGAGCGAGCGCTATCCAGCAGGCACCTGTAAGGAGCGGTGTCCATCGCAGATCGCGCAACCGAAGCGTGACTGGTTCGTTCAGGGCGCAGTATCTTGAGTGGGGTGGCTGGCGAAATGCAGGCGGAGGGAAACAAGACGATAGAGGGTCGCTTCGAACTCCTCGTTCAGAGCGTCACTGACTACGCCATCTACATGCTGGACCCCACCGGCATCGTCACCAGCTGGAATGCCGGGGCGGAGCGCTTCAAGGGCTATGCGCCCGAAGAGATCATCGGACAGCACTTCTCCCGCTTTTACGGAGAGGATGACAGGGCGGCCGGTATCCCGGCACGGGCGCTTGCGACCGCCGCGTCTGAGGGGCGCTTCGAAGCCGAGGGCTGGCGCTACCGCAAGGATGGAGCACGGTTCTGGGCGAACGTCGTGATCGATCCCGTGCGCACGCCCGATGGCGAACTGGTCGGCTTTGCGAAGGTCACGCGCGATCTGAGCGCCAGGCGCGAGGCTGAAGAGCGCCTGCGTCGCAGCGAGGAGCGATTCCGGCTTCTTGTGCAGAGCGTCAAGGATTACGCCATCTACATGCTGGATCTGGATGGTCACGTGACCAGCTGGAATGCCGGCGCGGAGCGTTTCAAGGGCTATCGCGCCGAGGAGATCATTGGGCAGCATTTCTCCCGCTTCTACCTGGAAGAGGATCGGGAGGCGGGCACACCGGAGCGAGCCTTGCGCACGGCGCGCGAGAACTGCCGCTTCGAGGCAGAAGGCTGGCGGGTGCGCAAGGACGGCTCACGCTTCTGGGCCAGCGTCGTCATCGAAGCGGTTCGCGGCGATGCGGGGAACCTGATCGGCTTCGCCAAGATTACGCGCGACCTGAGCGAGCGCAAGCGTTCGGAAGAGGCTCTCGAACAGGCGCAGCGGGCGTTCTTTCAGTTCCAGAAGATGGAGGCTATCGGGCAGCTCACGGGTGGCGTAGCGCATGACTTCAACAATCTGCTTGCCGCGATTATGGGCAGCGCCGATCTGGCCAAGCGCAATCTTGCGCAGGGCAAGGACATCACCCGTTTCCTCGACAACGTCATCGAAGCGGCGCAACGCGGCGCCACCCTGACGCAGCGCATGCTCTCATTTGCGCGCAAGCAGGAGCTGAAGCTGGAAGCGGTGGATCTCACGCAGCTGGTGCGCGGCATGGCAGAGCTTCTGGAGCGCACGATCGGCACGGGAATCGCAATCGACACGCAGTTCCCGCTGATACTGAAGCGCGTTCATGCGGATCCCGCGCAGCTGGAACTGGCACTCCTGAACCTGGCGGTGAACGCCCGCGATGCCATGCCCGAGGGGGGCCGTATCCTGATTTCGGCGCAAGCCGCGACGGCAGGGCCGAACAGTGGCCTCGTTGCCGGCGAATATGTGTGCCTGTCCGTTGCGGACGAAGGCAGCGGCATGGATGAAGAAACTCTCGCGAAAGCCTCGGAGCCCTTCTTCACCACCAAGGGTATAGGCAAGGGAACAGGACTTGGTCTTTCCATGGTCGTGGGCATGGCCGGCCAGTTCGGCGGGAAGACGGAGCTGAAGAGCAAGGCAGGGGAGGGCACCACCGTCACCCTCTGGCTTCCGGTGGCGGGTGACGAGTCACCGCGAGCGCCTGCATCCACGCCAAGCCATGTCCCCGCGGCGCGGCGTGAGCGGTCGCTGACCATCCTTGCCGTGGACGACGACGACATCGTGCTGGTCAATACGGCGGCGATGCTCTCGGATCTGGGGCACACGGTTCACAAAGCTTCATCGGGACGCGAAGCCCTGCGCCTCCTCGCCCGGGAACGCATCGATCTTCTGATCACTGACTACGCCATGCCCGATATGAACGGATCAGAGCTGGCGGAGGCGGTGCAGGCCGGGTGGCGTGACGTGCCGATACTCGTGATTTCCGGCTATGCGGAGCTGCCGGTCGGGCTGAAGTTGCGGTTCCGGCGCCTTTCGAAGCCCTTCGTTCAAGAGGAACTCGAAGGGGCCATCGCCGAGGTCGTGCCGGACCAGACCGCGACGGTACTGCCCTTTCGCAGTCTTTCCTGACAGCCAGGAGCGGCAATGGCGGGTCGAGCCTACGGCGTCATTTCCCAGCCCAGGAGGAGAGCGTTGTTTGAGGGCACCCAGGTTTCCAGACGACCATCCACGATCTTGAAGTCGAGAACTTCCCGGTTCGCCGTCCACAGCTTGGGGCGAAGCCGCTCCGGTTTTCCGTCGAGCGGCAGGAGCGCCAGGCGGGCTGGCGTCGTCTCATGCCCGTCGATGCGCAGGTTCAGCGTCGAACTGTCCAGCCGGTGTATTGCGCGCACGAAGCTGTCGCAGAACAACAGGAACGGCGCATCGTCGATCCGGTGGAAGGAGCGGGTGGCGTAAACGATCGCCGCGCCGGAGCCGTAGATCTCCTGGCCCACTTGGCCCGCCTTCTGACCGTCGGGGTAAAGATCTTCGACAGGGTAGTTCAGCGAGCGGTCTATATGCCCGTTCCGGTTTTCTGTCGCCAGGGCTTCCTCAGGCAACGCATCAGGATAGTAGTACCATCCCCTGTCGAGCGCATGCCTGCAGAACTCGTTCACGAGCAGCTTCACACCGGGGATGATATCGACTCCCATGTAATCCAGGTAACGCTCGAACGCCGCGTAGCTGTCGAAGCACTCGTACGCTGCCATGTACGGAGCATCCTGAAGGCACGTGACACCGAGGAAGTTGGTCCAGTGGCGCGACAGGCCGATCTCGCTCTTCCAGATCTGACTGTTGTGGAAGAAGCTGGCGAGGTAGACGTAACTTTGCTGGAGGTATTCGGCGCGATTGATGATCCGCCACAAGCGGATGCAGGCCGCGGCGCCCCAGGCCGTCAGGTTGGCCTGATAGTTCAGGTCGAAGCGCATCCCGCGTGCGGCATCGATCGCCTTCATGGCTTCTGTCAGGAAGCGTTCGTCATGAGACATCTCGAACGCCTGCAGCATGACCCACGCATAGATGCCGCCAACGTCCGTTTGGCCCCTGTCATCGGCTTCGGCAACGTCCGTGATGACGCTGAAATCCGTGACATCGTACATGATCGGCCACTTGTACCGGAAATGCTGCGCGGCCTTGATGCCGTAATCGACGGAATCGAAGAAAAGCCGCCGCGCCGCCCTGTCTCCAGCAAGAGCAAGATTGCCGAGGTTCAGCAGGGGGTGGTAAAGGTACCAGCTGTCCACCGCATTGGCGTTCTTGTCGGCCCCGACGTTCGGCAGATAACGTCTGAGCGCCTTCAGCTCCGGATCATAGAACTTGCGCAGGCCCGAGACGATTTCACCCACCAGCGGATGTTCTTGGCCCGACCATCTTCCCCAGTCACGCATCGCGGCAGCCAGAGAAAGCTGAACCATCGAGTCCGGGTATTCGCTCGCGGTGTAGGGATGGAAGTAGGTATGGCCGTAGTGCCGGATGCGGGTCTTTGGTCCCTTGGCAAGGTCCTGGATTGTATTCTCGGCACGCAGGATCCAGTCGTGGAAGGCGGGTTCCGGCGGGTTAAGGGAATGGTAGAGGCCGCCCAGCATGTCGAGAAACTGCCAGGCTGAGTCGGTCTCCCCGTTTTGAGGGTAGCCGCGGATCGCGAGAAGAGTGTCGTAGAGCGTCAGTTCCTGCCCCGCTGCCAGCACCGCCTTGCCGGTTTCGGGGTTGCGCGGCAGCTGATACCCAAGTTCGGGCCAGTCGCCGCCGACCGCACTTTCCGGCTTGCTGCCGGTGGCGTTGAAGTAGTCGTTCAGTGCGGTGAGGTTCTGCAGATAAAGAACCTTGCCAAGCGCCGGGCGCTCCAGAGAGAAATAAAGCAGGCCGGTGTTCATCTTGCGCTGGCGCGCCGAGACGAGGCCCTTAGTCCCGGTCGCGTCGCCCGAAGCGTCGAACGGCACGAGGTCACGGGGGACCCACTCGATCGCAAGATCGCGAGAGGGCGTGAACTGAAGCGTCGCGCGCAGCTGCTCCAGTCCGAAAGGCTCACCGGTCACGACAAGGCGCGCTTTGCCAAGGCTGCCGGTGCACTCCACCGCCGCCAGCGCATCGCCCTTTTTCATGAGCCGGCATTTCGCATCCTGGCTGAACACCGGCATGCGCAAGGCCAGGCCACCTTCCGTGCCCCTGCGGATGATAAGCCAGAGGGTGTCGCCCGCGAGCCGAACCTCCAGCTCCAGGTTGCCTTGTCGTGCCTTCGCCAGCGGCTCGGACGTGTCCGTCAGTACCTTGCTCGCGAAAGCGGTTTCGGGAGCGATCGCCTGCACGGTTCGTGTGGCCATGCGATGTTTCTCCTGCGGATTTGTGCGCAGGAGAAACGCCGGTTTTTCAGATCAGTTGCTCATCGGCGCCACCGGCTTCGTGCATGTAAGCGACATAGGTTTCGGGCAGCGAAACTTTCTGCTCGCCAGCCTCGTTCAGCGGCCATGACACAGCAAAAGGCGCCCCACGAGCCGATCGCAGGCAAGAGGATTCTCGTCACTGGCGGCACCACCGGTATTGGCCGCGCCATCGTTCTCAGCCTGGCGGAGCAAGGTGCGAAAGTGCTGACCTTCGGCCGCGACGAGGCGCCGCTGAAAGAGGTGCTTCGAGAAGCGAACCTTCCGGAGACCTGCGGCCTCACAGCGGACGCTGGCAAGGCAGAGGACATCGAGAAGGTGTTCGCGGCGGTGGACGCACAGCTTGGCGGCATCGATGTCCTCGTCGCTTGCGCGGCGCTCGGAGCCCAGGCCTTGCATGAAATGGCCGATGAGGACTGGCGCTATGTCGTGGACACCAATCTCAGCGGCTATCTCGGCTGCACCCGCGCGGCACTGAAGCGGATGCTGAGGCAGGAGAGCGGGCTGATCATCCTGATAAGCTCGATCAGCGTGGAAATCATGGCCGCGGGCGAGAGCGTCTACGCTGCGACCAAAGGCGGTATCAATCATTTTGCTCTGACCCTGCGCAAGGAAGTCGCCGACAAGGGCGTGCGGGTCACCGTGATCGAGCCGGGATCCGTTGGCAGCGACATGCAGATGTGCAGTGCGGAAGAGCAGAGGGAGGCGATCAGCCGGTCCGAGATGCTGTTCGCCGAAGAAATCGCGGAGGCTGTCTCATTCGTCATGACCCGCGCCAGTCGATGCGACATCCCGATGCTGCGCATCGAGCCGCTGCGTCAGAAAACCGCCTGATCCGCCCTTCCTCCGGTTGACGCCGGGCGGCCGCTCACTCGGCCTGCGAGCATGGCCTTGTCCCTGATGGAGAACTATTTGGCCGTGTAGATGTTTTCGCCCTCGTTCACTTGGCTACCCAAGGTGATCCCGTGAGCTTGGCCCCGCAGCCTCATCTTACTGACGACGAACGGGAACGTGGCCTGCGATTGCTGGTCTTCGAGGCGGCGTTCTCCAGTAGCACGGGCGCGCTGACGAGCGGCGTCGTGCTCACCGCCTTCGCCCTTCATTTGGGCGCAAGCAACCTGTGGGTCGGCGTGCTGGCCAGCGCACCATTCATCACTCAGCTGCTCCAAATTCCCGCAATCGCCGTGGTGGAACGACTTCGCGCCCGCAAGCGTATCGCGGTCCTGACCAGCGTCGTGGGGCGCGCGATGCTGCCGGTGATGGCCGCCACGGCCTTCTTCACGGGCACCTTGCCGCTTCTCATCTTTCTTGCCGCGCAGTACGTCCTGTGCGGCCTCAGTGCGTTCGGCGGCTGCGCATGGAACGCCTGGATGCGCGACCTGGCGCCTGAGAACCGGCTTGGAAGTGTGTTCGCCCGGCGGACCGCGTGGACAGCCGGCATCACCCTGATCGCCGGCCTGGCCGCTGCCTACATCCTGGAGCGCACGGCCGCCGGCTCATCGGGCCGAAGTCTCGCCTTCGCCGCGATGTTCATCGTAGGGTGCACGATGGGCATGGTGAGCGCCGCCATCGTCGCCCGCATGCCGGAGCCGCTGATGGCGCCTGCCGGTGGACGGATACCGTTGCTGCGCCTCCTTCGCGCGCCTCTTACCGACCTCAACTTCCGGAGGCTCCTGGCCTTCGTCGTCAGTTGGCAGGTCGCGGTGAATCTGGCGACGCCCTTCTTCACCGTATTCATCGTTCAGCAGCTCGGCTTCGATGTAAGCATGGTGATGGTGCTGAGTGCGATAAGCCAGTTGGCGAACCTGTTGGCGTTGCGCTTCTGGGGCACGCTCACGGACAGGTTCTCGAACAAGACCGTGCTCATGGTGTCCGCACCGGCGTACATCCTGGGGATCGTTGCGATGATCGGTGCGTCGCAGTCCAGTAACGCGACCTTCGTGATCGGATGGCTCGGTTTCCTGCACGTGCTGATGGGCGCGTCGGTCGCGGGCGTCACGCTCGCCTCCACCGCGATCGCCCTCAAGCTTTCGCCCAAGGGCGAGGCCACGGCCTATGTCGCGACGAACGCCGTCGCGATCGCTCTGGCCGCCGGGCTGGCGCCCATCCTTGGCGGGTTGCTGGCCGATTTCTTTTCGGCTCGGAAGCTGGAACTGCTGCTGAGCTGGACAAGCCCTGCCGGAACGGTGTCCTTTCCGCTGCGGCTTAGCCATTGGGATTTCTACTTTCTTCTGGCAGGTGTCCTGGGGCTTTATGCGGTTCACCGCCTCTCGCTGGTGGCGGAAGAGGGCGAGATAGAGCGGCGGGAGATGGTCGAGCAGGTCGTGGGCCGCACCCTGCGCGCCATTCGCAACAGCTCCAGTGTGGCGGGCCTGAGGGTCATTACCGAACTTCCGCCCTCGCTCGTACGCGACGCACGCGTGCGGCTGCGGCTGACCCGGATGCGCAAGCGCAAGGCGCTGAGAACGGCACTTCGATGAGTGGCGAGCCGCAAGCGCTGGAGAGGAGGCGCCCCCCGGAAAGATCCTGCCGGTGCATCCCGCAAGCCCGGTGGATATGTCGCTGGCCGTTCCGTCATCCGCAGCGGCGAAACGGAGCACTGTTGACGCCGGGGCGTTCACCGGATCAGTAATGCCTGTCCGGCTGACGCCTAGGGAGAGATGAGATGACGGCACCGCGCGAAAGCAAGACGGCGATCGGAGCGCACCGTCTGCATCCCGATACGCTGATGCTGAACTACGGTTATGACCCCTTTCTCTCGGAAGGCGCGGTGAAGCCGCCCGTCTTCCTGACGTCGACCTTCGTATTCCCCACGGCGGAAGAGGGGCGCGACTTCTTCGACTATGTGGCCGGTCGCAAGGAACCGCCGCCGGGGCAGGGGCGGGGGCTGGTCTATTCACGGTTCAACCATCCCAACAGCGAAATCGTCGAAGATCGGCTGGCAGTGTTCGAAGGCGCGGAAGCCGGCGTGGTCTTCTCTTCCGGCATGGCGGCGATCACGACGACGGTGCTCGCCTTCGCCCGCCCCGGAGATACGATCCTGCACTCCCAGCCGCTCTACGGCGGAACGGAAACGCTGCTGACCCGCACGCTGGCGAACCTCGGGATGAGCGCCGTCGGCTTCGCGGACGGTTTGGACGAAGCCGCCGTCGAAGACGCGGCAGAGCGGGCGATGGAGGCCGGGCGGCTTTCGATCGTACTGATCGAAACGCCGGCCAATCCCACCAACAGCCTTGTCGACATCGCGCTGATGAAGCGGATCTGTGACGCCATAGGCGTCCGGCAGGGCCACCGCCCGCTCCTTGTGTGCGACAACACCTTGCTAGGCCCCGTGTTTCAGCGCCCCCTGGAAAGAGGCGCGGATATATCGGTATACTCCTTGACCAAGTATGTCGGGGGCCACTCGGATCTGGTTGCGGGGGCTGCCTTGGGTTCGGCGAAGCTGATGAGGGAGGTGCGCCTCCTGCGCAGCGCCATCGGGACGCAGCTTGACGCGCACAGCTGCTGGATGTTGAGCCGTTCGCTCGAGACGCTTGGCCTGCGCATGGATAGGGCCAATGCCAATGCGCTCCGCGCCGCCACGTTCCTGCGGGACCACCCCAAGGTCCAACAGGTCGCCTTTCCCGCCTTCTACCCCGCAGGTTCAAGGTCCGCCGAGGTCGTAGCAGCCCAAACCAGCGGCGCAGGATCGACATTCGCTTTCGATATCGCAGGTGGTCAGCCGGCGGCGTTCCGCTTCCTCAACGCGCTGCAGATCTTCAAGCTGGCGGTGAGCCTCGGTGGCACGGAGTCACTGGCGAGCCATCCTGCCACGACCACCCACTCCGGATTCCCGGCCGACATACGCGAGCGGATCGGCGTCCTTCAGTCGACCGTGCGGCTTTCCATCGGCATCGAACATCCCGAAGATATCATCGCCGACCTGGAGCAGGCCTTGGCAGCCGCCTGAGCGTTCATGGCCCATGCGCAGGATGCAGGAGAGGGTCCCCTCTACGGGAAGAACAGAGGCGGTTGCTCTGGCGTCCAGGGCCGGGGTCGGAGCATCACGGCTCTGAAAAGCTCGCTCGCGAGGAAGTCGGCCAGCCAGCCCTGCAGACGGGGCAATTTCTGTTCCTCGAACCAGAGCGGCGCCACGGCCGCGAACTGCCTGACGAAGGGCGCGACAGCCGCGTCCACCATACCGCGGCCTTTCCCGGCAAGGTGGGGCGACATGGTTAGGCGGTCCTCCACCTGGCGCAGGAAGTTCATGGCATGCTCCCGGTGGATCAGCGGGTCCGAGCCATGGCGTTCCGGATATTTGTAGCGATCGAGATGATGCTTGAACGGGCCGTCATTGCCGGCGATCAGATCGGGATCGTCATTCGCCAGCCACGCTTCCGGATCGTTTCGCGACAGAGCGTAGCGCATAATATCGAGGCTCTCGTCGATCACCTCTCCCCCGGGCAGGACAAGCACCGGTACCGTACCCTTCGGCGAAGCCTCCAGCATGGCAGACGGCTTCGCAGCGAGCTTCACTTCGCGCAGCTCGCACCGTGTTTCGCTGACGGCCAGGGCGAGTCTTGCGCGCATCGCGTAGGGGCAGCGACGAAAACTGTAGAGAATGGGCACAGACATCCGTTCAGGTTGATCGCGCTGCTATCAACTGATAGGCGGCGCCCATCAGTCGATCTACCTCAGGCGCGCTCAGCACCCGGTGAGGCTCATACGTGAGACCAAGCCGCGCGGTCCGGCGCCACTGATCGGCATAGACGGCCTTGTCTGGCCCGAAGACGGACAGAACATGGCGAGAAAGTTCGGCCGGGCCGTCGGCTGAATAGGCCAGCCGGAAAATGGCGGGGTCCACAATGTGCGCACCGATCATGATCCATGCGTGCCCCCGTCGGTCTTCTTCGAGAGCAGAGTACTCCGCTGTTCCGGCCGGAAAGTCCAGCACCGGAGTGCCGTCTAGGCGGAGGGTTCCTGCAACCACGTGGACAGGCGCATCGAGGCTGCGATCGAGCTGCACGGCAAGAGCGGCGCACAGGGGAGCGAACGTACCCGGCCCTGTGGGGAAGACTGTCAGAAGATCGGCCGCGCAGCGGGCAATCCGGGCCTGATCCGCTTCGCTCCATATATAGGCCTTGAAGGCCTTGGCAGCAGGCCACCCATGGGCGGCGGCGACTTTTTGCCCCAGGCGGCTGAGGTCTTTGGCATTCGGCATCATGGTCTCGACAGCATCGGCACGGTGCGTGCCCGGAAGGAGGCTGGCCGATAGCAAAGGCGGGCGTTCGGCGCGAGCGATCGCTACCGGTCGAGGCCTGCATGCGCCAGCCTGTTGGGCAGGCGACAGCCGAATGTCCGCCTCGCACGTTGTAGCGTCATATGCGCAGAGAAGGAGACGCACCAATGGCTGACCTGAGCCGGATCAAGGAGCATATGGAAATCATAGGCGCGGATGGCGTGCACATCGGCACTGTGGACAAGGTCGATGGCGATCGCATCAAGATGACCAAGGCGGACAGCGGCTCGCATGGTGACCACCATCACTACGTTTCGGGCGGACTGGTCGCCGAAGTGGAGGGCAATCAGGTCCGGCTCTCTGCAAACGGGGATGTCGCCATCCTGTTCGAAGAAGAGGAGGGCGGTCGGCCCATCACGGACACGAACTAGGACGCATAAGGGAGCGAGTTGATGCTCGAGCACATTCCGGCCTGGCTTGGCTCGCTCCTGCGCAACGTGCGGGCTGGCCATTCCAAACTTGCGATCGTTGAGCGGAGCCAGGGCTTGGCGAACGCCATCGATCTGTCCAGCCCGGCGTTCGCCAATGGTGCCCGGCTTCCCGCCCGGTTCACGGCGGACGGGGAAGGGATATCGCCTCCTCTTACCTGGTCACAGGTCCCGGCAGGAGCAGTAAGCCTTGCCCTGATCGTCGAAGATCCAGACGCGCCGATGCCGCATCCGCTCGTACATGCGCTGTCGTGGGATCTGCCGGCAAACATGAACTCCCTTCCTGAGGGAGCCTTGCAGCCGTCGCTCGACCGGCCGGCTGCCTATCATATAGGCAGGAACAGCTATCTGACGTCAGGCTGGCTTCCGCCCGATCCGCCCAGCGGACATGGCACTCACGACTACGTGTTCCAGCTCTTCGCCTTGTCGGAACCGCTGGGTCTCGAAGAAGGAGCCGGACGCGCTGATTTCCTGGAGGCGCTCTCCGGCCGCGTGATGGCAGCTGGCATGCACGTCGGCACGTATTCGCGTGAGGAGCCGTCAACCACGTTCTCCGGAGCGGAGAGCGCGGCAATTCCTCAGACCTAGCTGAGTTCGACCGGATCTGAGCGTAGGGTTGGCTTGCACTCAGATCCGCTCTTGAAGGTCTGAAGGGTCTGCCCATATGGGTGCCTGGACGAGGCGCATCGTGGTCACCGGGTTCTGTTGAGAACATTTTTGAAATTAGTGTTTGACCGAATCGTGGGTGGGTTTTAGAGGCGCTTTCACCGCAGCGGAACACACCGGCCTTCACCGGCTGCTGCGGTCGCCGACATAGACGGGCAACGTGCTCCTCGAGATAGAAATCGGGGATGTGTAGTTGTCCGGCTTTACTGTTCGGCGGGACCTTCGAGAGGGGGTTCGGATCTTTGACATTGTAGTTTTTGATGAAGGGACATGTGGGCGACGGCGCC
>NZ_FXUI01000021.1:0-39648 GCF_900182875.1 Novosphingobium panipatense
AACGCACACAATCGGTGACGCGGGGTGGAGCAGCCCGGTAGCTCGTCAGGCTCATAACCTGAAGGTCGCAGGTTCAAATCCTGCCCCCGCAACCATACTCAATAAAGCCTTGCAGAAAACGCCAGCCTGGGCCGTGCGCACGTGAGAGCATTCTCCGAAGCACGACGCCGGGTGATGCTGTCCTTCTGTCCGACGCACGCCTCGTGCTGGAACCTAATTTCTATGGGCGTGCCGTTCGGGAGGCTCGTGCGGACCTCTGCCACTGCGGCAGTAACCCTTCTCTGGACGCCTCCATGGAGAGTTCGTTCTGCGCGTATTGGGTGGCCGCGCCGCCAGCTTCACATAGCCAGTTTCTTCAACTCGCGGCTTACGACCCTCTGATCGATCAACACCGCGAACTCGTCGTGGAGCTATGCACGGGGTCGATCAGCTGCCATCGCACCATTCGATGGATCGCCGGGATCGGCCCGCGCTCGACCATCTCGGCAAGTGCCCCGCGCTGGGCATCATCAAGGCTCGAGCGCTTGCTTGGGGCCTTGCCGTCCGGCAGTCCGTCCGGCCCTCGAGCATCCAAGCGGATCAGCCGGTCGCGTACAATCTGCAAAAGTGACGCCGCCGATCCGCCCTGCATCGCTACGGTTGCCTTCATCGTATATCTGCGCACGCGCCAGCAAACGACGAATTGCGGGGCGCTCTTGGACCATCGCACCAGACGCCAACGTGCCGCTCCGTCGAGATCATTCCCAAACCCAATTGCCAGACCCATCTGCCCGCCCTTTCATGCCGGACGGCATTGATTGAGACCTTGCCGTTGTCAGCACGCACCTGGTGCAAGGAGGCGTCTTCGGCTCTTCCGCAAGAGCTTTCGGCTTCATAGCAACCGGCGTCAGCAGCGATGCGGAGGAGTAAAGCCTCGCGCTTGCCGCCGTCACAGGCATCCGGCTCCCAGAGGCGGCTGCTCCTCGACTGGCGACGACAACTCTCGCAATGGTACCAAGCCCGCGAGCGTACGTTAAAAAGCCTACCCTTGGATGCCACTTCAGCACCGCCAGGGAGCGCCTTGCATGTCGCAGAGAAGAACATCCGGTTTGATTGCTTACCTCCGGCAGGGGCAGGAGACCGGGCGCGAATGGTTTGAGCGGATCACGCACACGGCCACGGGCGCACAGAGCCTGCGGGCGTTTTGCGAAATGGATGACGTGGGCCTGACGCGCGACGTCACCTACTTCCTCGGCCGAGATGGCCGCCCGGTCGATGCGTTCTGCCGGGTGACGCTGGACGGGGATGTCAAGGGCACGGCACTTTTCCTCCAGGAAGATGGTGCCTTCGAGTGCGAGGCTCGCACCGTCGATTTGGGTCGGGTGTCGCAGCGGCTGCCTACGCCAGAAGGTGGTCGGTATCTCGGCCTCCATCCGCTGGTTGGAGACGCCCTCGCAGCCGTAGCACGAGGTACATCGAGTCCGGGAGAGTTTCTGCCGGTCCAGGGGGTCACCAACTCGATCTCACCCAACGGCGATCAAGGGCTTGTCGCGGTTCCTGTCACCATCGACGTCGCCTATCAGGGAGAGGAAGAGGTGACGGTGAGGGCGGGTACCTTTGCAACCCGACGCTACGCACTTCGATGGTCGCCGGAATGGCCCGCCCCTGATCTGTGGGTGACGGAGGCGGAGGCGCTTTTCGTCAAGCTCTGCTGGGAGATGGTGGACGCCGCCTACGAACTCGTGGAGTTGAGACGCGACGCGTGACCGTTGACCGCCAACGCAAAAAGAAAAGGCCGCAGACCCGGTTGGGTCTGCGGCCTTTTTCCTTGAAACTGGAGGCCTTCAGCGGCTCGCAAGACCCTTGTTGAGCCAGAGGGCGATCAAAGTCGCAAGGGCGCCGGAGAGAAGGTAACCACCCGATGCGATAAGGCCGAAGTTCACCGAAAGGAGCAGCGCTGCCAAGGGAGCGAAGCCCGCGCCGAACAACCATGCAAGGTCGCTGGTCAGTGCGGAGCCTGTGTAGCGATGGTCTGTCGAGAAGGTCGAGGCGACGACACCGGACGACTGGCCGAAGGCAAGGCCGAGCAGGATGAACCCGACGATCATGAACACCAGCTCGCCAGCCGTGCCGCCGTCGAGAAGCTGTGGCGCGAAGCCGCTGAAGACGGCAATGCCGACGGCGCAGGTTCCGAGCAGGTTGCGCCGGCCGTAACGGTCAGCAAGACGGCCCGAGGCAATGAGCGCGACCACGCCGAAGGCGGCGGCCAGGACTTCGATCAGGAGGAAGCGGGTGGGGGCTTCGTCGGTGAAGAGGAACACCCAGGACAGCGGGAACACGGTGACCATATGGAACAGCGCAAAGCTCGCGAGCGGGGCGAATGCGCCGATGACGATGGTGCTGCCCTCCTTGCGAAGCGTGTCGGTCACGCTCACCGGCTGAAGGTCGCGGCTTTCGAACAGCGTCTTGAACTCTTCCGTCACGACGATGCGCAGACGCGCGAAGAGAGCAACCACGTTGATCGCGAAAGCGACGAAGAAGGGATAGCGCCAGCCCCAGGCAAGGAAGTCGGCGGCGGGCAGCGCGGCGATCATGAACGCGAAGAGGGCGCTGGCGACGATGAGGCCAAAGGGTGCGCCGAGCTGGGGAATCATCGCATACCAACCGCGGCGCCTTTCGGGTGCGTTGAGCGCGAGCAGCGAGGCGAGACCGTCCCAGGTGCCGCCAAGAGCAAGCCCCTGTCCCAGGCGGAAAAAGGCGAGAAGCCATATCGCCTGCTCACCCAGGCTCTCATAGGTTGGCAGGAAGGCGATCGCGGCCGTCGAACCGCCGAGCCCGAAGAGCGCGATCGTCAGCTTGACGCCCCGGCCATACGCGCGGTCAACCGCCATGAAGAGAAGCGAACCGATCGGGCGCGAAATGAAGGCGAGCGCAAAGATCGCGAACGAATAGAGCGTACCCGTGAGCGGGTCGACGAAGGGAAAGAACAACTTCGGGAAGACCAGCACCGAGGCGATGGCGTAGACGAAGAAGTCGAAGAATTCCGAAGTGCGGCCGATGATCACGCCGATCGCGATCTCGCCCGGCGAGATCGTGTGGTGCGGCTTGAACGTCGGCAGCCCGAGTTCCTCGCGGGTCGGTGGATTGCTGGTCGTGCTCATCTGGCGTTTCGCGGCCTTCGTCTGCTGTTAACACGCGGAACGCAGGAAGGGGTCCGCGCGTTCCGCGAATCGGCCGCGCACGAAAGGCGCGCGGCTTCACATTCGCCGCCCTATTGTCATTGTACGGGCGCAAGGGGATTGGACAAAATGTCCTATGTTCGCATCCGCAGCACGAGCCTAGGCGACGCGCCATGCATCCGTCCGAGTCACGCCTGAGTCCGCCCGGCCGCCCCTTGGCGCCCCGGCCAACCCGCATCCTGCGCCTGCTGGGAGCTGCCGGTCTTGCGACCCTGCTCACCGGCTGCAACACGCTTGTCCTGAATCCGTCAGGTGACGTGGCGCGTCAGCAAGGCGACCTCGTCGTCGTTGCGACGTTGCTCATGCTGCTGATCGTGGTTCCGGTCATGCTTGCCGTGGTGATCTTCGCGTGGCGCTACCGCGCCTCGAACAAGCACGCTCCCTACGAGCCGGACTGGGATCACTCGACTCAACTCGAACTGCTGATCTGGGCGGCGCCGCTGCTGATCATCATCTGCCTTGGCGCCGTGACCTGGACCAGCACGCACCTGCTTGATCCCTATCGGGCCATTGGCCGGATCGACCAAGACACCAAAATCACCCGGGACATGACGCCTCTGGAGGTGGAAGTTGTCGCGCTCGACTGGAAGTGGCTGTTCATCTACCCCGAGCAGGGAATTGCGACCGTCAACGAACTGGTCGTGCCGACCGGCCGTCCGCTGAACTTCCGCATCACAGCCTCCAGCGTGATGAACTCGTTCTATGTTCCTGCCATGGCAGGGCAGATCTACGCCATGCCAGGCATGGAAACGCGCCTGCACGCGGTGATGAACGAGAATGTCGAATCCTTCGGCCTCTCGGCGAACTATTCGGGCGCCGGCTTCTCGAACATGCGCTTCAAGATGCGCGCCGTGTCCGACGCCGACTTCGGCAAGTGGGTCGGGGAAGTGAAGACCACCGGCGCGACGCCGCAGCAGGTGGCGCAGCTTTCGGAGACGCCGCTGCACAACGGTGTCTCGCCCCGTCCGATGGGCGGCAACCTCGATCGCGCCGCTTACCTCGAACTGGAGAAGCCGAGCGAGAAGGTGCCCGCCATCCGCTTCGCCACCGTCGAGCCCAAGCTGTTCGATGCCGTCGTCGACATGTGCGTCGAGCCGGGCAAGATGTGCATGAGCGAGATGATGGCGATCGACGCACGCGGCGGTCTCGGCAAGGCCGGTATCCGCAACGTGCAGATGCTGGCTTACGACAAGACCGGCCGTCAGGCGACGCTCGCTTCGACCGGAAATCCGAACGAGGCGGTCCGTCGGGAGTTGGCATGGGTTCGCGCCCTCTGCGAGCAGATGCCCGGGCAGGTCCGTGACAGCACCGTCAAGGCACCGGACGATCTCCGCTCGCTGAGCGGCGCAGGCATCGCCGCACCACAGTCGATCGGGTTCGGCAAGGAGGATGCGGCTGCCGTGTCTTCGGCCAAGCCCGCACACGTTTCCCTGATTTCGCGGAACTGACAGAACAATGGCAATCGAAGCCGTAGACCACTCCCACTGGAGCCCCCTCTTGGGGCGCCTGTGGCTGGACGCCATCCCGCAGGACCCCATCGTGCTTGCGACCTTCGTGGCCGTGGCGCTGGGCGGCGTCGCCCTTGTGGCGGCCCTTACCTACTTCAAGCTCTGGGGCTATCTCTGGAAAGAGTGGTTCACCAGCGTCGATCACAAAAAGATCGGCATCATGTACATGATCCTGGGTCTGATCATGCTGCTACGTGGGTTCGCCGACGCGGTGATGATGCGTATCCAGCAGGCGATGGCGTTCAATGGCAGCGAGGGCTACCTGAACGCGCATCACTTCGACCAGATCTTCACCGCCCACGGCGTGATCATGATCTTCTTCGTGGCGATGCCGTTCGTGACCGGCCTCATGAACTATGTCGTGCCCCTGCAGATCGGCGCGCGTGACGTCAGCTTCCCGTTTCTCAACAACTTCAGCTTCTGGATGACGACCGCCGGTGCGGTCCTCGTCATGATGTCGCTGTTCATCGGTGAGTTCGCGCAGACCGGCTGGCTGGCCTATCCGCCGCTCTCCAATCTTGCGTACAGCCCGTGGGTCGGTGTCGACTACTACATCTGGGCCTTGCAGATCGCCGGTGTGGGCACCTTGTTGTCGGGCGTGAACCTCATCTGCACGATCGTGAAGATGCGCGCCCCGGGCATGACTCTGATGCGCATGCCGGTGTTCACCTGGACCTCGCTGTGCACCAACATCCTGATCGTGGCGGCGTTCCCGGTGCTGACAGCGGTGATGACCATGCTCACCATGGACCGTTACCTCGGGTTCAACTTCTTTTCGAACGACTTCGGCGGCTCGCCGATGATGTACGTCAACCTGATCTGGATCTGGGGCCACCCCGAGGTCTACATCCTCATCCTGCCGCTGTTCGGCGTGTTCTCGGAGGTCACCTCGACCTTCTCGGGCAAGCGCCTGTTCGGCTACTCGTCGATGGTCTACGCGACCCTCGTCATCACCATTCTCTCCTACCTCGTGTGGCTCCATCACTTCTTCACGATGGGCTCGGGCGCCAGCGTCAACTCGTTCTTCGGCATCACCACCATGGTGATCTCGATCCCGACCGGCGCGAAGCTGTTCAACTGGCTGTTCACGATGTACCGCGGCCGCATCCGCTACGAACTGCCGATGATGTGGACGGTGGCGTTCATGCTGACCTTCACGGTCGGCGGCATGACCGGCGTCCTGCTCGCAGTACCGCCTGCCGACTTCGTGCTGCACAACTCGCTGTTCCTGATCGCGCACTTCCATAACGTGATCATCGGCGGCGTGCTGTTCGGTCTCTTCGCAGCGATCAACTTCTGGTGGCCCAAGGCCTTCGGCTTCAAGCTCAACCAGTTCTGGGGCAAGGTCAGCTTCTGGCTGTGGGTCCCAGGTTTCTGGTTCGCCTTCATGCCGCTCTACATCCTGGGCCTGATGGGCGTAACCCGCCGTATGCGCGTGTTCGACGATCCGAGCCTGCAGATCTGGTTCCTGATCGCCGGTTTCGGCGCGGCGATGATCGCAGGCGGTATCGGCGCGATGCTCATCCAGTTCGCGGTGTCGATCTGGAAGCGTGACGAGCTGCGTGACGAGACGGGCGATCCGTGGAACGGCCGTACGCTCGAGTGGTCGACCTCGTCGCCGCCACCGGAGTACAACTTCGCCTTCACGCCGATCATCCAGGACCTTGATGCCTACGACGACATGAAGCGTTGCGGCGTGACCCGTCCGGTCCAGGGCTTCCTGCCGATCCACATGCCCAAGGGCACGGGAACCGGCATCATCCTGGCCGGCCTGTCGACGGTGCTCGGCTTCGCGATGATCTGGTACATCTGGTGGCTGGCTGCCGTGGCCTTCCTTGGCATCATCGGCTACGCGATCTTCCACACGTTCAACTATGACCGCGACTACTACATCCCGGCCGAAACCGTGGCCGAGACGGAAGCTGCGCGGACCCGCCAGCTCGAAGCAGCGGGAGCCTGAGACATGACCGCAACGACCATCAACGCACAGAGCAATGTCAGCCCGGACCAGCTTCGCGCCGCGTTCTACGAGCTGGAGGAGCACCACCATCCGGAAGGCGGCAGCACCATGCTGGGCTTCTGGATCTACCTGATGAGCGACTGCCTCATCTTCGCGATGCTGTTCGCGGCCTACGGCGTGCTGGGTGGAAACCTGGCCGCCGGACCGGGACCGAAGGATCTCTTCGACCTCAAGCTGATTGCGCTGAACACGGCGATGCTGCTGTTCTCATCGATCACCTACGGCTTCGCCATGCTGGCCATGGAGAAGAACGACAGGGCACGCACGCAGCTGTGGCTTCTGGTGACGGCTGCCTTCGGTGCGGCGTTCCTCTTCATCGAACTCTATGAGTTCAGCCATCTGATCCACGAAGGCGCGACGCCGATGCGCTCGGGCTTCCTGACCGCGTTCTTCTCGCTGGTGGGCACGCACGGCCTTCACGTCACCTTCGGCCTGATCTGGCTGTTCACGCTCGTGATTCAGATTTCGAAGAAGGGCCTGATCCCGGCCAACAAGCGCCGCCTCATGTGCCTGTCGCTGTTCTGGCACTTCCTTGACGTCATCTGGATCGGCGTCTTCACCTTCGTCTATCTGATGGGAATGCTCTGATGGCCGAATCCTACTACGCCAAAGCCGAAAAGCACGTTCATCCCAACGCGGATGCTCACGATGGCGAACACGGCAGCCACGGTTCGCTGCGCGAATACGTTGTCGGCTTCGTCCTTTCGGTCATCCTCACCGCGATCCCTTTCTGGCTGGTGATGACCGGTGCCATCGAGGACAAGCAGACCACCGCCCTTGTCATTATGGCCTTCGCGATCGTGCAGATCGTCGTTCACATGATCTACTTCCTGCACATGAACACCAAGTCGGAGAACGGCTGGACGGTGATGGCGCTGATCTTCACGATCGTGCTGGTCATCATAACCCTGGCTGGCTCTCTGTGGGTCATGTTCCACCTCAACACCAACATGATGCCCATGACACACGACATGGGGCAGCTGCCCTGACCGGGAGGCCTTCATCGGACACAAGCGGAGCGCGGCGGCCCATCGGGCTTGCCGCGCTTCTGCTTGTGGTGCTCGGCGTATTCGTGGCGCTCGGCGTGTGGCAGGTGCAGCGCAAGGCCTGGAAGGAGGCGCTCATCGCCCGCGTCGACGCGCGGGTCCATGCGGCTCCGGTGGCACTGCCGCCCGACGCGAAGCTCGGGCCGGAGGTCGAGTACCTGCGCGTGGGCGTGTCGGGCGTTTACGACGGCGCTGCAACCGCGCTGGTACGGGCAGCCACGGAACGCGGAACGGGCTACTGGACGATGACCCCGCTGCGCCTCGATGGCGGGCGCCTGGTATGGATCAACCGCGGTTTCGTTCCCGCGGGGACCACTGCCGCACAGGCCGGCGCTACCGCTCCCGAGGGAACCGTGTCCGTGGTGGGCCTGCTGCGCCTGCCTGAGCCCGGGGGCAGTATCCTGCAGTCCAATCAGCCGCAGGCGGATCGCTGGTATTCGCGCGATGTGGCGGCCCTGGCGCAGAAGCGAGGGCTGGGCCCGGTGACGCCTGCCTTCGTCGACGCGCAGCAGGAACAGGCCGCGCAGCCCTCCGCATCGGCGCTGAAGCCGGTTCCGGGGCTGACGCAGGTCCGCTTCCCCAACAGCCATCTGAGCTACGCGCTGACGTGGTTCTCGATGGCGGCGCTTTCGCTGGTCGCCCTGGTCTTCGTCTGGCGGCGGGCGTGATCCGGCGCTTCGCCGCCTTCTTCGCCCCGCCGGATGTCGCGGCAAGCTCGCCGAGCCGGTCGAGCGTCATTCTTCTCACACAGCTACGCTGGATCGCCGTGTTCGGCCAGTTGGCCACCATCATCGTGGTGGCAACGGCGCTGGACGTGCGTTTGCCGCTGGCGCCGCTGCTGCTGGCGCCGCTTCTGCTGATCCTTGTCAATGTGGCGGTCGCCCGCATACTGCTGCAGCGCCGCGCATTCTCGCAGAGGGAGCTGTGCTCGGCGCTGATGATTGATGTCATTGCCCTGTGCTGGCAGCTTTACCACTCAGGCGGGGCGACCAACCCGTTCACCTTCCTGTTCCTCCTCCAGATCGTCATCGGTGCGATCATCCTGGAGGCGCGGTGGAGCTGGTTCGTGGCGCTCAATGCCTGCCTCTGCATGGCCCTGCTGACGTTCCGCTACGTGCCGCTGCGCCTTCCCGATCCTTACGCACAGGACCCCTTCCGTCTCTACATCTACGGCAGCCTGTTCTGCTTCGTGCTGGCTGCGGTGCTGCTGATCGTCTTTGTCGAGAGGCTGGACCGTAACCGCAGGGACAGCGATGCGCAGCTTGCGGCTTACCGGCACCAGGCGGCCGAAGAGGATCACATCATCCGCATGGGACTGCTGGCGTCCGGCGCCGCGCATGAGCTCGGCACGCCGCTGTCCTCGATTTCCGTGATCCTGGGGGACTGGAGCCGCGAACCGGCGATCGCGCAGGATCCGGACATGGCGGCCGATCTGGCCGATGTGCGGCGTGAGCTGGAGCGCTGCAAGACCATCGTGACCGGCATCCTGATGTCGGCCGGCGAGGTTCGGGGCATTGATCCGGCGGTCACGGATGTGCGCGCGTTCGTCGAGGACATCGCGGAGGAATGGCGGGTGCGAACTCCGGGCGAGCTTCGGCTCGTGGATCGCATCGCTGAGAACGTGCAGATCATAGCGGATCCCGGGCTGCGGCAGATCATCGGCAACGTCATTGACAACGCAATAGAGGTATCGCCGGACCTGGTGCTCATTGAAGCGTGGCTGGAGGGCGCCGGGCCGGGCAGGCAGCTCGTCTTCACAGTCAGCGATCGCGGCCCCGGCTTTGCCGCCGATGTGAAGGCGCGGATCGGGCAGCCCTACACCTCCACCAAGGGGCGGGATGGCGGCGGCCTTGGCCTCTTCCTCGTCGTGAACGTGATCCGCAAGCTCGGCGGGCTGGTCTCGGTCGAAAACCGCGAAAGCGGCGGCGCAAGCGTGCAACTGACGATTCCTCTCGCTACACTGGCGTTCGAAAGCGACGCACGGGAAGAAACGCCATGACCGAGACCGTCAGCGCCATTGGCGAAAGCGGCGCAAGCCTGCTGATCGTCGAGGATGACCCGACATTCGCACGCACCCTGCGGCGATCCTTCGAGCGCCGAGGATATCGGGTGGCTTCCGCGGGTACGCCCGAGGAGGCGGAGGCGCTCTTTGCCGGAGAATGTTTCGATTACGCGGTGGTCGACCTGAAACTCGGCGCCGCGTCCGGCCTCGCCGTGGTCGAGGCGCTCAACGCCCATTCGCCCGGAACGCGCATCGTCGTCCTCACCGGCTATGCCAGCATCGCGACCGCCGTGGAGGCGATCAAGCTGGGTGCTGCCCACTATCTGGCGAAACCCTCCAACACCGATGATATCGAGGCAGCCTTCGCGAGCCTGCGCGGTGATGCGAGCGTGCCCGTGGAGGGTCGTAAGACCTCGATCAAGACGCTGGAATGGGAGTACATTCACCAGACGCTGGTCGAGTGCGACTTCAACATTTCCGAAACGGCGCGCCGCCTCGGACTCCATCGGCGTACCCTCGCGCGGAAGCTTGAGAAGCGACAGCTTTGAGATTGCAGCCTTTTTGCGTTATGCCGCGCACGAGACGCGCAAACGGATGACCCTACCTCCTATGATTGTATTCCATGGCCAGCTGTGACGTGTGCGTTGTGCGCAACAGGGCGATCTGTTCCGCACTCGATTCCAGGGAACTGAGCGCCCTCAACGCGATCGGCCGCACCCGCATGCTTGAAGCAGGCGAATCGCTGATCTGGGAGGGCGAGGATTCGGTGTTGGTGGCGAACGTCATCGACGGCGTCCTCAAGCTCTCCACCAACACAGAGGACGGCCGGGAGCAGATCGTCGGGGTGGTCTATCCGTCCGACTTCATCGGACGCCCCTTCGGCGGCACGACAGGCCACGGGGTGACGGCCCTGACCGAAGCGGAGGTCTGCGTTTTCTCGCGGCGAGATTTCGACGCCTTCGCGCGCGAGCACCCCGCTCTCGAGCACAAGCTTCTGGAGCGCACGCTCGGCGAACTCGATCGCACCCGCCGCTGGATGCTGCTGCTCGGCCGCAAGTCCGCGTCCGAGAAGATGGCGAGCTTCCTGGTGGAAATGTCCGAGCGCCTGACAGGCTCAGGGTGCCGGGTCGACCCGGCCAGCCCGAACCGTCGTATCCTGACGCTCCCCTTCTCGCGCCAGCAGATCGCGGACGTTCTTGGGCTGACCATCGAGACGGTCAGCCGCCAGTTCACGCGGCTGCGAAACGAAGGCGTGATCGATATCCCGTCACGTCGGGAGGTCGCCATCCTCGACTTCGACGGTCTGGTAGCCGAAGCCGGCTAACACCCCGTCGCAGGTGGCCGGTTTCCTGCTGCGATGCAGGAAACCCCAGCGCTCCTGCGACGTTGAAGCGGGAATGTTCCATTCCCCTATTGCCAGGTCGCATGCAGCATCTCACTCCGGCCTGTTCAGTCGCCACGGCGCGGAACTGTTCCTGCGCAACGCGGTGTCGTCCTGCCTGTGTTTCGTTGTCGACATGGCGCTGATCTGGGTGATGGTCGCGCACCTTGGGATGGATAAGTTCGCGGCGGTAGCCCTCGGCTTCCTTTTCGCCAATTCGCTGAACTACGTCCTCGCCCGCGTCTGGGTTTTTCGCGAAAGCGACCGCGGCATCTTCACCGGCTATGTCTATTACCTGGGCAATGCCATGATCGGCCTTGCGGTGATCCTTGGCGGTTTCGCCCTGCTCACGGGACCGCTGGAGACACACTACCTGGTGGCGCGGGTCATCGTTTCCCTGTGCTCGGGCCTTCTCGTGTTCATTCTGAACGCGACGCTCAATTTTCACGAGGTGTGAAGCCTCCCGCCCGCAAGGGGCGGGAGGCTCCACTCAGAACCGGTATGAAAGGCCGGCGCTGACCACCCAGGGATTGAGGTCGTGCCGGGTTTTCAGCACCTTTGCGCCGTCAGCATAGAAAGTGGCGGTCGGTTCGATGAAGTACTTCTTGGCGTCAAGCGAGAGGCCATAGCCCTTCGTGCCCAGGGCGAGGTCGATGCCGCCCTGCAGCGCCACCCCAAGGGAGTTTGACATCTTCACCCTATCCACCCCGAGCGCTCGCGCGGTCGAGCCCGGCTTCTCGTCGAAGACGACGAACAGGGCCGGGCCTGCGCCCAGGTAGGGCTTGAGCGGGCCGCCGGTGTCCAGGTGGAACTTGGCGGTGATCGTGGCAGGCAGGATCAGCACGTGGTCGACGAGCCGGGTCCCGGCAAGATCGGCGGCACCATTGACATGATGCTGGGTGAAGCAGCAGATCGTCTCGACCGAGAAAGCCTTGGTGACGAAGTACTCGACGGCGACTGTGGGGACGACGTTATCGTTCGCTTTCGCGTCGACGTCGGTCACACCCATGCCGGCCAGTGTACCGGCCAGCGCGGGATCAATGGATCTGACGGCGTCGATCCCGCCGTCCGGCAACACGCCCGTTGCAAGCAGCTTCACCTGCACCTTCCCGTCCGGGCTGCCGGCGAGGGCGGGTGTGGCCAAGGCGGCGGCACCGGTTGCGAGAGCGGCTGCGAGCACGGTTACTTTGCGCATAGGATGTCTGTTCCGGAGAGCCGCCGGGGCCGCACCATGCGTGTCCCCTTTTGCCTGAGCGGCCCGGGAGCCATTTGCGCGCTTCATTCCGCAAGCGATTTGATCGCGCTCAAAAGCAACGATTTTTCGCGATCAGGCGAGACTTTCCCTTTTTGATCGCCGTCAATGCCGCGGCTGAGGAATCGGACCAAGGGCAAGGTCCGATCAGTAATTTATCCCGAAAAGAGAAGGCATATGGTTTCGGTCCTTGCACGGACGGGCGTCTGGCTCGCCGTGCTCTTCCTGGCCGTGATCGCGTCTGCGTTCGCGGCGGATCAGGGTTTCGCCATGCACATGGCCATCGTAGCGTTCGCTGCGTTCGCCGCGCTGTGGTTCACGGTGCGCAGCGCGGATTACGACGGTTTCGCCCGGGGTGTCCTGCGCTTCCCGGACGAGGGGCGCTACGATGACGATCCGATCCGCTGGGGTGTCATCGCCACCGTGTTCTGGGGCATGGTGGGCTTTCTCGCCGGCGTCTTCATCGCCGCGCAGCTCACCTGGCCGGTCCTGAACCTCGAGCCCTATCTGAACTTCGGACGGGTTCGCCCGCTGCATACGTCGGCCGTCATTTTCGCTTTCGGCGGCAACGCGCTGATCGCCACCAGTTACTATGTGGTGCAGCGTACCTGCCGGGCGCGGCTTGCCTTCCCGGGCGTCGCCCGCTTCGTGTTCTGGGGCTATCAGCTGTTCATCGTGCTGGCGGCCACCGGCTATCTCTTCGGCACCAGCCAAGGCAAGGAATACGCCGAGCCGGAATGGTACGTCGACTGGTGGCTGACCATTGTGTGGGTCGCCTACCTCGCGGTCTTCGTCGGCACGATCGTCAAGCGCTCCGAGCCGCACATCTACGTCGCCAACTGGTTCTATCTCGCCTTCATCGTCACCGTGGCCATGCTGCACGTGGTCAACAACCTCGACCTGCCGGTAAGCCTGCTGGGCTCCAAGAGCTACCCGCTGTTCGCGGGCGTGCAGGGCGCGCTGGTGCAGTGGTGGTACGGCCATAACGCGGTCGGCTTCTTCCTGACCGCCGGCTTCCTGGCGATGATGTACTACTTCGTGCCCAAGCAGGCGGAGCGGCCGGTCTACTCCTACCGCCTGTCGATCATCCACTTCTGGTCGCTGATCTTCCTCTACATCTGGGCGGGGCCGCACCACCTCCACTACACCGCGCTGCCCGACTGGGCGCAGACGCTGGGCATGGTGTTCTCGATCATGCTGTGGATGCCGAGCTGGGGCGGCATGATCAACGGGCTGATGACGCTGAACGGCGCCTGGGACAAGGTCCGCACCGACCCGATCATCCGCATGATGGTGATGGCGCTCGCCTTCTACGGCATGAGCACCTTCGAAGGGCCGATGATGTCGATCAAGAGCGTCAACTCGCTCTCGCATTACACCGACTGGACCATCGGCCACGTTCACTCGGGAGCGCTGGGCTGGAACGGGATGATCACCTTTGGCGCGATCTACTACCTCGTGCCGCGTCTCTGGGGGCGGGAACGCCTTTACTCGCTGCGGATGGTGAACTGGCACTTCTGGCTCGCGACCCTGGGCATCGTCTTCTACGCTGCCAGCATGTGGGTGGCGGGCATCACCCAGGGCCTGATGTGGCGCGAATACGGCGCTGACGGCTACCTGGTGAACACTTTTGCCGACAGCGTGGCCGCACTGCATCCGATGTACGCGCTGCGCGCCTTCGGAGGCCTGCTCTACCTCGCGGGCGCCGCGGTCATGACCTTCAACGTCTGGGCCACCATCCTTGGCCGGCTGCGCGAGGAAAAGCCGCTCCACGACGCCGCCTTCGACCCCGCCGCCGATCGCCCGATCGTCGCGGCCGCCTGAGGGGACATCCCATGCCTACCATCGTAGAACGCCACAAGACTCTCGAGAAGAACATCACCCTGCTGGGCCTCTGCTCGCTTCTTGTCGTGGCCATCGGCGGCATCGTGGAAATCGCGCCGCTGTTCTGGATCGACAACACCATCGAGCGGGTGGAAGGGGTACGTCCCTATACCCCGCTCGAACAGGCCGGCCGGGACATCTACGTGCGCGAAGGGTGCTACACCTGCCACAGCCAGATGATCCGTCCGTTCCGGGATGAAGTCGAACGCTATGGCCACTACAGCCTTGCCGCGGAATCGATGTACGATCATCCGTTTCAGTGGGGCTCCAAGCGCACCGGGCCTGACCTGGCGCGGGTCGGCGGGCGCTACTCCGATAGCTGGCACGTACAGCACCTGAAGGACCCGCAGTCCGTCGTGCCGGAATCCGTAATGCCAAGTTACGGCTTCCTGGCGGAGCGGGACCTCGACGTGCCCGATGTTGCTGCAAACCTCACCGCGCTGCGCCGCGTGGGCGTGCCGTACACCGACCGCGACATCGGACGGGCGCTTGCAGATCTTAACGCCCAGGCCGATCCCGAAGCGGATGCGGGTGACCTCGCCGCGCGCTACCCCAGGGCCCAGGTGCGCGACTTCGACGGCGATCCCAAGCGGGTGACCGAGATGGATGCGCTGGTCGCCTACCTGCAGGTCCTCGGCACGATGGTCGATGTCAACGCGGCTGCCGCTCAGGAGAAGCTTGCGACGGAGAAGGGCCGGTGAGCACGCATTCCACCTACGACCTGCTGCGCCACTTCGCGGACAGCTGGGGCCTGCTCGTCATGCTCGTGATCTTCCTCGTGCTGGCGGCATGGCCCCTGCGGCCCGGACAGCGCGGCCGCAACGAAACGGCCGCCACTATGATCTTCAAGGACGAGAACGATGGCTGACAACCACAAGCGCGCGGGCCGTCTGGACGAGGCCACGCGGACCGAGACCGTCGGCCATGAGTGGGACGGGATCGAGGAGCTGAACACGCCGCTGCCGCGCTGGTGGCTCTGGACCTTCTATGCCTGCATCGTCTTCGCCATCGGCTACTGCATCGCCTACCCGGCCTGGCCGATGCTCGCGAGGGGCACCGAAGGCATGCTCGGCTGGACCAGTCGGGGCGAGCTGGACAAGGAGATGAAGCAGGCCGCCGACGCGCGAGCAAGGACTGTTGCCGCGCTTGCGGACATGCCGATAGAGGAGCTTGCCCGCCATCCCGAACTGATGCGCGCGGCGGTGGCCGGCGGCGCCGCGGCCTTCAGGATCAACTGCGTGCAGTGCCACGGCGTGGGGGCGGCGGGTTTCAAGGGCTTTCCAAACCTCAACGACGACGACTGGCTCTGGGGCGGTGACCTGAAGGCCATCGAGACCACACTCATCCACGGCATACGCCAGCCGGGCGATGCCGCGACGCGGCAGTCGGCCATGCCGGCATTCGGCGCGGACGGCCTGCTGCCTCGTGAGCAGATCGAACAGGTTGCCGATCATGTGCTTTCGCTCTCCGGCAAGTCGCGCCCCAGCACGGCAGGAGCCAGGGTGTTCGCGGACAACTGCGCCGTTTGCCACGGACCCGCAGGGCAAGGCAGCCGCCAGTTCGGTGCTCCGGACCTGACGGACGCGATCTGGCTCGATGGCGGCAGCAGGACGGAGGTTATCGCGCAGATCACAAGGCCGCACATGGGGGTCATGCCGGCCTGGGCCGGGCGTCTCGATCCCGTGACGATCAGGATGCTGGCGGCCTACGTCCACTCGCTCGGCGGGGGTGAGGAAGCGCCTGCCGCGATGCCGGCGAGTGCTCCGCCCGCCGTCCCCGCGCCCTGACGGCGCCAGCCCTGCGGGACGCACGAGGATGGATCAGCCCACTACATCCGGCAGCACACGTGCTTCGCTCTACGCGAGGCACGAGCCGGTCTTCAATCGCCGCATCGACGGCAAGTTCCGGCGCATCAAGTGGGCGGTGATGGCGCTCTGCCTGATCGTCTACTGGGTCACGCCCTGGCTGCGCTGGGACCGGGGGTCCTACGCACCGGATCAGGCCGTACTGATCGACCTGGCCCACCGCCGCTTCTATATGTTCGGCATAGAGATCTGGCCGCACGAGTTCTATTTCGTGGCGGGTCTGCTCATCATGGCGGGCATCGGACTTTTCCTGGTGACGAGCGCGGTAGGCCGCGCCTGGTGCGGCTATGCCTGTCCGCAGACGGTGTGGACGGACCTGTTTCAGCACGTTGACCGGCTGATCGATGGTGATCGCAACGCGCGAATGCGGCTCCACAAGGCGCCATGGGGGCCGGCGAAGATCGCACGGCGGCTGGTAAAGTGGTCCATCTATCTCGTGATCAGCTTCGCCACGGGTGGCGCGTGGATCTTCTACTTCGCGGACGCTCCCACGCTCCAGCACGCGTTCTGGGCGGGCACGGCGGATCCCGTCGCCTATGCCACGGTCGCCGTGCTGACGGCTACGACCTTCGTGCTGGGCGGCTTCCTGCGCGAGCAGGTGTGCATCTATATGTGCCCCTGGCCGCGCATCCAGACGACGATGCTTGATGAAAAGTCGCTCATCGTCACCTACAAGGACTGGCGCGGCGAACCGCGTGCCAGTGTCAAGAAGGCGCAGAAGGCACCCGATCTCTACGGAGACTGCATCGACTGCGCCCAATGCGTGGCGGTATGCCCCACCGGTATCGACATCCGCGAGGGGGCTCAGGTGGGATGCATCACCTGTGCCTTGTGCATCGACGCCTGCGACCGGGTGATGAAGGAGGTCGGCCGCCCCCGTGGCCTGATCGACTATGCGACGCTGGAAGATGCCGAGGCGGAGCAGGTCGGCCATGCGCCGACCCGCCATCGGAAGCTGATCTGGCGTCCGCGCACCCTGGTCTACCTGGGCGCATGGGCAGGCATTGGGTTTGCCCTGCTGTTCCTTCTGGGGGCGCGCGTGCACACCGACCTCACCGTCAGCAAGGATCGCAACCCGCCCTATATTCTCCTGAGCGATGGCTCGGTGCGAAACGCCTATACGCTGCGTCTGCGCAACATGCAGGGGCGACCACGGCGGATGGAGATCGCATTGGACGGATTGGCCGGTGCGGAAATGTGGGCGGACGACAGCCGTCGTGCCGCGGCCGGTCGGCGTATCGTCCGCACCGTCCCGGCGGACGCTACGTACCCCTTGCGGATTTACGTAGTGGCTCCTCAGGCGACATTGGGACAGGACTTCGTGTTTCATCTCCGGGCGCTGGGCGAGCCCGATGAGATGGATAGCGCCGAAGTCCGCTTCGACACGCCGCAGGAGGCGACACCATGACCGTCACGAGCCCAAAGCCCTTCACCGGCCGCCATATGGCAGCCATACTCGTTGCCGGCTTCGGAGTGGTGATCGGCGTCAACGTCAGCATGGCGACTCTTGCCAGCACCACGTTTGGCGGCATCGTCGTCGAGAACTCCTATGTCGCCAGCCAGCAATTCAATCGCTGGCTGAGCGAAGCCGCCAGGGCGAGGGGGCTTGGCTGGCGGCTCGATGCAGGGCGGACCGACGGCCACGTGGCGGTCTCTCTTGATCTCGGTAGCACGCATGCCGCCTCGGCGCGCATCGGTGCGGTCGCTCGCCATCCTCTTGGCCGGCTTGCGGACGTGCCGCTCTCCTTCCGCCGGACGCGAACCGGGTGGGTGAGTGTTGAGCCGCTTCCGGCTGGCCGCTGGATCGTGCGCTTCGATGTGGAAGCGGGGGAGGCGCGGTGGCGCACCGAGCAGGAGATCGGCGCATGAACGCTCCTGCACCTGCGCTCCGCCCCGCTCTCGCTGCGGGGCCTGAGAGGATGGTGGGCAGCCGCTTCACGGTTCCCGGGATCCGCTGTGCGGGCTGCATTGGCAAGATCGAACGGGGCCTTTCCGCCCTGCCGGGTGTGGAGAGCGCCCGCGTCAACCTGACGGCGAAGCGCGTCGCGGTCAGCCACGCCGCGTTTCTCGATGAGGACATCCTGATCGAGGAACTGCGGAAGCTGGGCTTCGAGGCCGGGCGTGCCGTCGACAACCCGCTGGCGCGCGACGACGGCGAGACGAAGCGGCTCGTGCGGGCGCTGGCCGTGGCCGGCTTCGGCATGATGAACGTCATGCTGTTCTCCGTGTCGGTCTGGTCCGGAACGGACGCCGTTACGCGGGAGCTGTTTCACTGGATCAGTGCGCTTATCGCCATTCCGGTCGTGGTCTATTCCGGGCGCCCGTTCTTCGCCTCCGCGTGGATGGCGCTGCGTCATGGCCGCACGAACATGGATGTGCCGATAACGATCGGCGTGGTCCTGGCCACAGCCATGAGCCTGCATGAAACGGTGACGGGCGGAGAGCACGCCTACTTCGATGGGGCCGTCATGCTGCTGTTCTTCCTCCTCGCCGGGCGTACGCTCGATGCGATGATGCGGGGGCGGGCACGCTCGGGGATTGCCGCTCTGCTCGGCCGGATGGGCCGTGGGGCACAGGTCCTCGGTGAAGATGGCGCGACCCGCTACGTCGAGGCCGAAAAGCTGGAGCCCGGCATGGTCATGCTCGTGGCGGCGGGCGAGGCACTGGCGGCCGACGGCGTGGTCGAGGAAGGATCGACCACGATCGACGCATCAATGCTCACCGGCGAAAGCGACCCGCAGGCGGCGGGGCCGGGCGACCGCGTCCATGCCGGTATGGTGAACCTCGGGAACCCGGTTGAGGTGCGCGTCACGGCAGCGGCGCAGGATACAGCGCTAGCCGACATCGCGCGGCTTATGGACCACGCGGGCCAGTCCCGTTCGCGCTACGTCCAGATAGCCGACCGCGCCGCGCGTCTCTACGCGCCTGCCGTACACACGCTGGCCCTGCTGAGCTTCTGCGGCTGGATGCTGGCCGGAGCGGGCGTGTACAAGGCGCTGACGATCGCCACCGCCGTGCTCATCATCACCTGTCCCTGCGCGCTGGGCCTTGCCGTACCGGCGGCGCAGGTGGTGGCGGCGGGAACTTTGATGCGGCGCGGGCTGCTCATCAAGGATGGTTCGGCCCTGGAGCGGCTGGCCGAGGTCGACGATGTCCTGCTGGACAAGACCGGGACGCTCACCCTCGGGGAACCGAGGCCGATGACGCTGGCTCTGCTTGGCCCGACCAGCAAGGGCATCGCGCTGGGCCTGGCGCAGGCGAGCCGTCATCCCCTGAGCCGGGGTCTGATGCGAGCGCTGCGCGAAGACGGTGTGCAGCCGGCCGACGTGACCGATCTGCACGAGACGGCCGGCACCGGAATCCGCGGACGTTTCGAAGGCCAGGATGTGGCGCTTGTCCGGCCTGCCGCCACGGGCGGGGCGGCAGGCACCGAACTCGCCGTCGATCTCGTCATCGAAGGCGCGCGCACCCGTATCGCCTTTGGCGACCCGCTGCGGCCCGATGTGCCGGCGACGCTCCATGCGCTGCGGGCGCAGGGCCTCACCGTCAGTATCGCCTCCGGAGACCGTACCGAAGCCGTCGCCGCGCTTGCCCGCACGCTGAACCTCTTCGCCGCTGCCGCCATGCGCCCTGCCGACAAGCTGGCGCTTCTGGAGCGCCGTGCTGCCGCCGGTCGCAAGGTGCTGATGGTGGGAGACGGGTTGAACGACGGCCCGGCCCTTGCCGGAGCGCACGTCAGCCTCGCTCCCGGCAGCGCGAGCGACGTATCCCAGCAGGCGGCAGACGCGGTTTTCGTGGGTGAGCGACTGATGCCTCTTGCCCTTGCGATCAAGGTGGCGCGGGCGACGATGCGGGTGGTGCGTCAGAACTTTGCCACAGCCGTGCTGTACAACGTCCTGGCGGTACCGTTGGCCATCATGGGGCATGTGACGCCGCTTGTGGCGGCCCTTGCCATGTCGGGCAGTTCGGTGTTGGTAGTGGGCAACTCTCTGCGGCTCGCCCGCGCGGCGGGACCTAAGGAAGGGAGAGAGCAGGCATGACGATTCTGGGCTTGATGATCCCGCTGTCGCTGGGAATGGGCCTCTTCGGGCTGGGTGCGTTCTTCTGGTCCATGCGCACGCGCCAGTACGAGGATCTGGACGGCGCGGCGAACCGCATCCTGATCGATGAGGACAATCCGGGACCGGAGGGCGCCTGATGCGCCTTCTTCCCCTCTTCGGGGCCGTTGGCATGATCCCGGCGATGATCGGGCCGCTGAAAGCCGAGGCCAGCGTCCTGCCGACACTTCTTTGCAGTGGCGGCACCGTCAGCCTTCCCGCTCCCGTGCCCGACGCTCCGCCGGGCCCGGGGCAGGGGCCATGCTGCGCGAAGGGCTGCCATTCGCATGGCAAGCGCAAGCGTGTTGATCAATCGCAATGACCGAGGCTGCCGCTTAAGCCACGTCGAACGGCATGTGGACCTATCACCCCGATCTTCTCGCGATTCCCGTACCGCGCTACACAAGCTACCCGACTGCGGCCGAGTTCGTCGACGGCACGGGCGGAGACCTGTTTGCCACGGCCATCGATGGTGTCAGCGGCGATGTGTCGCTCTACGTTCACATCCCCTTCTGTGAGAAGATCTGCTGGTATTGCGGCTGCAACACCGGCGTGGCCAACCGCACGGCGGCAAGTGCGGAGCGGGTGGGCCGCTACCTCGACGCCTTGCACAAGGAAATCGTTCTCGTTGCCGAGCGGCTTCCCGGCACAGCGCGGGTGGCGCGCCTGGCGTTCGGCGGCGGGAGCCCCAACGGGATCTCGCCGATAGATTTCGTGCGGCTGGTCGATGCGCTGACGCTTCAGTTCGAAACATCGAGGCCGATGATGTCCATCGAACTCGATCCGCGAACCCTCACCAGTGACTGGGCCGCTGTCATCGCGGCGGTCGGAATCGAGCGGGCGAGTCTCGGCGTGCAGACGTTCGATCCCCGTCTGCAGCAGGCCATCGGGCGTATTCAGCCAGCGCGGATGATCGCGGACGCCACCGCCATGTTGCGCAAGGCCGGGGTCCGTTCCCTCAATTTCGACCTTATGTACGGCCTGCCCGGCCAGACGATGGCCGAACTGGAGGACTCGCTGGAGCGGACGGTCGCTCTCGGCGCGGATCGCATCGCCCTGTTCGGTTACGCCCATGTTCCGCACCTGATCGCGCGCCAGCGGAAGATCGACGCCCGGGACCTGCCCGATGCCGGGGCACGCTTCGCGATGGCGGCGCACGGCTATGAATTCCTGACCCGGAGAGGCTACATCCCGGTCGGCTTCGACCACTTCGCTCTTCCCACGGACCCGCTGGCCCGCGTGACCCTCGAAGGCAAGCTGAGACGCAATTTCCAGGGCTTCACGGATGAACAGGCGCCTGTGCTGCTGGGGCTGGGGGCTTCGGCGATCTCAAGCTTTCCCGGCCTCCTCGCACAGAACGAGAAGAACACGGGCCGCTACCGCACGATGCTGTCGCAGGATCGCTTCTCCGCCACGCGCGGAATAGAACGCAGCCTGGACGATCAGCGGCGCGGAGCGGTGATAGAATCTCTGCTGTGCCGCAGCCGGGCACGGCTCGACCCGGAGTTGCGGGATGCCGCTCTGCCGCTTCTTCAGCCTTACCGCGAGGCGGGACTTTGCGACCTGGAGGGCGAAGAACTGGTTATCGCGCCTGCCGGGCTCCCCTATGCCCGCTCCATCGTGGCGCGCCTTGATCCGTACCGGCAGGGATCGCTGCGAAAGTTCAGCGCGGCGGTCTGACGCGGCTGCGCCGGTAAGCCTTCCGACCGAAAAGAGCGGATTTCGGCCGATGGGAAAGCGTGAATTGACCGTAATCAATGTGAAGCGGGCGGCTACCTGCGATGCGGGCGGAGCCGGTCCGCCGCATCACATCCGCCCTGGCGGACCCCCGATGCGGTAACCGCTTCTCCCCAACTTCAGGGCGGCCCCGCCTCATGGCGGGCCGCCCTTTTTTAGACCCTGTGTTTCCGAGCGCAGTGAGCAAAAGAAAAGGCGGCCTGAGCCGCCTCTTCCCTCCTCTCAACTCTGAAACTCGTGGCGCGTCAGTTGGCGCTTGCGACGCCCGACTGCATGTAAGGGATCGGGTTCACGGCGTTGCCGGCCACGCGAACTTCGTAGTGCAGGTGCGGACCGGTCGAGTTGCCGGTGCTGCCGACGTACCCGATGATGTCGCCCTTGCGCACGCGCTGGCCGTCAGCGACGTTGAGGCGCGACATATGACCATAGCGGGTCTGCATGTCGCCGCCATGTTCGATCGAAACGAACAGGCCGTAGCCGCTGAACCACGAGGCGCGGCTCACCATGCCGTCAGCGGTCGCGTAGATGGGGGTGCCGACGGGCGCGGCAAGATCGACGCCCTTGTGGCCACGGCGACCGCCCAGAATGGGATGGTTGCGCATGCCGAAGTTGCTCGTCAGGCGGCTGTCAGCGAGGGGGTTGCGCGAGGGGATGGCGACGGATGCGATGCCGCCGACCTGAGCCTTCGGCTTGGCGGCCGCAAGGCCTGTTTCCTCGTAGTTTTGCCAGGAGCTGAAAAGCTGGGTGAACTGCTCGTCTTCGTTACCGGCGGCTGAATTGGCGGCCTGGCTGGTACGAAGGGTGGAGGAGATGTCCGCAGCGGCAGCGCTGCTGTTGGCCATTGCCGGATGAGCGGCGATGGTAAGGCCCGCGGCGACACAGATACCGGTCACTGCGCGGAACTTGGCGAAGAATTTCGTTACGACCACTCGCAATACCTTGTTATCCGCCGAAACCCGAAGGGCCGACGTGCTTTCCAGCGCCCTGCAAGCAGGATGCGCCCGGTTTTCTGGAGATGGTCGGAACCCCCCGCCGTCTCTCGAGATGTGACTTATGTCGTTAGCTTCGGCTCAGGCAAGCGCTGTATACAGATCCCGCGATAAACCGGCTGCAAGGCGCGCCGAGTCGTTGAACGGTGGTTTCAGAGATCCCGGAAAGTGGCGGGAAACCAAGGTTTTCCAAAGTTCGGACGGGTCAGCGGCGAGTCGTTTCGCCGCCATTTCGAAATAGTTTGCGCCAAATCGGACGTGCCGAATTTCGTCGTCAAGAATTCGTTTGAGGATGCGTGCGCCCCGGAAGTCTCCCACCGACTCGACACGTGCAATGGTCGTTGGCGTGACGTCCAGCCCCCGCGCTTCAAGCACCATCGGCACCACGGCGAGCCGCGCGGCGACGTCGTGGCGGGTGTCGTGTGCAGCGCTCCACAGGCCGTCGTGTGCGGGAAGGGCGCCGTAGTGGCTGCCCAATGTATGCAGATGCCGCTCAAGCAGCATGAAATGCATGGCTTCGTCAGCAGCCACGCCCAGGAAGTCCGACACGAACGATCGGCCCATCTGTTCCCCGAACCGCCCGGCCATGTCGAGCGCCAGGTCGATAGCGACGAACTCGATGTGAGCCAGGGCATGCCACAAGGCGATCCGGCCGCGTTCGGAGCCGGCCTTGCCGCGCTTGGGCATCTGGCCCGGCGCCAGAAGTACCGGTGCCTCAGGCCTGCCCGGTGTCTCGGGCATGGCGGCATCGAACACGAAGTCGAGCTGGCCGACGCGCCAGTCCCGCGCCACTTTGCGGGCGAGCATGACCTTGGCCCGCGGATCGCTTTCGCACAGGGCAAGGCGTATCGCGGCCGAGACGGTCACGCAGGGGCCGTTGGAGTGCATCAGAGAGCCTTTGCGGCCTCCAGGACCTTCGCGGCGTGGTCCTTCACCTTCACCTTGTCCCAGACCTGCGCGATCCGGCCGTCGGGGCCGATCAGGTAGGTGGTCCGCACCATGCCCATATAAGTGCGCCCGTAGTTCTGCTTCTCCGTCCAGATACCCAGCGCGTCCGAAAGGCCGTTTTCCTCGGCGTCCGTCGCGAGCGGGGCCTTCAACTCGTGCTTGGCGATGAAGTTCTGGTGCTTCTTCGGCGCGTCCTTGCTGACGCCGAGCAGCGCCACGCCGGCAGCGTCGAACTCGCCCTTCAGCGCGGAGAAATCTAGGTTCTCGGTCGTGCAGCCGAGGGTGTTGTCCTTGGGATAGAAAAACACCACCAGCTTCTTGCCCGCAAAGTCGGAGGGTTTCACCGTGCCGCCCTCCGGCGTCTCCAGCGCGATGTCGGGGAACAGGTCGCCGGTGTGCGGGCGGGTCATCATGCTTCTATCTCCAGGGTCTCGCCGAACGCATCGTGCCATGCCTCCGCGATGTTGCGGCGGGCCTCGGCCAGTCCGGCTTCCAGCGTCTCCCAGTCGCCATAGCCGCACGCACGCACGAGAGCCAGACGCGCGGCGGGAGCGGGTACGCGCGCGTCCGGAGCGAGGAGGCGTCCCGCCACGAGCAGGCGCGTCAGTGTGTCGTGCGCGTCCCCCAAAGCGTCACGCACGAGACCTTCCGCGGCCAGCGCGCGAACCGCCTCCCCGAGATCGGGATTGAGCCCCGGTCCACCCTCGCGCAACTGTACGAAGTGGATGATGAACTCGAGGTCGACCAGCCCACCGCGCATCAGCTTCACGTCCAGCGCTCCGCCTGGCGGTTTGTGCCGCGCCATCTTCTCGCGCATTTCCAGCACATCGCGCCGCAGCTTGTCGGCGTCGCGCGGGGCGGTAAGGACACTTCGCACGATTTCGGCAAGGGCTCTGCGACCCTGGTCCGAACCGTAGAGGGGCCGCGCACGGCAGAGCGCCATATGTTCCCACGTCCACGCCTGCTCGCGCTGGTAGCGCTCGAAGCTGTCGAGACTGGCGGCGGGTGGGCCCTGTTCCCCTGAAGGCCGGAGCCGGGTGTCGACTTCGAACAGGGCGCCTTGGGCGGTGGCTACCGACAGGGCGGAGATCGCGCGCTGTGACAGGCGGTTGTAGTAATGGGTGGCTCCGAGCGGGCGCCGCCCGTCCGATTCCGACTGGTAGTCACCGTCGAACAGGTAGACGAGGTCGAGGTCGGAAGCGTGCGTGAGGACGCCGCCGCCCATGCGGCCAAGCCCCAGGATCAGCATTTCGCTACCGGCCACCCGGCCGTGCGTACGGCGGAATTCTTCGATCGCGGCATCCGTGAGTACGACCAGCGCCGCCTCCGCGATGCGCGCCAGCGCGTGGCCCACGGCGACCGGATCGTTGACCCCCTCGATGAGTTGGACGCCAAGCTTGAAACGCAGTTCACCCACCTTGCGGCGCACGGCGTCAAGCTTGCGTTCGTAATCGTCACCGGCCTCAAAGCGACGGAACTCGGCCACGAGCTCCTCCACCGGGCCGGGAAGATCGAAGGCGCTGGCGTCGATCAGCGGGTCGAGCAGGTCTGCCCTCCGGGCGAGCGCGTCGGCGAGCGGCGGTGCGAGGCCAAGGATGCGGGCCAGCATGTCGATCAGGGCCGGACGAGCCTGGAGCAGGTTGAACAGGTTGATCGCGCTGGGCAGGTTTCCGAGCAGTTCTTCCCACCGGGCGAGCGCCCGCTCCGGGTCAGGCGCGGAGGCGATCGCGGCGAGCAGATCCCTTCGAATGGCGGCGAACGCGGTCCGCGCCGCCTCCGATCGCAGCGCCCGAACCTTGCCGCCGAGCCAGCCGTCGATCCGTTGCGCCAGTCCCGCCGGATCGGCGAAGCCGAGCGCCTCGAGATCTTCGGGCAGGGTGGACTGATCGGGCACCGACACCGGCACTGCGCCGCTCGGAACGCTGGCCATGATGAGCGTGTCGTAGCGTTCGCCCACAGCCTCGGTGATCGAGGTCAGCTCGTCCAGCAGGCCCTGTCCGCTGTCCAGACCGTCAAGCCGGGCGACGGCTTCGATTCCTTCGGCACTTTTGGGAAGGCTGTGCGTCTGCTGATCCTGCATCATCTGCAGGCGGTGCTCGATCGTACGCAGGCGGTCGTAGCTTTCCCCGAGCAGCACCGCCTCTTCAAGCGGTATCAGCCCGGCCACCGCCAGCGCGTCCAGCGTGGCGCGGGTGCCGCGCAGGCGAAGGGCGGGATGGCGACCGCCATGTATCAGCTGGTGGGTCTGCGCGTAGAACTCCACTTCACGGATGCCGCCGCGCCCCTTCTTGAGATCGAAGCCCGGGCCGACCCGCGAACTGCCGCGTGCGCTCGCCCGGATCTGGGCGGTCAGCCGCCCGATCTCCGTGATGGCGCCGAAGTCCAGACTACGGCGCCACACGAAAGGGCGGATCGCGGTCAGGAACTCCTCGCCCGCCTCGACATCGCCGGCGCAGGCGCGTGCGCGAATGAAGGCCGCACGCTCCCATGTGAGGGCGGACGATTCATAGTGCGAGAGAGCACCGGCCACCGGGATGGCAAGCGGGCTTACCTCGGATGCGGGACGAAGGCGCAGATCGACCCGAAAGACATAACCTTCGTGATCCACGCGCGACAGCGTTTCGACGACCGTGCGGGCCACGCGCTGGGCAGCCTCGCCGGGTTCGTCGCGTTCGCGGCGAGGCAGGACCAGGGGATCGAACAGGAGGATAGGGTCAATGTCCGAGCTGTAGTTGAGCTCGCGCGCGCCATGCTTGCCGAGCGCCAGTGCGAAGAACCCTTTGGGCTGCGAGGGGTCGTAGTCCGGCACGCGCCGCCGGATGCCTGCGACGATCGCGGCGTCCAGAGCGCGGTCCGCGAAGGAGGAGAGCGTGCCGGTCACTTCAAGAAGAGGGAAGGCGCCGGCCAGGTCGCCTATGGCGAGCGCCAGGCTGAGAGCCTGCTTCTCCCGCCGGAGCGCGGCGCCGGTATCGGGCGCGCTGGTTCCGGCCTCACGGGCCAGCGCAAGGGCGCCTTCACCGTCCCCCGCCTCCAGACGCTCAGTGATGCCCGGCAGGCGATCCAGCGCGCTGGCGAGGAAAGGGGCGTGGGCGCGGGCGCGGGCGATGGCGCTTGTCCAGTCGGCACTCATGCCCGCTTCCTGCCCCGTGACGCCGCGCCGGGCAATAGGGGCGAACAACCCCGCCGAGCCTTGCTGCTCATCCTCGTGCCGCCACTTGTGCCTCACAATCGGGTCTGGCACCTGTGAGGTTCTTCCAGATGAGGTGCCTTGATGAAGGTTTACATGCCCCTTGCCGTCGTTGCCCTTGGCCTGTCGGTGGCCGCTGCGGGCCAGAGCGGCGCATTGCCCAAAGGGACAGCGCTGCCCCCGCCGCCGGAGGCCGGCGCCCAGCCGGACGTGCCGGTCGACCTGATGAAGGAGGTGACCCGGCGCCTGTCAGCCGACGACTTCGAGGGGCGCGCACCCAGCACTGCGACAGAGCCGAGGGTGCTCGACTACATCATCGCGCAGTTCAAGGCGGCCGGGCTCCAGCCGGGCAACAAGGGTGAGTGGCTGCAGGCCGTTCCCACGGTCGAGATCACGGCGCAGAACCATACGCCCCTCACCATCGGCGGTCCCTCGACACAGCTGTCGTTCAAGCCAGGCGAAGATTTCGTGGCGGTCAGCTACCGCGTGACGCCAAAGACCCGGATCGCAAACAGCGAACTGGTCTTCGTGGGATACGGCATCAACGCGCCCGAACTCGGCTGGAACGACTACGCAGGCGTCGACATGAAGGGCAAGACCGCGGTCATCCTCGTCAACGACCCCGACTACGCGATGAAGGGTGAGGAGGGGCTCTTCCGGGGGCGCCGCATGACCTATTATGGCCGCTGGACCTACAAGTTCGAGGAAGCAGCCCGTCAGGGCGCGACGGCCGCGTTGATCGTCCATGACACCTTCCCCGCCGCCTATGGCTGGAATGTCGTCAATTCGAGCTGGACCGGCGCGCAGTATTCGGTCCAGACGCCGAACGATGCCATGGACCAGACCATGGCGAACGGCTGGGTGCAGAAGCCGGTGGCGGAAGCCATCTTCAAAGCGGCGGGTAAGGACTTGGCGGCGCTCACCAAGGCGGCTCAGACGAAGGGTTTCAAGGCCGTGCCGCTTGGCCTCACGGCGGGCCTCGGCTTCGACAACGCCATCCGGCGGTCCACCTCAAGCAACGTCGTCGGCATCCTGCCCGGCACGTCCCGCCCCGATGAGGTCGTGCTCTACTCGGCGCATTGGGACCACCTTGGCCGCTGCACGGCGGACAAGACCGGTGACGACATCTGCAACGGTGCGGTGGACAACGCCGACGGCGTGGCCGCGATCACAGCTATCGCGAAGATGAACGCCGAAGCGGGTGCGGCCGAGCGGAGCCAGGTCTTTGTGGCCCTCACCCTCGAAGAGTCGGGACTGCTGGGTTCGGAATACTACGCTGCCAATCCCATCTACCCGCTCGATCACACGGTCGGCGGCGTGAACGTGGACGCGTTGCTGCCTACGGGCCGGGCGAAATCCTATACCCAGACCGGGGGAGACAAGTCCGAGCTGGGGGACATCTACCTCAAGGCGCTGGCGGCGCGTGGCCTATCGGACGTCCCGGAAGATCATCCCGAACATGGCGGCTACTACCGCTCCGACCATTTCAGCCTCGCCAAGCGCGGCGTGCCGATGTTCAATGTCGGGCGCAGCAACGATCTTGCCTCGGGCGGAACGGTGGCCGGTGAAAAGGCGGCCCAGGCTTACAACCAGGACCAGTACCATGGCCCGGCCGATGAATATTCTGAGGACTGGGACTGGAGCGGGATCGCGCAGGACGTCGAACTCTTCTACGCGCTCGGCCGCGAACTGGCGGATGGCACCACCTGGCCGAACTGGCGCAAGGGCGACGAATTCCGCGCCGTTCGCGACAAGGCATGCGCCGCAGCGACCAAAGGATGCAACACCAAGTGACTTTCGCCCTTCCGCCCGAATGGAGCCCGCAGGACTGGATCTGGATCGGGTTCCCCCATGACCCGGTCGAGTGGCCCGGTTTCCTCGAACGGGCGCAGGAGCAGATGGCCGCCTTCGCCAACGCCGTTGCGGAAAGCGGCCAGGAAGTCCGCCTCATCGTGCGCGATGAAACCAATCGCGCGCGGGCATCGGAACTGGTGTCGGAGACGGTGAAGCTGGACACGCGGCGCTATGGCGACGTGTGGCTCAGGGACACCGGCCCGCTGGTCGTCACCGATGCGCACGGCCATCGTAAGGCCATGCGTTTCGGCTTCAACGGCTGGGGCGGGAAGTACCTGATGGACGGGGACCAGGAGATCGGCGAGGAACTGGCGCGTGAAGCCGGCCTCAGTGTCGAGACGGGCGACTGGATCCTCGAGGGCGGAGCGATCGACGGTGACGGCACCGGACTGGTGGCGGTTACCGAGCAGGTATTCCTCAATCCCAACCGTAACCCGCACCTGACCCGCGCCGACCTGGACATGCGGCTGGCGCGCGATCTTGGCTATGACCGGGTGCTGTGGCTGGGCGAGGGGCTCATCAACGATCACACCGACGGCCATGTCGACAACCTCGCGCGGTTCGTGGCCCCGAACCGGCTGGCGGTGCCTCGCGCCACTGGACCGAATGATCCGAACGCCGCGATCTACGCGGATGCCAAAGCGCGTGCCGAGGCGATGGGTGTCGAGGTCGTCGAAGTGCCCTCGCCGGGGAGGGTGGAGACCGACGGCCGGATCGAACCCGCGAGCTACATGAATTTCGCGATAACCTCCAGGCTGGTGGTCGTCCCGATCTACGGCACGGCGCATGACGACGAGGGGGTAGCCGCCATTGCCGCGCTGTTCCCGGATCGCGATACGGTGGGCATCATGGCCGATGCGGTGCTGGCCGGCGGTGGATCCTTCCACTGCTCCAGCCAGCAGATGCCCTCCGCGTAGAAAACCCGTAACACTTTGGAAACCCATGCGCGCGCATAGCCGTGCGCATGGCACCTATCGTGGCTCTTGCGCAGGCTCATCTCTCCGGCACCGGTATCGAGTGGCTGCGCCCCCTGATCGTGAGCGGTTGTGCGCTGGCGCTCATCCTGGCGCGCGACGCATTGCCGTTCTGACCTCTACAGGGTGCCGGACGGTCCAGGCGGTGATCCGGCGGTAAACGTCGTCACGTCAGCGTCATACGGGCAGCGGGCAGCAGCAGTCCGCCGCACTTGCTGCACTGCACACCTTCATATTGCGATGCAGCAAAATTTTGTCGCATTCCGATGATGCAATTGAAACCACCGGCACCCACTCTCAAGGCTCCTCGTTTGGTGGAGACGACAATGCGCAACATGAATGACCACGACCGCGATCGCGACCGGGCCCGCTTGCGCGAATCGCTGATTGGAAACGGTCTGCTTTTCCTGTTCGGCTGCGGCGTTCTGGGCTTCCTCGTGGCGGTGGACCGTGTAGACTGGTTCTCGATCCGGCCTGCTACCGGGAGCTCTGTCGCCATGGCTCGTGCCAGTGAGAGGGCACCCAGAGTGGGGCCGGCAGTGGGTCAACCGGTAAGCGCGGAGCCTCTCAAGACCCCATGATCGTAGCCAAGATACCCGGTTCCCGTCGCGTCTTTCAGGAGATCTGGAAGCCGCTGGCTCTTCTGTTCGTATGGGATGTGGTGGTGACGATCACCTACTACGTCCTGCCCTTCACGGCACCGGAACTGCCTATCACTTTGTTTGGCTCGGCGCTTGCGCTGTTCCTCGGCTTCCGCAGCAACTCGGCCTACCAGCGCTGGTGGGAGGGGCGCGGGCTCTGGGGTCTGATGATCAACGCCAGCCGCAACATCGCGCGTGCTGCCCGCAACTTCATGCCCGATCCCGATGCCTCGGACCTGAAGCGGAAGATCGTCTACCGTCAGATCGCCTACGTGAATGCACTGCGCTGCCAGTTGCGCCGTCTGCCACAGGACGAAGAGGTTCTGCGCCTTCTTCCCAAGCATGAGAAGGACCTGGCGCTCCAGCGTGTCAATGTGGCCAACGGTATCCTTGACGGCACCGGCCGCCGTATCGACGAAGCACGCCGCAAAGGCTGGATTGACACCATCCAGCAGGCGCAGATGGAGGCCGTCCTCGTCGACATCGCAAACGCGCAAGGCGGCATGGAGCGGTTGAAGAACACGCCGCTGCCCTTCCAGTACCGCTTCATACCGAAAGTCTTCACGCACCTGTTTTGCGTTCTCCTGCCGATCGGGCTGGTCGAGACGCTGCAGTTCGCGACGCCGCTGGGTTCGACGATGGCGGGGCTGATGTTCCTGGCGGTCCTCGCAATCGGCGACGATCTCGTCGACCCTTTCGCCAACGACGTCCACGACCTGCCACTCAACGCCATGTGCCGCACGATCGAGATCGACCTGCTTCAGTCCATCGGCGAGGACGCGCCGGAGCCGGTCACGCCTGACAGGCACGGCGTGCTGTGGTAATCGTCACCGCATGAAGCTTTACACGGATCGTCAGGTCGCCAGCGCCGCGTTGCGCTTCGGCAAGGTTTTCAGCGCAGAAGCGCGGGCGGATCTCAGCCCGGTCGGGCTTCTTGCGATTGGCGCGATGGTGACCGGCATCCTTCTGGGCAGTGCGGTGATCGTGGCCGTCGCGACAGCTGGCTCGAAGAAGGCGAAGGAGCATGGCCCCTCTCCATCGTCGCTACCGCCGCGCTGAATCCGCGCGCCACGAGCGGCAACGGGGCAGGGGGCGAAGGTCTCCGACGCCCCCGGGATGTGTCCTTATTCCTTCTTCGACGCGAACCAGATCACGTGCTTGGGCCCCTTGCCGTTGCTCCGTGAAGCGACCTTCACCTCGTTGACGAAGAACCCGGCCTTTTCCAGCCGCCGGGTGAACGCAGGATCTGGCCCTGCGGACCAGATCGCCAGCACGCCGTCCGGTGTCAGCGCCCGCTTGGCCGCCCGTAGACCCGCGAGGGAATAGAGGACGTTGTTGTCCTCCCGCACCAGACCGTCCGGCCCGTTATCGACGTCGAGCAGGATGGCGTCGTAATCGCCCATGCCCGCGCCGATGACGGTGGAGACGTCGCCCATCAGCAGGTTCACGCGCGGATCGTCCAGGCAGCCCTGCTGGACATGCGCCATGGGGCCACGCGCCCATTCGATGATCTCGGGCACGAGTTCCACCACGGTTGCCTGAGCGTTTTCGGGCATCACCTTCAGGGCCGCCCTGAGAGTGAAACCCATGCCGTAGCCGCCAATCAGCATGTGAGGCCGCCGGGAGTTCCGGATGCGCTCCCATGCCATCGTCGCGAGAGCTTCCTCCGACCCCCACTTGCGCGTGCTCATCAACTCGTTGTGACCGAGCACGATCATGAAGTCCTGGTCGTGCTTGAAAAGCTCGAGCTTTTCTCCGCCCGGAACCCACGCGGTGTCGATGAGCTCGCGCTGGATCATGCCTTCAAGTCCGGAGCCAGAGCCTCACCCTTGAGCAGCGCGATCGCGTCCTCAAGCGACATGACCTTCTGGTGCTCGGCGCCCAGCGTGCGGATCGCCACGGTGCCTTCCTCGGCCTCCCGCTTGCCCACCACGAGAAGGTGCGGAACCTTCTTCAGCGAATGCTCGCGCACCTTGTAGTTGATCTTCTCGTTGCGCAGGTCCGTTTCGGTGCGAACGCCCGCGGCCTTCAGTTTGGCCGTGACTTCGGCGGCATAGCCGTCGGCGTCGGACACGATCGTGGCGACGACCGCCTGCACCGGCGCAAGCCACACCGGCAGCTTGCCCGCAAAGTGTTCGATCAGGATGCCGATGAAGCGTTCGTACGAGCCGAAGATCGCGCGGTGCAACATGACCGGGCGGTGCTTCTCGCCGTCCTCGCCGATGTAGCTGGCGTCGAGGCGCTCAGGCAGCACGCGGTCGGACTGGATCGTGCCGACCTGCCAGGTGCGGCCGATCGCGTCGGTCAGGTGCCATTCCAGCTTGGGCGCGTAGAAGGCGCCTTCGCCGGGCAGTTCCTCCCAGCCATATTCCTCGGTGGCAAGACCGGCGCGGACCACAGCGTTGCGCAGCTCGTCCTCGGCCTTGTCCCACATCTCGTCGCTGCCGAAGCGCTTTTCGGGACGCAGGGCAAGCTTGATGGAATAGGTGAAGCCGAAGTCCTTGTAGATGCGGTCGGCCAGTTCGCAGAACGCCTGGACTTCGCTCACGATCTGATCCTCGCGGCAGAAGATGTGGGCATCATCCTGCGTGAACTGGCGCACGCGCATCAGGCCGTGAAGCGCGCCGTGCGGTTCGTTGCGGTGGCAGCAGCCGTTCTCGTAGAGGCGCATCGGCAGTTCGCGGTACGACTTGATCCCCTGGCGGAAGATCAGGACGTGCGCAGGGCAGTTCATCGGCTTGAGCGCCATCCACTCCGCCGCATCCGACACGATCGGGCCTTCGTCCTCCACATTGGGCACTTCGTCCGGAATGACGAACATGTTCTCGCGGTACTTGCCCCAGTGACCCGACTGCTCCCACTGGCGCGCGTCCATGACCTGCGGGGTCTTCACCTCGCGATAACCGGCGCCGTCGATGGCGCGGCGCATGTACGCTTCCAGTTCACGCCAGATCAGGTAGCCCTTGGGGTGCCAGAAGACCGAACCGTGCGCTTCGGCTTGAAGATGGAACAGGTCCATTTCGTTGCCGAGCTTGCGATGGTCGCGCTTCGCGGCCTCCTCAAGGCGCGTCAGGTGTGCGGAGAGTTGCTTCTTGTTCAGCCAGCCGGTGCCGTAGATGCGGCTGAGCATCGCGTTGTTCTGGTCGCCGCGCCAGTAGGCGCCCGAGACCCGCGTCAGCTTGAAGGCGCTCGGATCCAGCTTGCCGGTGGAGGGCAGGTGCGGGCCGCGGCACATGTCGAGCCAGTCCTCGCCGGACCAGTAGACCGTCAGCGGCTCGTCACCCGGCAGTTCGGCGGCCCATTCGGCCTTGAACGTCTCGCCCTGCTGCTTCCAGCGGCTGATGAGCTGTTCCCGATCCCAGACTTCGCGGCGCAGCGGCTTGTCGGCGGCGATGATCCTGCGCATTTCCGCTTCGATCGCGGGCAGGTCCTCGTCCGTGAACGGGCGGTCCTTCGGCGCGAAGTCATAGTAGAAACCGTCGTCCGTCGATGGGCCGAAGGTGATCTGCGTTCCGGGGAACAGCGCCTGCACGGCTTCGGCCAGAATGTGCGCGTAATCGTGCCGGGCCAGATCCAGCGCTTCGGCCTCGTCGCGGCTGGTGATCAGCGCGAGCTGCGAATCGCCGGTGAACGGAAGGGACAGGTCAACCAGTTCGCCGTTGATCTTCGCGGCAAGGGCCGCCTTGGCAAGGCCCGGGCCGATGGCTGCAGCGACATCAGCAGGAGTCGATCCCTGCGGCATCTCGCGAACGGAACCGTCGGGAAGGCTGATCTTGAACATTTCGGACATGGACGGACTCATCTTTCGTTTGCCCCATGCGATACCAAAGCATGTGGGCGGCAAAGCGTCTGGGATTTGGAGCGCGCCATGGCACAAGCGGGCCTTCAGGTGAAGGTGCGGCGTCCGTTAAATGGCTTCGCATGCTGGAACAGACGCCGTTTTCGCCAGAGCCGGGTGGGGATGCTCGCGTTCAGGCGGCCATCCACCACGCCGGGGGAAGCCGGGTCGTCCGATAGTCATCGTGGCCGTGGACGATGGCGGCATGAGGCGAATCTCGGCATCGGCTCGCCAAAGACCATCCAACGACGGTCCTCACGCAGGGCGCCAACGGTCTTTCGCTCCCGATGGCGATGCTGTAAGATCGGCCTTACGCGACAACGTAGGGGTGAGCGATGGCTTCCGGGCCACACCGACGCAGACGAGGTACACGAATAGGCGTCGCAGTTGCCATTGCTGCGGTGCTTGCTCTCTCCATTGGCGTGGTTCAGGCCTGGGACGAGCCCGTCTCTCGGCGCGAAAGCACGCTGACGGGTGCCTTGGGAACCGATGGCAAGCTCGTGCTGCGCGTGATGGCGCCAACCCTCTACTGACGCTTCAGTGCAGGGTAGGTGCCGCTGGCCTGCGTTCGCTCAGCTTGGCCAGAATGACCATCGAAAGCCATCCGGCTGTCATGCAAACCCATGGCATGACAGGGTAGTGGAAGCGGGACTGACCGGAGAATACCAGGCAGATCAGCGTTGGATACAGCGCGATGCCATAGGGCGTCAGCCACCAGCCCAGCCACCGTTGGCCGTCCTTCCGCCGACGGGCGACCATCACGAAGAAGGCAACCGCGAACGCCGCCATCAGCAGCAGATAATAGGCCTGGTTGAGCAGCCGAACGGCGCGATAAGCTATTTCGATACGCTCATAGCCCGGTGCGCCGGCCTGGTAGGCCCACTCGGCTTCGCCATCGGGTAGCCAGAGCCGAAGAAGTTTCTTTGGAGCCAGTTCGAGGAAGCGGTCCGGGTTCTCGGCGATCCAGGCGATGGCCAGCCCGCGCGCTGCGGCATCCCGGCTTGCTTCGTCGAGCCCGGCGCGGGCCATGAGGTCCTTCACGACGGTGGCGTCGGGGGAGTAGTCCCCTGTGGCGCTGTCGTGGTTGCCGGTCAGCAGCGTATAGCCCCCGTTGGTGGAGACGGCGATCCAGTGCCCAAGCTGCACCTGGTTGCGGATCGTCCAGGGCAGCACGGTCGCCGCTGCCACGGCCAGCACCAGCAGGCCTTCTGCGAAGAGGCGCGGGAAGCGGCCGAGAAGAGGGTCCTTGCGCAGCCAGTCAATCGCGAAGAGAACCGGTATGACAACCACCGTCTGCGCCTTGACGAGGGTGGCGAACCCGAAGAGCACACCGGCGCTGACAAGGTGCAGCCAATGACTGCGGGCCACGATGATCCAGCACGCTGTCATCAGAAGGGCGGTGTAGAACACTTCCGTAAGGGCAAGCGGAACATAGCCGATCGCGTTCGGGTAGACGGCCAGCAGCAGAAGGCCCGCTCGCGCCGCCGCTTCGGACCCGAACAGGCGGCGCCCCAGCACCAGTGTGAGCGCTCCGGTAAGTGCAGCGCAGGCCAGATTGAACAGGCCCACCACGCCGGTGGACACGCCGAACTGGAAGAACACAAGGCTGAGCGCCAGCGGCCAGCCCGGCGGCCAGAATGCGGTCGGAGCGCCCGCATTGTCGAGGTAACCCTGCCCCGCAGCCAGACTTGCCGCCCGCAGGTAGTACCATTCGGCATCGGACGTCGGCTGTACGTCGATCAGCAGCACCGCCGCGCGCAGGGCGAGATAGATCGCCCATATGCCCGCCAGCACCCGGCGATCGGAAGCGAACCATTCAAGCCGCAAGGCAAGCCGGGTAGGCCGGGAAGGAAAGCGGATGACCTTGGCGCTCATGTCGGCCCGAAGTTGCTGATCGGGTTCTAAAAGCCGATTCGCAGCAGGTGGTCCAGCGGTTTCGACGGCGAATACGGTCTCCGCCTTGCCGTGGCGCGTGCGGGTTCCCAATAAGGGGCCATGACTTCGACCAGCTACCTCGATCTTTCGGACGGGCGTTCCATCGCGTACCGCTTCACGCCCGGCAACGGCCCCGTCATCGTCTTCCTGCCGGGCTACATGTCCGACATGGCCGGTTCGAAGGCGGCTGCGCTGTTCGACATGGCTCGGGCCAGCGGTCTTCCCTGCCTCCTGTTCGACTATTCCGGATGCGGAGAGAGCCCCGGCGATTTCGCCGACGGCACGCTTTCACGCTGGAAGGCGGAGGTCCTTGCCCTGATCGCGGCGCTCGAGACGGACGAGAAGATCGTGCTCGTGGGATCCTCGATGGGAGGATGGCTGATGCTCATGGCCGGGCTGGCGCTGGGCGATCGCCTGGCTGGCCTGGTCGGCATCGCGGCTGCGCCGGACTTCACCGAGTGGGGCATTCCGCAGATGGACAAGGCCCTGCTGGCCGACGGCGAGACGATCTTCGAGGACAATCCCTACGGCCCGGAGCCGACTCCGACTCACCCGGGCTTCTGGGCGGACGGACAGGCCAATCTCATGCTCGAGGGGGAGATCGCCATCGATGCTCCCGTCCGCCTGCTGCACGGCCAGCGTGACGCGGATGTGCCCTGGGACATCGCACTGCAACTGGCCGAACGCCTGCGTTCACAGGATGTGCAGGTAACTCTCGTCAAGGACGGCGATCACCGTCTCTCGCGCGATAGTGACATTCGCCTGCTGCTGCGCACCGTCGCGGAACTGGTGCTGCCGCGCGCGCCGGAGGCTTCTGCGGAGTCCTGAATAGACATGTCCCCCGTGCTTCTCCTGCTTCCCCTCATGGCCCAGGTCGGACCGGCCTCCGCGCTGCCCAGCGCGACCCGGCCTTATGCCTCGTCTCTTCCGATCGAGATCATCGAGAAGAAAGACAAGGAGGACCGGGACAGGCGAGCCCGTGAAGCCCGTAATGTCGCCCTGCCCTCCCGCGGCCCCGATGGCGATGGCTGCCTTGCCGCGGTCGAGGCCAATCCCGAGCGCTCCGCAGAACTCGCACGGACGGCGCTGGGGGATGCCATCGGGCGCGAGCGGGTGCGGGCCGGGCTGTGTCTGGGCGTCGCGCTGTCCGAGCTGAACCGCTGGGATGAGGCGCGGGTCGCCTTCATCAATGCCCGCGATGCCGCTGAGGCAACCGATCATGCCAGCCGGGCCCGTCTCGGGGCTATGGCGGGGAACGCGGGGCTGGCGGCCGGAAAGGCCGGAGAGGCGCTATCGCTGCTGGCCCCCGCCGCGACCGATGCCAAGATCGTCGGCGATACCGAACTTGCCGCCTCGATCGCACTGGACCGCGCGCGTGGCCTTGTCGCGGTGAAGCAGCCGGAAGAGGCGGCAAACGCCCTTGCCGAGGCGCGTGCGGCTCAGCCGTCAAATCCGCAGGCATGGCTGCTTTCCGCCACGCTTTCCCGGCGGCAGGACAAGCTGTCGCAAGCGCAGGCGGAGATCGAAAAGGCCGCTGGCCTGGCGCCTCAGGATCCGGAGATCGGCCTTGAAGCCGGCGTCATCGCCATGTTGTCCGGCAACGAGGCCGCAGCGCGGCGGAGCTGGGACTCCGTGATCGCGGCAGCCCCGCAGTCGGACGCGGCGACCACGGCGCGCAATTATCTTTCCCAGCTTGGTGCGGAGGCCGCGCCGGGCAAGGCACAATAAAAAGGTTTTCCCATGGTTCCGCTTTCTGTTCTCGATCTCGTCACCGTCCGCGAGGGCGGAACCGTGGCCGAAGCCCTCGACATCAGCGTGCGTACAGCGCAGGCGGCCGAGCGCACCGGCTACAAGCGCTACTGGGTGGCAGAGCATCACGGGATGGAGGGCATCGCCGGCGGCGCCACGTCCGTGGTGCTCGCGCACCTTGGCAACGCCACCAGCACGATCCGGATCGGTGCGGGCGGGATCATGCTCCCCAACCACACCCCCTATGTCATAGCCGAGCAGTTCGGCACGCTGGCAGCGCTTTTCCCGGGTCGGGTCGATCTCGGCCTCGGCCGGGCACCCGGCGCGGACGGGCGGCTTGCCCATGCCTTGCGCAAGGACATCCATGCCGCGGCCGAGCGCTTCCCCAACGATGTGGTGGAACTGCAGGCGCGCTTCGCCGGACAGGCGGCAGGCGGAGTGCCGTCGCCGCAGGCCGCCGGAGCGGATGTCGAGATGTGGATACTGGGGTCAAGCCTCTTCGGCGCGCAACTGGCTGCCATGCTGGGGCTGCCCTATGCCTTCGCCTCGCATTTCGCGCCTGCGGCCCTGGATGACGCAGCCCGCGTCTACCGCGAGCGGTTTCAGCCTTCGGAAACCCTGAAGAAGCCGCACTTCATGGCCGCGATCAATGTCCTGGCGGCGGACACAGACGAGGAAGCGCATTATCTCGCATCCTCCACGGACCAGAGCTTCGTGGCGCTGCGTTCGGGCAATCCGGGGCGTCTGCAGCCGCCCGTGCGCGACTACCGGGCCGGGCTTCCCGGTGCGGCCCGTGCCATGCTTGAGCAGGTGCGGTCGGTCACCGCGGTGGGCACCCCGCAGGCGGTGCGTTCGGGTATCGAGGAATTCGTGGCGCGTACTCAGGCGGACGAGTTGATCGTCAGCGTCGCTACCTACGATCCGGAGGCGCAAATCCGTTCGCTCGAGTTGACGATGGAAGCCCTGAAATAGATGCACCCGGTGCGGGAACGGACAAGCTAAGGAGCAATACCGCAACGGGGTTGCGTGAGAGGCATTGACCGCGCGCGAAAATTGCGGAACGCAGGCGCCCATGGAAAAAGCAGACGTTGTCATCGTGGGAGCGGGGCATGGGGGTGCGCAGTGCGCGCTTGCCCTGCGCCAGAACGGGTTCGAGGGAACCATCACCGTCATCGGCCGGGAGCCGGAGTACCCGTACGAGCGTCCGCCGCTCTCCAAGGAGTACTTCGCGCGCGAGAAGACGTTCGATCGTCTGTACATCCGCCCGCCGACGTTCTGGGCCGAGAAGGAGGTGACCTTCAGGCTGTCCACCGAGGTCACGAAAGTGGATCCGGTGGCCAAGGAACTGACGCTCTCGAGCGGCGGTGCGCTGGGGTACGGCAAGCTTGTCTGGGCGACCGGGGGCGACCCGCGCCGCCTGTCGTGCTCGGGCGCGGAGCTGGCCGGGGTCCATGCCGTGCGCACCCGTGAGGATTGCGACACGCTGATGGCCGAAGTCGATGCCGGGACGAAGAACATCGTCG